>CAMOXN010000009.1 GCA_946629175.1 uncultured Lachnospiraceae bacterium | reverse complement strand
TGAGGATCGAGAAGATCGTGCCGCCTACGACTGCGCTGGGAATGCAGTACTTCTTTAGGACGGGAAGTTTCTCCCTGATTTCTGACTGCCGGATGACGATAAGTTCTTGTGACGGCACTATTTTGACGATAAAATATAAATGAACGATCGACCGCAAAGGGCGGCCAGCCCGCATCCATGAAACGGAGCCCGAAATGACTTTTAATTCCTTTTCCATTTTTCTGACAGTCGTAGAGGAAATGAATTTTACAAAGGCGGCCCGCAAGCTGTTCATCACGCAGCAGAGCCTGTCGGGGCACATCCGGCGGCTGGAGGAAGAGTACGGGGTGACCCTGTTCGAACGCAAACCGGTGCTCAAACTGACTCCCGAGGGCAGGAACATGGTCTTCTACGCGAGGCAGATCCTGCAGGCGGAGAATATGATGATCAGCGGATTCGCGGATATCAACAAGAACAGCGCGGCATATCTGACGATCGGCATTTCCTATATGAGGAGCGCCATTTTCGGCAGCGGGATATGGAAGAGGTTCCATAAGAAGTATCCGAACATTGAAGTCCGCTTTTCCGAGAAGAACACAGACAGGCTGCTGGAGGAACTGCAGCGCGGAGACCTGAGCGCGATGGTGGGGATCGACCTCAGGCCGATGTCAGGCTTCAGGGTGGAGCCGCTGGTGGACGAGCAGATCAGGTGCATCGTCAGGCGCAGCCTCATCGAAGAGACCTATGGGGATCAGGCCGCGGATATGATCAGGAAATATCAGGCGGAGGGAATACGGCTCGAGGAGATCAAAGAGATTCCTATGCTGTTCCCGCCCAAAGGGAACAGGCTCCGCGTTCCGCTGGAACAGGTATTCCGCCAGGCGGGCGTGATGCCCAGGATCATTTTCGAGAGCGACCTTCCGGAACTCCTGTACCGGCTGGGTCTTGAGGGCGACGGAGCGGCGGTCGTCACGCCCATGACGATCTACGACCATTTCAGGCAGGGAACGATGCTTCCGGAGGACTGCTGCAATTTCCGCGTCCTGAACGCGGGCGTCAACCGCATTTCCCTGGCGTATCAGGCGGACATAGAACTTCCGCACTATGTGAAAGGGATGATCGAGGCGATCAGGGATGAATTCTCCGAATACAAGTGGATGATGGAACGCAACAGGATTTAAACGGAATATTAAAAATGTAAACGGAATATTACACAAAGGGAAGGGCCGGACCGCATCATGGCGCAATGTTGAAAATGATGATCCGCGCAAGCTCTGTTTCCGCCAAAAAGACAGGCAGGTTTTTGTTTATTTTCAAGGTAAACGGAAGCCTGCCTCTTTTTGAGAATTTCCACAATTCAATTTGCCGGTCATGTTGAAATTTGTACTATAACGCCATACACCACAGTTTCCGCACTGTCATAAATATTCTGTACTTACTGTTTGAAAGCTTTGGTAAAAAGTGATAACATATTTAATAGATATGAAACCTTTTAACTGCTTCAGAAAAAGGGGCGTTTCCGCCAAAAGGAGTAATGCAAATGTTACACGCGGCGGATCGCTCCGGCTACAGGAGGGAAAGATGAGTAAGGTAATGAACCTGCATGATGCGGTCGCAAAGTATGTCAAGAGCGGAGATACCATCTGCTTTGGCGGGTTTACGACCAACAGAAAGCCCTATGCCGTTGTAGGTGAGATCCTCAGGCAGGGCCAGACGGACTTCACGGTATGGGCAGGCCCTGCAGGCGGTGACTGGGACATGATGATCGGAGAAGGACGCGTGAAAGCGTACATCAACTGCTACACCGCGAACTCCGGCTATACCAACGTCTCCAGAAGATTCCGCGCTGCGATCGAAGCCGGCAAGCTTGTTTATGAAGACTATTCACAGGATGTCCTGATGCTGCAGCTGCACGCAGCTTCCCTGGGCCTTCCTTTCCTGCCGGTACGCCTTATGGCGGGCTCCGGTCTTGTTGATTTCTGGGGAATCAGCAAGGAACAGCGCAAGGCTCTTGACACGGTTGACAATGACAAGCTCGTGATCATGGAAAATCCTTTCGAGCCCGGACAGAAAGTCGTCGCGGTTCCCGTTCCGAAGCTTGACTGCGCGGTCATCCATGTTCAGAAGGCGTCTCCGGACGGCACCTGCGTCATCGAAGGCGATGAGTTCCACGACGTCGACGTAGCGGTCGCTGCCAAGAGAGTCATCGTGACCTGCGAAGAGCTGGTGAGCAATGAGTGGATCCGCCGCAATCCCGAGAACAACAAGGTGTTCGGCGAGTGCGTCTCCGCTGTCGTCCACGCTCCTTTCGGCGCATGGCCTTCACAGTGCTACAACTACTATGACTGCGACGGCGCTGCCCTCAAGGAATATGACAAAGCCTCCAAGTATCAGGATGCCGAGGATGCGAAGAAGCAGATCGAGAAAGAAGCTGCCAAGGCGGCCAAGAAGGGCCTTCCTTACACTGCTCCAGTCAATCCGGAGACCTTTAAGGATTATCTTGACAAATGGGTCTACAGCGTCAAGGACAACGATGATCTTCTCAACAAGATCGGCGGCGCGAGACTTGCAGCTCTCCGCGTAGTTCCCGGACTGGGATATTCGGTGTCAAAATAAAGACGGCTGCGGATAATATTCCCTTGATGGTTGCAAACAACAGACTGTCCGGCGCGGCCAATAGTGCGCCCGGCTAAGTTTAACAGCTCTGTACCGGAGGTAAACAATGGATTACACGAAATATACCAAACAGGAAATGCAGGCATATGCCATTGCAAAGAATATCAAAGAGAACCAGATCGTCATCGTCGGCACGGGCCTTCCGCTGATCGGTGCTTCCCTCGCGAAGCGCGCAGTATGCCCCAGCTGCCATCCGATCGTCGAGAGCGGCCTGATGGACTGCGATCCCGTCGAAGTTCCCCGTTCCGTCGGCGACCTTCGCTTCATGGCGCACTGCGCGATCCAGTGGCCCAACGTAAGATTCGTAGGCTTCGAGGCCAATGAGTGGCTGCACGACGAGGAGCGTCTGATCGCTTTCATCGGCGGCGCACAGATCGACCCTTACGGAAACGTCAACTCCACGAGCATCGGCGATTACCACAACCCTGTGACCCGCTTCACGGGTTCCGGCGGCGCGAACGGCATCGCCACCTACTGCAACACGATCATCATGATGCAGCACCAGAAACGCCGCTTCATGGACAAGATCGACTACATCACCAGCTGCGGCTGGATGGACGGCCCCGGCGGACGTGAGCGCGCAGGCCTTCCCGGCAACCGCGGACCTCAGATGGTCGTTACGGATCTCGGTATCATGAAGTTCGACGAGGATACCAAGAGAATGTACCTGGCTTACTACTATCCTTTCTCCAGCCCGGAGATGGTCCTGGAGAACACGGGATTCGAAGTCGACGTATCCCGCGCAGAGCTCATGGAAGGACCTTCGCCCGAGATCATCAGGCTGATCCGCGAAGAGATCGATCCCGGCCAGGCTTTCATCAAAGTTCCGAAGCAGTAACTGCTTCCATGTGAAGCTCAATAAGGTTTAAAGAGGGAGATTACAGATGTTTGGATTTGGAAAAAAGAAACCTGCAGAGCCTGCACCGGCGCCCGCACCGGAAGTTAAGGCTCCCGAGGCAGAAGTAAAAGTAGAAGAAGCCCCCGCACCGGCTCCCGAGCCGGCTCCCGCAGAGGCCCCGCACGACTATTCGATGCCCAGATATTTCCGCTATATGCACAAGATCTGGACAGGTGATGTCGCTCCGAACGAAGCGAACAGGGAAGAGCTGCAGGGAATCGAGAAAGAGCTGCACGAGCAGGCTCAGAAACTCATTGATGCCGGCGTTCCGGACGCAGGCATCCACAAAAAGGGCCAGATGACCGCTATGGAGCGCGTCCACTATCTGGTAGACGAGGGAACATTCCTTCCCCTTAACAGCCTTTACAATCCCGCCAACAACGACCAGGAGAAGATCGGCGTCGTCAACACCGGCATCATCAAGGGCCTCGGCCGTGTTCACGGAAAATGGGCAGTCATCATCGCATCCGACAACAAGAAGCTCGCAGGCGCATGGGTCGCCGGCCAGGCGGAGAACCTTCTCCGCGGCAGTGACACCGCCAAGCTCCTCGGCATCCCGCTGATCTACCTGCTCAACTGCTCCGGCGTTAAGCTCGACGAGCAGGAGAAGGTGTATCCGAACCGCCGCGGCGGCGGCACGCCTTTCTTCCGCAATTCCGAGCTGAACCAGCTGGGCATCCCGGTCATCGTAGGTATCTACGGCACGAACCCGGCAGGCGGCGGATACCACAGCATCAGCCCTACGATCCTGATCGCGCATAAGGACGCCAATATGGCGGTCGGCGGCGCAGGCATCGTCGGCGGCATGGATTCCAACCCGCTCGTGGATATGCAGGGCGCGCTGGACATGATCGAATCGACCCGCAAGCTCCGCGTGGATCCTCCGGGATCCGTCTCGATCCACCACGGCGAGACAGGCTTCTTCCGTGAAGTCTACGATGAGGAGACCGGCGTCATCGACGCGATCAAGAAGTATATGGATTACATTCCCGCTTACAACCTTGAGTTCTTCCGCGTGGACGCTCCCAAGGAAGCAGGCATCGCAGGCGATAAGCTCTATGACATCGTCACCAGGAACACACGTCAGTTCTATGATATGTACGCAGTGCTCGCAGCGCTGGTCGACGGCGGCGAATTCATGGAGTTCAAGAAGGATTACGGCCCGGAAATGATCACCGGCCTCGCGAAGGTCAACGGCCTTCTGATCGGTGTCGTCGCGAACCGCCAGGGCCCGCTCTTCATGCAGGGCTTCACGGACTATCCCGAGTACCGCGGAAAAGGCGCTATGGGCATGGGCGGCAAGCTCTATCGCCAGGGCCTGATCAAGATGAACGAGTTCGTAACTCTCTGCTCCAGAGATAAGATCCCGATGCTCTGGGTACAGGATACGACCGGTATCGACGTCGACAATGAAGCGGAGAAGGCTGAGCTCCTCGGCCTTGGCCAGAGCCTTATCTACTCCATCCAGAACAGCGGACTCAAGATGCTTGAGATCACGCTCCGCAAGGGTACTGCCGCAGCGCATTACGTCCTGGGCGGACCGCAGGGCAATGACAACAACGTCTTCTCGCTCGGAACTGCTGCGACGGAGATCAACGTTATGTACGGCAAGACCGCGGCAGGCGCTATGTACAGCCGCCGTCTCGTCAAGGATCAGGATACCGGCAAGGATCTGCAGGGCACCATCGACAAGATGAACAAGCTCATCCAGGAGTACAACGAGAAGTCCAGCCCCGCGTTCTGCGCGAAGATGGGTATGGTCGACGAAGTCGTCGATATGCCTAAGCTCCGCAATTACGTGCAGGCGTTCACGGATGCGGCTTACCAGAACCCGAAGGGGATCTGCCCGCCTCACCAGATGATCCTGCCTCGTATCATCCGCGATTACGATCACCTTCACAAGTGATCGGGCGGCATGAACGGATCAGACCGATCCGAAGCTGCATAAGGCAAAATACAGATGAGCACCGTGTGCTGCGGCAGCGCGGCACACGGGTCATCCTTACTTATTCTATAAAGGAGAGCCTGTCCGATGGGTGATATTTATACGCTTGGGATCGATGTCGGTTCCACAGCTTCGAAATGCATCATTATGAAGAACGGCGAGGAGATCGTCGCGAAGTCCCTGATCGATGTCGGCGCCGGAACGAGCGGGCCTAAGAGGGCGATCGAGATCGTTCTCGAGAAGGCCGGAATGTCCGAACAGGATCTTGATTACACGCTGGCGACCGGTTACGGCCGGAATTCCCTGATGGGACTTGCGGACAAGCAGATGAGCGAGCTGTCATGCCACGCGCGCGGCGCGTATTACCTGTTCCCGAAGGTCCACACCGTCATCGACATTGGCGGGCAGGACGTCAAGGTAATGCATATCGACAACGGCGCGATGACCAATTTCCAGATGAATGATAAGTGTGCCGCGGGTACGGGACGCTTTCTGGACGTCATGGCGCGCGTGCTTGAGGTCAAGGTCGCGCAGCTCGGAGAACTCGGCGCGCAGTCTACAAGGCGCGTAGAGATCAGCTCCACCTGCACGGTCTTCGCGGAAAGCGAAGTCATCAGCCAGCTCGCGAACGCGACGGATAAAAAGGATATCATTGCCGGGATCCACCGCTCGGTGGCGCACCGCGTGACAGGCCTTGCGCGCCGCATAGGCGTACAGGACGATGTCGTCATGACAGGCGGTGTCGCACAGAACCGCGGGATCGTGGACGCACTGCAGGACGAACTCGGTGTTGAGATCCATACGTCCCCGCTCACCCAGTACAACGGCGCGCTCGGCGCGGCCCTGTTCGCGGCGCAGATCGCCAAGAAACGGGCAGCAAAAGCAGCGAAGTAATAACAGCGAGGCGCCGATGTGCCTCAGAAAGGAGTATATTATGGCAAAGGAAGTCAGCCCCGGCGTAAAAGCGCTCCGGCAGGTCGTCGAAGATGTTTACGCGGAGGCAAGAGAAGCGAAGAAACAGGGCAAGCCTGTAGGCTGGTCTTCTTCCAAGTTCCCCTGCGAGCTTGCGGCGGCATTTGATCTGAATGTCTGCTATCCCGAGAACCAGGCGGCAGGTATCGCGGCGAACCGCGACGGCGAGATCATGTGCCAGGCGGCGGAAGATCTGGCTTTTGATAACGATATCTGCGGATACGCGAGGATCAGTCTGGCTTACGCGGCCGGCAAGCGCGCTGCGAAGAAGCTTGATCCCGAGACGCTCGAGTACGTGATCAACCCCGAGACAGAGAAGCCCTATACGGAGCTCGTTGACATCAATGAGATCTGGGCAATGCCTGAGGGTGAAGAGAAAGAGAAGAGGCTTGCGGCGATCAAGCCCTATCGCCAGATGCAGATGCCTATGCCTGACTTCGTTCTGTGCTGCAACAATATCTGCAACTGCATGACCAAGTGGTATGAGAACATCGCGCGTATGCACGATATCCCGCTTGTCATGATCGACATTCCTTACAACAATACTGTAGAAGTCGATGATACTTATGTCGCTTACATCCGCGGCCAGTTCGACAAGGCGATCGAGCAGCTCGAGAAGATCAGCGGCAAGAAGTTCGACGAGAAGAAATTCGAGGACGCCTGCGCGAACGCGAACCGCACTGCAAAGGCATGGCTGAAGGTCTGCGATTACCTGCAGTACAAGCCCGCCCCGATGAGCGGCTTCGATCTCTTCAACCACATGGCTGACGTCGTTACCGCACGCGGCCGTCTTGCGGCGGCAGAAGCATTTGAGCTTCTTGCTACCGAGCTGGAAGAGAACGTCAAGACCGGAAAGAGCACGCTTCCGTTCCCGGAACAGTATCGTGTCATGTTCGAGGGTATCCCCTGCTGGCCGAAACTCCCCGCTCTGTTCCGTCCTCTGAAGAAGAACGGCGTCAATGTCACTGCTGTCGTTTACGCGCCCGCTTTCGGTTTCGTTTACAACGGAATGGACGAGATGGTCCGCGCATACTGCAAGGCACCCAACTCCGTATGTATCGAGCAGGGCGTCGACTGGCGTGAAGGCATCTGCCGCGACAACAAGGTCGACGGCGTGCTGGTCCACTACAACCGCAGCTGCAAGCCCTGGAGCGGATATATGGCAGAAATGCAGAGACGCTTCACCGCTGATCTGGGAATCCCCTGCGCAGGCTTCGACGGCGACCAGGCCGATCCCAGAAACTTCAACGAAGCACAGTATGAGACGCGCGTACAGGGCCTTGTCGAGGCCATGGAAGCAAACAGGCTTGCAAAAGAATAAGGAAGGAGGGAGAAGACAATATGAATACTTTATTCGAGAAATTTGATCAGATTTCAAAGTCTCCCGCTGCTCAGCTTAGCGCCTACAAGGCACAGGGGAAAAAGGCTATCGGCGTCCTTCCCTACTATGCACCGGAAGAACTCGTTTACGCGGCGGGAATGGTCCCCTTCGGCATGTGGGGCTCCAACAAGAAGACCATCAGCAGAGCGAAAGAGTACTGCGCGACCTTCTACTGCACGATCGCGCAGCTTGCAGTCGAGATGCTGCTGGACGGCACAATGGATGGCCTGGACGGCGTGATCACACCTACCATCTGTGATACCCTTCGCCCTATGAGCCAGAATATCCGTGTCTCCATGAGCGACAAGATGCCGGTCATCTTCCTGGCACATCCGCAGAATCGTTTCGATCTGAACGGTCTTACCTTTACGGTCAGCCAGTATACGAACATCCGCAAGAAACTGGAAGAGATCGCAGGAAAGCCGATCACGGACGACGATATCCGCGCGGCCATCAAGGTCTACAATGCATGCCACGTGCAGCAGCGCCGCTTCGTGAAGCTTGCCGGAGAGCATCCGGATGTAGTCACGGCTGTCCGCCGCTCCGCAGTTCTGAAGGCTGGCTGGTTCATGCTCAAGGATGAGTACTGCGCAATGCTGAAAGAGCTCAACGACAAGATTGAGGCTCTTCCCGCCTGCGACTGGCCCGGAACCAAGGTCGTTGTTTCCGGCATCATCTTTGATAACCCGATCCTGCTGCAGATCTTCGATGACTATAAGATCGCGATCGTGGCAGACGACGTTGCGCATGAGAGCCGCACGTTCAAGACAGATATCCCGGACGACGCAGATCCGATGATGGCGCTGGCGAAACAGTTCGCGAACCGCGACCACGATGTGCTTCTGTATGATCCGCAGTCCTCCAAGAACCGCCGTGCGGAATTCGTCGCACAGCTTGTCAAGGACAGCGGCGCGGACGGACTTGTCCTGTTCATGCAGCAGTTCTGCGATCCTGAGGAAATGGAATATCCTTACCTTAAGAAAGAACTCGATGCGCAGGGCATCCCGCACATCAAGCTCGGTATTGACCAGCAGATGCGCGACTTCGGTCAGGCGCGTACTGCCCTTCAGGCGTTCGCAGACGTCCTCGCAGTAGGATAAAACCTCATACATAAACTCTGGGAGGATTTCTTGAGCTTCTGGTGTTGAGAAGATTCCGGGGTAGCGCGGCAGCCTGATTCCGGTATCGAATCAGGCTGCCGTTTACGGTTATATGACGACGGCGCCGGTACACAGACGACCGAACGGATCCAATATTGATTTTTTTTCGGTTGAATGAGTCTAGCACGTTGGTTAAAATATAGACAGGCAAATGGTACATGTTGTCAGAGACCGGCACAGGAACGCCGCCGGTCTCCATGATTCTGAGAGTATCATCTTATAAGAATTCTTCGCGCCGGGAAACAGGGCGCGAAGGAGGGGGAAAGCTGATTATCGAAAGAGGAATGTGCAAGCGGCGTTCCGGAATGTGAGGTGAAGTATATGAGCAGTATATCTGCAGCGAGACAGAGAGTCCATTCTCTGCTCGACGAGAGCAGCTTCGTGGAGATCGGAGCCAATGCCCGCGCAAGGGCAACTGAGCTCAACCCGGAGCCTGTCGGGACGCTGAGCGACGGTGTCATCACCGGCTACGGCGTGATCAATGACAAGCCCGTCTGCGTGTTCAGCCAGGATTCCACCATCCTCGGCGGAAGCATCGGCGAAGTGCATGCGCTCAAGATCGCGGGGATCTATGATCTTGCGGTCCGCATCGGCGCACCGGTGATCGGGCTTATTGACAGCGCCGGCTTACGTCTTCAGGAAGGCGTGGACGCCCTCAACGCGTTTGCCCAGATCTACGCGAGTCACGCGAAGGCATCCGGCGTTGTTCCGCAGATCACGGCGGTCTTCGGAAACTGCGGCGGCGGACTCGCCCTGGAAGCTTCCATGTCGGACTTCACGATGATGGAAGAAAATGCACGGATGTTTGTCAATGCGCCCAATACGCTGGCAGGCAATCATGAAGAAGAAAATGATACGGCTGCTGCCAAGTGCCGCGCGAAAGCCGGCGTCGTGGATTATGTCGGCAGCGAGGCTGAGGTCATCTCCAAGATCCGCGAGCTGGTCGGTCTGATTCCGTCCAACTACGAGGATGAGGCATTCGAGGAGAACGAGGATGAGATGAACCGCGACTGCTCCGGTCTCACCAATGCGCCTACGGACATTGACGAGATCCTGAAGGAGGCGGCTGATAACGGCAAGTTCTTTGAACTTAAGGCGGACTATGCGCCTGACATGGCAGTCGGATTTGCACGCTTTGGCGGCACGACGGTCGGCGTCATCGGAAACCGCGATCCGCTCCTGACCACGGAAGGCTGCGCGAAAGCGGCGAGCCTTACCTGCTTCTGCGATGCGTTTGGCATTCCGATCATTACGTTTACAAACGCGACCGGTTATGCTTCCACGATCGAGAACGAGAACCGCATGGGCAAGACAGCATCCAGGTTTACATTGGCCCTTGTGAGCGCGACTGTTCCCAAGATCAATGTGATCACGAAACAGGCGTACGGCAGTGCTTTTGCGATCATGAATCCCAAGGGAGCCGGCGCTGACTTCACGATCGCCTTCCCGACGGCATCGGTCGGAATCATGGATGCTGCAGTCGCAGCGAAAGTCATCAGCAAAGACGCGCCTCCGGAAGAGTACGAGGAAGTCAAGAAGTTCTACGAGGATATGCAGAACAGCATTGACACCGCGGCGGGACGCAACCTTGTGGATCAGATCGTAGAGCCCAAGGATATCCGCAGATATCTGATCGGCGCTTTGGAGATCCTTTATACGAAGCGTGAGCAGACGCCCGCGAGGAAGCACGCCAGCAAGTTGTAAGGAGGAGACTCTATGGAATTGATTAAAGAGGCCGCTCTCAACACTTTGTTGGGAATGGGCACGACCTTCGTGGTGCTGATCTTTCTCTCGCTGATCATTTCCCTCATGGGCAAAATCCTGAGCGGTGCATTCAGCAAGCCGAAAGAAGCGCCGAAGAAAAGCACTCCGGCACC
Organism: uncultured Lachnospiraceae bacterium; assembly: GCA_946629175.1. Classification (GTDB taxonomy): domain Bacteria; phylum Bacillota; class Clostridia; order Lachnospirales; family Lachnospiraceae; genus CAG-791. The sequence continues at coordinate 14,472 of CAMOXN010000009.1, read as the reverse complement.
GGCACCCGCTCCCGAACCTGAAAAGGCAGAGGCAGCACCGGAACCTGCAGAAGCTGTGGCGGCAGGGGATGATCCGGAGCTGATGGCCGTTTTGTCGGCGGCAGTTGCCGCTTATGAGGACAGCGACGTCTCGCCTGAAGTGATGGCTGTGATCGCGGCTGCGATCGCCGCAAGCGAAGAGAAGACTTTCAGCGGCGTACCCAGCGCCAAGAACTTTGCGGCGCGCAGGATCCGCAAGTCCAGGAAGCATGTCGCCTGATCAGGTGCCCGGAGCAGTATTTTGACAGATACTTGATAATAAAGATTACTTCTTGTAATCTATAATCTGTAACCTGTAGATCAAATAAAACCATATATATCAAGAAAGGGAAAATCATGAAGAACTATACGATTACTGTTAATGGTGTTGCATATGCAGTTACTGTTGAAGAAGGCGCAGCAGGCGCTGCTCCCGTAGCATACGCTCCGATCGCAGCTCCCGCAGCAGCACCGGCTCCCGCTCCGGCAGCAGCTCCGGCACCCGCTCCCGCAGCAGAACCGGCTCCCGCTCCTGCAGCAGCTCCCGCAGCAGGCGGCGCGAACAAGATCGAGGCAGGTGCAGCAGGCAAGGTCTTCAAGATCGAGAAGAACGTTGGCGATAAGGTCAACAAGGGCGATGCGATCATCATTCTCGAAGCTATGAAGATGGAAATCCCCATGGTCTCCCCTGTCAGCGGCACAGTTGCTTCCATCGACTGCCATGTCGGCGATCCCGTAGAGGCAGGTGATCTTCTGGCAACAGTCGACTGATCCTTTTCTGCTGAAGGAAAATGATCATAGACGATCTCTGACTATTTACCTGCGGATCAAGTGCTTTTGTGCATGATGTTCCGCAGACCAAACGGAGGCATCGAATGGATTATATTACCAATACATTATCCAACCTGGTGCACCAGACTGCCTTTCTGAACCTGACCTGGGGGAATTACCTCATGATCGTCGTCGCGCTTATCTTCCTCTATCTGGCGATCGCGCACGATTTTGAGCCCCTGCTTCTGGTTCCGATCGCGTTCGGCATGCTGCTTGTCAATATCTATCCCGATATCATGGCAAGACCTGCGGACGGATCACCGGGCGGACTTCTGTACTATTTCTTCACACTGGACGAATGGGCGATCCTGCCGTCGCTGATCTTCATGGGCGTAGGCGCGATGACGGACTTCGGTCCCCTGATCGCGAACCCCATGAGCTTCCTGCTCGGCGCAGCTGCCCAGTTCGGTATTTTTGCAGCCTACTTCGGCGCGATCGCGCTCGGATTCAACGGCAAGGCTGCAGCCGCCATTTCCATCATCGGCGGCGCGGACGGTCCGACTTCCATCTTCCTGTGCTCTAAGCTCGGCCAGACGGAACTCCTGGGCCCCATCGCCGTTGCGGCGTATTCTTATATGTCTCTTGTCCCGATCATCCAGCCGCCTATCATGAAGGCTATGGTCAGGGGTGAGAAGCGTACGATCAGGATGCAGCAGCTTCGTCCCGTTTCCAAGCTCGAGAAGATCCTCTTCCCGATCATCACAACGATCGTCGTCTGCATGATCCTTCCCACGACAGCTCCGCTGGTCGGAATGCTGATGCTGGGCAACCTTTTCCGTGAGTGCGGCGTTGTCCGCCAGCTGACGGAAACGGCATCCAATGCGCTGATGTACATCGTCGTTATCCTTCTGGGCACTTCCGTCGGCGCGACGACGAGCGCAGAGGCATTCTTAAATGCCGCGACACTTAAGATCGTGGCACTCGGACTGATCGCATTCTCGTTCGGTACGGCGGCAGGCTGTCTGTTCGGCCTGATCATGTGCGCCGCGACCGGCGGCAAGATCAATCCGCTGATCGGCTCCGCGGGCGTGTCGGCCGTTCCTATGGCGGCGCGTGTCTCGCAGAAGGTCGGCGCGGAGTTCGATCCGTCCAACTTCCTGCTCATGCACGCTATGGGTCCCAACGTTGCCGGCGTTATCGGTACGGCAGTCGTGGCCGGTGTGTTCATGGCTGTGTTCGGAATTGTGTAATCGTTGTTATTAGCTGCGGCATGCGGCGCTGCCTGCGGCAGCGCCGCTTATTACGGTTATTACGAAAAATAGGAGATCAAAATGTCTGAAAACACAATCAAAAAGCCGCTTAAGATCACAGAGACCGTCCTGCGCGACGCTCATCAGTCTCTGATCGCGACCAGAATGCCCACATCGGAGATGCTTCCCATCATCGGAAAGATGGACGAGATCGGCTATTATGCTGTTGAATGCTGGGGCGGCGCAACATTTGACGCATGCCTTCGCTTCCTCAAGGAAGATCCGTGGGATCGCCTTCGCAAGCTCCGCGACGGATTTAAAAAGACCAAACTCCAGATGCTGCTCCGCGGGCAGAACCTTCTGGGATACGCAAACTATCCGGATGACGTCGTTGAATACTTTGTAGAAAAGTCCATCGCGAACGGCATTGATATCATCCGCATCTTTGACTGCCTCAATGATCTTCGCAATCTGGAGACCGCAGTGCGCGCCACCAAGCGCGAGGGCGGGCATGCGCAGATCGCGCTGGCCTATACACTGGGCGAGGCTTACACGGATGAATACTGGGCAGATATCGCTAAGCGCATCGAGGATCTCGGCGCGGATTCCATCTGCATCAAGGACATGTCCGGCCTTCTTCTTCCCTATGCGGCAGAGAAACTTGTCCGCACACTGAAGGCTTCGACATCTCTTCCTATCGATCTTCACACTCATTACACCTCCGGCTGCGGATCCATGGCGTACCTCAAGGCAGCCGAGGCGGGCGTGGATATCATTGACTGCGCGATCAGCCCCTTCGCACTGGGAACGTCCCAGCCCGCGACGGAGGTCATGGTCGGCGCTCTGCAGGGAACGGACCGCGACACAGGGCTCTCCCAGTCAGCGCTCAAGGAGATCGCGGACTACTTCACACCTTATCGCGACCAGTGCCTCGAGAACGGCCTTATGTCCACCAAGGTGCTCGGCGTCAACATCCGTACGCTTCTCTACCAGGTTCCCGGCGGCATGCTCTCCAACATGGTGAGCCAGCTCTCCGAGCAGGGCGCGGCAGACAAGCTGACCGAAGTGCTCGAAGAAGTCCCGAGGGTAAGAAAAGACCTCGGCGAGCCCCCGCTCGTTACACCTTCTTCCCAGATCGTAGGGACCCAGGCGGTCATGAACGTCCTTATGGGCGAGCGCTACAAGATCGCTCCGATCCAGACCAAGGACCTTGTCGCCGGCAAGTACGGCCAGACTCTGCGTCCCATGAATCCGGATGTCGTGAAGAAAGTCATCGGCGATCAGGAGCGCATCACCTGCCGTCCGGCAGACCTCATTGCACCCGGTCTCGAGAAGCTCGAGAAAGAAGTCGCACCGTGGAAGCAGCAGGATGAGGACGTTCTGTCCTATGCGCTGTTCCCGCAGGTCGCTTTAGACTTCTTCAAATATCGCCTGGCGCAGCAGGACAGGGTAGACCTCACCAAGGCTGACTACAGCGATATGGCTTATCCGGTATGAGTAACCCGGTTTTATCTGAACAGGAAATGCTGGCCAGAGAGACGGAGATCCAGGCGAAAAATGCCTTTTGCATACACAACTTCATTAAACTTGTCAGTGTGAAGAAGGATTATGCGGAGGTCAGCCTGGAACTTGTCCCTGAGTCCATGAATTTCAGGGAGAATGTTCACGGCGGTGCGTATTTTGCCATGGCGGATATGTGTTCCGGCATAGTTTGCCGCACTGACGGAAGGACTTATGTCACCCAGCATGCCAGCGTGGAGTATATCCGCGGTGTCACGGGCGGCGTCCTGACCGGACGGGGCACCGTGATCCACAGAGGCCGCTCCAGCTGCATTGTGGAGGTGAGGATCACTTCGGATGAGGGCAAGCTCGCCTTCATGGGCACTTTCCAGTTTGCTTGTATCGGTTGAGGGGACTATGTCCCCTCTTTTTTGGGTATGACGGATTCCGGTTTCTATAAGGAGAGGGCATGATATGGGAATCGTGGTGATCGGCGCGTCATTTGTGGATGTCAAGGGATATCCGCTCACTCAGTATACTCCGGGAGGCCGCAACGTCGGCCGCGTGGTGCAGGTACACGGCGGCGTCGGCCGCAATGTCGTGGAGGATATTGCGAACGTGGAGCTTCGCCCCACGTTCGTGAGCGTAGTGGACGATTCGGGCCTTAGCGATGACGTCGTAAGGAACCTGATCCGCCACAAAGTAGAGATCCGCTACATTGCGCGCAGCGAGGAGGGGCTCGGGACCTGGCTCGCCGTTTTTGACAACGACGGCGATGTCATGGCGTCAATCTCCAGGCGTCCGGACGTCAGAGCTATCGAAGGAATTCTGGAGAAGCACGGTGACGAGATCTTCCGCGATGCGGACAGCATAGCCGTTGAATTTGACATCGAGGTGCCGATCCTCAAGAAAACGCTGGAACTGGCGGAGAAACACGGAAAAGAAGTCTATACCGTTATTTCCAACATGGGGATCGCGATGGAGAGGCGGGACCTGATCGGGAGGACGTCCGCGCTCGTCTGCAATTTGCAGGAGGCGGGAATGCTGTTCTTCGAGGATTATTCCGACGTCTCACCGGAAGAACTGCAGAAAATACTGCTCCGCAGGATCCAAATGGCCCGTATACCGAGGATCATCGTGACGATGGGGGCGCAGGGCGCGGTCTATGCAGAGCTTTCAGGCGGAACAGGATTTTGCCCTCCTCTCAAAGTGGATGTTGTGGACACGACCGGTGCAGGAGACGCTTTTTTTGCCGGGGTGACGATCGGACTTACCTATGGGAAGACCACCGGGGAAGCTTGCGTGATCGGAACGAGGCTGGCGGCGTCTGTCGTCGCTTCCCGTGAGAACGTCTGCCCGAGGTTCCGGCCGGAGGAATTCGGCATACAGATTGAAGGCTTCAGTAAAAAGGATGGTTGACGGATGAAGAGATGGAAGATGCCGTGTTTGTTTCTTTTGGCTGCCTGTGTGACTGCTGTGCTGCGCATGCAGGTAACAGCGGGAGAAGTGCGCCAGCCGGATCCGTCCGTACCTCTTAAAGTAACGGCGATCGACTACGGATGGGAAGGCTGGGGAGACGGGACGATGATAGAGAGCGATGGCGAGTGCCTGCTCATGGACACGTATATGCCGGACTGCGAAGATACGCTCAAAGACTTTCTGAGAGAGAACGGGTACACGAAATTTGCCATCTACCTGTCGCACTATCACGGAGATCATCTCGGAAATATCCGTAATATCATGTGGGACGACGACTTCGAGGTCACGCATGTTTACCTGCCGGACGATACCTACATGGAGGAGTCTACCGGGGGAGATTACGCCGACCTGTTCGGATGGTTCCAGTCCATGGACAGAGGGATCAGAGAACTGGCCGCAGAGCAGAATATCCCGCTCACGGACCTGCACGCCGGAGACAGCTTTTATGTGGGGAATGCGCTGGTGGAGATCCTGTATGGCGCCGCTTACGAGAGCGATCTGCATGAGCGGTCGTATATCAACGACAATTCGCTGGTCGCCCGTATCACGGGCGGCGGTATCCGGTATCTGACCTGCGGGGACATCGAAAAGGATGTGGAAGCGGATATACTGGATAACGAGATCGATGTCTCGGCAGATCTCTTCAAAATGAGCCATCACGGCGGTGATACAAGTAACAGCGTTGCCTATCTGGAGGCGGTCGATCCGTCCTTCGCTTTTTTTAACAGCAACGGTGACTCGCCGGACGATTTCGCGGATGGCTGGGCGGAAATATCTGCGGCGAACATGATGGAGATCGCGAACGTGCACAGCGTCCGCTACAACGGGAACATCATCTATACCGCGCGGGACGGTGTCATCACTGTGCGGGCGGAGCGGAACGTTTCGCCGCAGCTCATGACGTATCATGCGCCGGGCGGCATCGGCTTCTGCATGACTTTCCAGCAGTTCAACGATCAGCAGGATCCCATTGAGACGGAGAAGATGCGCAGTGCCGCGGAGGCAGCAGCCGCTGAACACGGGCTGATCCCGGCGGTGTACAGGTGAAAAAAGAGCTGCCGCACGAATTGATTCTCAGGGCGGCATTTTCCCCATAAACAAGGGACCGGGCTTCGAAAAGCCCGGTCCCTTGTTATTTCCGGAATTCATTTACGGATCCAATAACGCTGCGATACCGACAAGGCCGGGGCCTGTATTGATCGCGAGCGTCGCGGCGATCTGTTTGACAAAGAGGACTTCCCTGCTCTTTACCTGGGCGTTCACCATCTCCAGCATCCGGGATGCCTCTTCGGCGGCGTCACCGTGTCCGATGATCAGCCAGCAGTGATGGCCCTCGCAGAACTTGAGCATTTCGTTCAAAAGCTTCTTCTTGCCCTGCTTGGCACCGCGGATCAGGCCGACGGTATAGTAGATCCCCTCCTTGTCACAGGAAATGATGGGCTTGAGGTTCAGCACTTCACCTACGATGGAAGTAACATTGCCGATGCGCCCGCCCTTTTTGAGGTATTTGAGCGTATCCATGTAGAACATGACCTTGCTGTCATAGATCTTGCGGTTGAGCCCATCTATTACCTGCTCGAAAGACCATCCTTCATTGAGCTTTACAGACGCCCAGATCGCCCAGATGCCCGATGCCACGGAGATGTTCTTTGTATCAAAGACGTAGATCTCGAGCTCATCCTGCTGCGACGCGGCGAGGCGGATCGTATTGAAAGTGCCGGAGAGACCGCTGGAGATCGCTATTGCGATGATCTTTTCATAGCCTGCATCACGGATCTCGTCGAAGATATCCTGTACTTCCGCCAGTGAGGGCGTGGAAGTGCTCGGATATTCGTCCGGAAACCTGCGGTAGACCATCAGCGGGTCGATATTCACTTCGTCGTCGTAATCCTTCTCCGGGTACATGACGCGCAGCGGCAGCATCCATATATCGTATTTCTGGCGGAAATCTTTGGGGACATCACAGCCCGAATCGATTAGCACCGCGACTTTCTGTTCGTTCATAAGCGCCTGCCTTTCGTTATTTAAGCTTCATAAAGAATCCTGTCCGTTAAAGCTCACGAATTCTCCCTGTCCTTGAGCATCTGATACATCTTCTCCATCACGGGCATAGGTACCCCGAGCCTTCTTCCTTCCCGCACACTATATCCGCAGAAGGTCTCGACCTCGGATCTTTTACCTGCGTGGACATCCCGCTGCAGGGAACTGGAGTCTGTGTCCAGAAGGACATTGTAGAAACGGTTGAGCATATTCTCTTCATAGTCTTCGCGGATCCGGACACCCTTGGCGCGGGCCAAAGCGCAGGCCTCCCTGATCGCCGCTTCATAGTCAGCCGCCTTGTCCGGATCGTCGCGAATGGGGCCGATATTGCAGTCATAAGCTGCCGTGCAGACATTGAACGCGGCGTTCAGGATATATTTCTCCCAAATAGCGGCCTCGATATCCCCGGCGATCTTAAAGTCGATGTCAGCTTCTTTCAGAATGGATTCGACGACCCCGACCGCCTCTGCGATCTCATCGCCTTCCTGCGCCGTACCGATCCGCATGGAGGCAAAATTCCCCTCCTGCCGGATGGAATAGTCGGCGTCCGCATAGGATACGATATAGATCACGCTGTCGACGACGCGGCATCCGGGCAGCGCTTCCCGGACTCTTTGACCGGGATCCACACCGTTCATGACCGGCACCAGGACCGTTCCGTCCCTGACCACCGGTTTCCCGTCCCTTCCGTGCTTCAGTTCGTCGAGTACCTGCTCCAGGGAATAATTCTTCACGCAGATGAAAACGACATCCTGATCCTCAAGATCAGGCACTGAGGACACGACAACGGGATGAGCCGTGATCTCTCCCTTGTAGTCGCTGTGCAGGATAAGCCCTCTCTCCTCGATCGTCTTTCCTCTGTCTCCTCTCGCTACGACTGTCACATCGGGCAGATGGGAGGCCAGCATCGCGCTCACGAAACCGCCTACACCACCGGCACCGATCACCGCTATCTTTGAACCGGACGCCATATCTGTTCTCCTGTTGACAATTTATCAAATGGTTTTGTGAACTATTTCCTGTAACTAAGGATAGCACGCTATGTTATCTTCGGCAATATTTCTGCGGTCGGCAGGGCTTATTTAGGGAGTTTTCCGCGCAGAAACCCGCATTTCTTTCACCGGCCATGGTGCAGAAGCCCCCTCCATCCTATATAATGGTAAGACAGCAGGAAAAGCTGGAATCTATGCATAATTGGCACGGGGGAATAAGGCTATGCTATCTTTTGACATCAAAGAGTACGATATTTACAGTGAGAAGGACCTCTCCGCAGGCGGCGCCGCCGTCCTGAAAAAGAAAGAGGGACGCACGATCAAATCCGGCGGGCTCTGGGTCTACGACAACGAGATCGCGGAGTTCAAGGGCGCGTTCGAGGACGGAAGTATCATCGCCGTGGAGGACTTTGACGGGTATTTCATGGGATACGGCTTCGTCAACAGGAGATCGAAGATCACGGTGAGGCTCCTGTCGCGCCGCAGGGAGCATCCTGTCACACCGGCGCTCCTTACGCAGCGCGTGCGGGACGCGTGGGAGTACCGCAAAAAGGTCATAGACACCTCCAGCTGCCGCCTGATCTTCGGGGAGGCGGACTTCCTGCCGGGGCTCACGGTGGACAAATACGAGGACGTGCTCGTCGTCGAGTCGCTGGCGCTCGGGATCGACCGCCTCAAGGGGCATATCCTCGCGGCGCTCGTAAAGGTCCTGTCGGAGGACGGCATACAGGTCCGCGGCATCTACGAGCGCAGTGACGCCAAGGTCCGGGAGCTCGAGGGACTGCCGCGCGAGAAGGGATTCCTCACAGCGCCCTTTGATACCAAAATACAGATCACCGAGAACGGCGTCCGCTATATCGTGGATATAGAGAACGGCCAGAAGACGGGATTCTTCCTGGACCAGAAGGACAACCGCCGCGCGATCCACCGGCTCTGCGGAGGCGCGAAGGTCCTGGACTGCTTTACGCACACCGGGTCATTTGCCCTGAACGCGGCAGTGGCCGGCGCTGCTTCCGTGCTGGCTGTGGACGCGTCCGATCTCGCCGTCGAGCAGGCGAGGGAGAACGCGCGGCTCAATGGCGTGGAAGACCGGGTCTCCTTCCTGTGCAGCGACGTGTTCGCTCTTTTGCCGGAGCTCATTTCGAAGGGAGAGCAGTACGACGTGGTCGTCCTGGATCCGCCGGCCTTTACCAAGTCGCGCAATTCCATCAAGGCGGCTGCGCGGGGCTACCGCGAGATCAACCTGCGCGGCATGAAGCTCGTCAGGAACGGAGGGTACCTGGTCACCTGCTCCTGCTCGCACTTTATGGATCCGGAGCTGTTCACAAAGACCATCGGCGAAGCGGCGCGGGACGCGCACAGGCGGCTGAGGCAGGTGGAGTTCAGGACACAGGCACCGGACCACCCGATCCTGTGGTCGTCGGACGAGTCCTATTATCTCAAATTTTATATTTTCCAGGTCGTGGAGGAGGTGTAAAAAAGGCCCGCGCAACGAGACACGCATTTTTCAAAAACCCGAATTGCCACAAGCATGAATAAATTTCATCAGGCAAATTCAAATAATTATACAAAGATACTGGAAAAATTTTTGCAAGAGGTCTATAATGTTCGGAAAATACACCACTTTACAGTGATGAATTATAAAGACCATGTTGAATGGAAAACGAATTACGAAGCAGGAGGAAACAGGAATGGTTGCTAAGAAAGACATTGATTGGGGAAATCTGGGATTCGCATATCATGTGACAGACAAGAGATATGTATCCATGTATCAGGGCGGCAAGTGGGACGACGGCGCGCTGATCTCGGACGACAAGATCGTCATGAGCGAAGACGCGGGCGTTCTTCAGTATTCCCAGTCTTGTTTTGAAGGACTCAAGGCGTACGAGACACAGGACGGACATATCGTATGTTTCCGCCCCGACCTCAACGCGCAGAGAATGTATGACTCCGCGCAGCGTCTGGAGATGCCCCCGTTCCCCACTGACCGCTTTATTGAGGCAGTCAAGATGGTCGTCAAGGCGAACGAAGCGTGGGTGCCCCCGTACGGGACAGGCGCGACGCTCTATATCCGCCCTTATATGTTCGGCATCAGCCCGGTCATCGGCGTTAAGCCCGCCGAGGACTATATGTTCCGTATTTTCGTTACGCCCGTAGGCCCTTATTTCAAGGGCGGCGCGAAGCCGATCGTGGTCCGCATCAGCGATTTCGACCGCGCGGCGCCGAGAGGAACAGGCCACATCAAGGCGGGCCTCAACTACGCGATGAGCCTTCATCCGATCGTGGACGCGCACAAACAGGGATTTGCGGAGAACATCTACCTGGATCCCGCGACCAGGACCAAGCTGGAAGAGACCGGCGGCGCCAACATCCTTCTTGTGGATGCTGACAACACTCTGGTCATCCCCGCATCCGACAGTATCCTTCCTTCCATCACCCGCCGCTCCATCCACTATGTGGCGGAGAAGTACCTGGGCATGAAGGTCGTGGAGAGAGAGGTCCTGCTGTCCGAAGTCATGAACGGCGACTTCAAGGAGTGCGGCCTGTGCGGCACGGCAGCTGTCATTTCCCCGATCGGAAAGATCAATGACCACGGCAAAGAGTTCGAGTTCGCGAGCGGCATGGATGAGATGGGCCCTGTCATGAAGAGCCTGTACGACACGCTGACCGGCATCCAGATGGGCAGGATCGAAGCGCCTGAGGGATGGATCGTGAGAATCGACTAAGATCGGCATGGTTATAAGACCGGCACTGTGTCCGGCGGAGGCTCACGTTCTAAAGATGCGCTCCTCCTTATGAGCGCATCTTTTATGCTCTCCGCCAAACACAGCGCCGGTCTTCTCTATGCCCATAAAGCCTTCTTTCCTTCATACCGGCGGCTGTGGTTAAGTCCTGAGAATTATGGTAAAATAAAAAGGATAGTTTAAAGATCGATTGTTCATATATGTCAGGAGGTTTTTATACATGAAGGCTTTAATACTTGCAGCGGGTTTCGGAAAGAGGCTTCAGCCGCTTACCAATAAGATCCCCAAGTCCATGGTGACAGTGAACGGCACGCCGCTTCTGTGCAATGCGCTCAACAATGTGACGGCGCTGGGCATTTCCGAGGTGGGCATCGTGGTCGGCCATATGGCGGACTACATCAAGGAGAATATCGGCAGTGAGTGGAACGGCGTTCCGGTGCGCTATTTTGAAAACGAGAGATATCTTGAGACCAACAACGTGGTCTCCCTGTACAAGGCGGCGGATTTCTGTGACGACGACATGCTGATGCTGGAGTGCGATATCTACTATCACAAGGAGATGCTCGAAAGGCTCCTTCAGGGCGAGGGCGACTGCTCCATTCTGGTAAGTCCTTTCAATCCGCTTACCATGGACGGCACCGTGATCCGGGTCGAGGGAGACAAGGCGTACAGCCTCATTCTCGGCAAGTGGCAGGGAGAGAATTTCGATTACTCGAAGACCCGCAAGACGGTGAATATGTACAGGTTCACCAAGGATTTCGTGAAGAACAAATATATGCCCCTGGTCCGCTGGTACGTGGAGTGCATGGGCGAGAACAGCTACTATGAGAAAGTACTGGGCAGCCTTATGTACTATCGCGAGTGCGATTTCAGGATCGTGGAAGTACCCGAGGAAATGTGGTGCGAGATCGACGACGAGTATGATCTTAAGAGGGCAAGAGCCAGATTCGGCAAATGACATAAACAACAGGTGAGGAGAATACTATGAGCGAGAAGAAGATGATGCTCGGAAATGCGGCGATCGCAAGAGGTGTCTGGGAGGCCGGCGTGAAGGTCTCGTCAGCATATCCGGGGACGCCCAGCACGGAGATCAGCGAAGAGCTGGTGAAATACCCCGGCGTATACGCGGAGTGGGCCCCCAATGAGAAAGTAGCCGCGGAAGTGGCGATCGGCGCTTCGATCAGCGGCGTGCGGTCTTTCTGCACGATGAAGATGGTGGGACTGAATGTGGCGGCGGATCCGCTGTATTCCTTCTCTTACATCGGCTGCAACGGCGGCATGGTCATGGTCGTCGCGGACGACCCGGGCCTTTACAGCTCCCAGAACGAGCAGGACACCAGAAGAGTGTGCCGCGCGGCAGTCGTTCCGTGCCTTGAGCCCGCGGACTCCCAGGAGGCCAAGGACTTCATCAAATACGCGTACGAGATCAGCGAGAAGTACGACACACCGGTCATCGTGAGGACGACGACCCGCCTCGCGCACTCCCAGTGCGAAGTGGAACTTTGCGACCGCGAGGAGGTCGCTGACAAGCCCTACGAGAGGAATATACAGAAGAACGTCATGATGCCCGCTATGGCCAAGAAGCGCCATCTCGTCGTCGAGCAGCGCATGAAGGCTCTCGCGGAATACGCGAATCTCGCCCCTTTCAATAAGGTCGAGAAGGGCAATATGACCGTGAACGGCAAGAAGATCGGCTTTATCACCGAAGGCATTGCTTATCAGTATGTCAAGGAAGTGTGTCCGGACGCGTCGGTCCTTAAGCTCGGCATGTGCAACCCTCTTCCCGAGAAGCTGATCCGCGATTTCGCGGCAGAAGTGGACGAGCTCTATATTTTCGAAGAGCTGGAGCCTGTCGTCGAGGAACAGGTCAGGGCGTGGGGGATCCCCTGCATCGGCAAGGAGAGATTCACGATCCAGGGCGAGTACAGCGCGAACATGATCCGCGAGAAAGTGCTGGGCATGGACCTCGGTCTTAAGGCGGAGCCCCAGATCCCGCCGAGGCCTCCGATCCTCTGTCCGGGCTGCCCGCACCGCGCGACATTCTCTGTCCTGAACAAGCTGAAGATCCACGCCGCGGGCGACATCGGCTGCTACACGCTCGGCGCGCTTGCGCCGCTCTCCGTCGTCGATACGACGGTCTGCATGGGATCGAGCATCTCCTCCCTGCACGGCATGGAGAAGGCCAAGGGACACGACTTTGTGAAGAACTGGGTCGCGGTGATCGGTGACTCCACGTTCATGCACACAGGCATCAATTCCCTGATCAATATGTACTACAACCAGTCCCACGGCACGGTGATCATTCTTGATAACCGTACGACCGGCATGACGGGACATCAGGACCATCCGGCGACGGGCAAGACCCTGTCCGGAGAGATCGTTCCCGCGGTGGACTTCAAGGATCTGTGTAACGGCATCGGCATTACCAATGTCCATGTGGTCAATCCCTATGACCTCGACGAGCTGACGAAGGTCATTAAGGAGGAAGTGAAGAAAGAGGAGCTCTCCGTGATCATCGCAAAGGCTCCCTGCGCGCTCCTCAAGGGCCAGAAGCACCCCTATAAGGTGGAGCCCGTTCCGGAGAAGTGCGTGCACTGCGGCGCATGCCTGCGTCCCGGCTGCCCTGCGCTGACCAAAAAAGAGAACGGCGATATTTTGATCGACAAGACGATGTGCAACGGATGCGGTCTCTGCATGAGCCTGTGCAAGGTAGGCGCGCTGCAGAAAGTGGAAGCCTGACGGCGCTCCGGCATAGTTCAGCATAGGACTCATTGGGTACTGCATTGGAGGTAATGCGATGGAAACAAAGAATATCATGATCGTAGGTGTAGGCGGACAGGGCACCCTGCTCACCAGCCGCATTCTGGGCGGCGTCATGGAGAACGCCGGATATCAGGTGAAGGTCTCTGAAGTGCACGGTATGGCGCAGCGCGGCGGCAGCGTCGTGACATTCGTCCGTTACGGGACGAGCGTGGCGGAGCCGATCGTCGAAGAAGGGCAGGCGGACGTGCTGATCGCCTTCGAGAGGCTCGAGGCGATGCGTTACGCCCACTTCCTGAAAAAGGACGGCGTCCTGATCGTCAACGACTGGCGCATCGATCCCATCAGCGTCGTGATGGGCGCGGCGAAATACCCCGATAATATCATCGAGGATCTGGAAAAAGAGTACACGGTCTATAAGATCAACGCCATGGAAGAGGCGCTGCGCCTGGGCAATTCCAGGGTCTTCAACAACGTAGTGCTCGGCATGGCCGCAAGGCATATGGATTTTACGAGAGAAGAGTGGCTGAAGGTCATTGAAGAGAAGGTCCCGCCGAAGACGGTGGAGATCAACACGAAAGCGTTCCTTGCGGGATACGAAAAATAAGCGACGGGGGCTGCCGCACTGAGACTTTCCTGGTCTGAGGCGCCGGATAACGGTTCCTATTAAAAGGATTCTGAACTCCGGGAGTTAAATGCTCCTAAGGTTTGGAATCCTTTATTATTGGGGATGACTCCTGACTCCTAAGGTTGTGAACTACTGATCCTTAGGCGTGGGCTTTGCTCCTAAGATTGTGAATTTTTGTTTCTTAGGAGTTTCCGGTAAGGAGTATCCCCTCTGCCCTTGGATTTGCGCGCTTAAAAACTGCAGAAAAAATCAAAATTCTATCTTGCACGGAAGCAAACGGTATGTTAAAC
>CAMOXN010000008.1 GCA_946629175.1 uncultured Lachnospiraceae bacterium | reverse complement strand
CATCCTCATATTCCTCGTCTTCGTAGTCTTCGTCCTCGTAATCCCCGTCGGACTCCTCTTCTTCATCGTCTTCGTAGTCTTCGTCTTCGTACTCTTCGTCTTCTGCTGCGGATCCTTCCTCTTCTTCAAAGGATCCGGCGGACTCTTCCGAAGACGTATCCTCAAAAAAACTTTCTGCCTGCTCTTTCACTTCCGCTGCTTCTTCGGGATCCTCAGCCGCCGGCTGATCATCTTCAGCTTCCTGTTCTTCCTTTTCCAGCAGGGCCGTTTCAGCCGCGAGCGCGGCAGCAGCTTCTTCAGCGGTCAGTTCGGGGATATCCGTCTCATCCGCGATCTCTTTCGTGATCGTCGAATCAGCGGGCTTGCCGCCGCTTTTATCACCAGCGGGCGCAGCAGGACCGTCCTGATCATCCGCAGGGGCGCCAGGCTCTTCCTCTTCGCTTACGTCTTCGCTGTCTTCAGCGTCGTCGTCTTCTTCGTCCTCTTCCTCTTCATCGGAGGATCCTTCATTGTCCTCATCGTCATCGACGAAGAAGTATTCCTCCTCGTTCTCATCCTCTTCTTCGTCTTCGATCGCGGCTTCAACGACCCTTCTTCTTTCCCTGGTGGGTCTCGCTCCGCGGATCGATCTGATGAGGAACATGCAGAACGCTGCAAGCGCTAAAGCGAGAAGGCCGAACAGGATCGCGAGCACCTTCCAGATGCCGGAACCGCGGGACGCGGATGCCGCGGCAGCATTCTCCTGGCTCTGCATGTCGCTGATCCGGACCCTGCTCCCGTTGTCATCGTTATAGACGTACCAGCTGCCCGATCCGTCAGCGTCGGTCTCGAACCTTACGGAGAAATTGGCATTGGGATCCCTGGACGCGTCGTATCCCTCCGTAGCAGGCTGGGATGCCTGCTCTGTAGAACTGTCCGCGGAGATATCGGGACCGGCAGCAGGCTCATCGGAAGGCTTGGCTTCACCCTGCTCCTCCTTTTCAGGCTCCTGTTCCGCTTCCGGCTCTTCCTCAGGCAATTCTTCGGGCTCTTCTTCGGGCTCCGCGCTCACGTTGAAACCCGCAAGCTCTTCATCCGAAGCATTGATCAGGTCGCTCCTGCAATAACCGGTATTGCCGTTGTCCAGTTCGATGTAATACCAGAGGTATCCGTCCCCGGACTGGACGACATCGAGGATCTCGACTTCGTCGCCCTCGTTCAGACTTCCGATAATGCCCGCGTCCGTGGACGCGTCATTTCTGATCATGACGCTGTCAGTCGCGGCAGTTGCCGCAAAAGCAGCGATCTTAGTCCCCGTCACACTGACCGCGATCATCGCGGCGACAGCCGCTGCCATAACTGCTTTTTTGAAATAACTGTTCCGTCTTTTCATGGTGATCTCCAATCTGATATGCTTCCGCTCCAAACGATCTCATGATTCCCTGTTCCGATTTCTTATTCAGATCCGCCGGTCATGAACCGCTTATTCCGCTGAATCGATCGCTTTCCCGATATCATGCCGCATATACTGGCCGTCAAAATGTACCCATTCGCAGGCCTTATACGCGTTTGCCCTCGCCTCTTTGAGCGTCGCGCCGACCGCTGTGACGCCGAGTACGCGTCCCCCGCTCGTAACAGTCTCCCCATCGGCATTCAGGGAAGTTCCGGCGTGGAAGCAGTAGTAGCCTTCCGCGTCGTCGAACTTTTCAAGTCCCGTGATGACTTTGCCCTTCTCATAGCTTCCGGGATAACCGCCCGAAGCGATCACGACACAGACAGCGGCGTTATCCTCGAACTCGAGCTCGACCTGATCGAGCTTCCCGTCTATGCACGCCTGCATGACCTCAACGATGTCTGACTTCATTCTCGGGAGAACGACCTGCGTCTCCGGATCGCCGAACCTTGTATTGTATTCCAGTACTTTCGGGCCGTCTTTCGTGAGCATGAGGCCAAAATACAGAACGCCCCTGAAAGGCCTTCCCTCCTTAGCCATCGCGTCCATAGTCCGCTGGTAGATATTCTCCCTGCAGTACGCGTCGATCTCAGGCGTATAGAAAGGACTCGGCGAGAATGTTCCCATGCCGCCGGTATTGAGACCGGTATCGCCGTCGCCAGCCCTCTTGTGGTCCTGGGAACTGCTCATGAGCCTGTAGTTCCTGCCGTCCGCAAAAGCGAGAACAGATACTTCGCGGCCCGTCATGAACTCTTCGATGACGATCTTATTTCCCGCGTCGCCGAACTTCCTGTCTGTCATCAGTTCGCTGACGGCTTCCTGCGCCTCTTCAAGAGTCCCGCAGATGAGAACGCCCTTTCCGAGCGCCAGGCCCGACGCCTTGACGACAATAGGCATTTTCGCTGTCTTCAGGTAATCCAGCGCCTTTCCGGGATCATCGAAGATCTCATAAGCGGCTGTAGGGATCCCGTACTTCTTCATCAGGTCCTTGGAAAAAGCCTTGCTCCCCTCGATGATCGCGGCGTTCGCGGGTGTCCCGAAGATCCTGAGACCCTTGGCTTCGAACGCGTCAACTATTCCGGCGCAAAGCGGATCGTCCATACTGCATACAGTCAGGTCGATCTGTTTTTCGGAAGCGAAAGCGGTGAGCGCCTCAAAGTCCATTGTCCCGATCTTAACACACTCGGCGATCCTGGCAATTCCGGCGTTTCCGGGCGCGCAATACAGTTCGTCCACCTGCGGGCTGCGCCTGAGCGCTTCCGCGATCGCGTGCTCTCTGCCGCCTCCGCCAACCAGTAATACTTTCATGGAAACAACTCTCCTTTTATATCTGTTAACTATTGATCTGTGTCAGCAATATGTGTCAGTCCGTTCCCGTCGATCGTCACCCTGCCCTGGGCGATCAGGGAGATCGCTTCGGGAAGCAGGATCCACTCGGCCTCTTCCATGACGCGCCGCTGGAGCACTTCGGGCGTATCGCCCTCGCGCACTTCGACAGCTTTCTGAAGGAGGATCGGACCGTGGTCGAGATCCTCGTCAACAAAGTGGACCGTCGCTCCGGTCACCTTGGCGCCTCTCTGAAGGACTTTCTCATGTACATGGAGACCGTAGTATCCCTTTCCGCAGAAGGACGGGATCAGGGCGGGATGGATGTTGATGATCCTTCCCCTGTAAGCTTCTATGACATTCGCGGGGACAGCGACCATGAATCCGGCGAGCACGATGAGATCGGGATCCGCTTCCTTCAGGCATTCGAGCAGAGCCTCGTTGAATTTCTCCCTGTTCTCATAGTCCCTGGGCGAGACGCACACACCCTCGATCCCTGCATTCTGCGCCCTTGTCAGAGCGTAAGCGTTCTTATTGTTGCTGATCACGCGGACGATCTGAGCGTCCCTGATCTTACCGCTTTTAAGGGCGTCAATGATCGCCTGGAGGTTCGTCCCGCCGCCCGAGACGCAGACTGCTACTCTCAGCATACCACAACTCCTTTCTGCGCGGCGCTCACTGTATCGCCGATCACATAGGCGTTCTCGCCGGACGCGCGGAGGGCTTCCACGGCCTTGTCAGCGTCTGCCTCGTCCAGGGCGATCACCATTCCGATTCCCATATTAAATGTATTGTACATCATTTTTTCTTCCAGCTGTCCCTTTTTTTTCATCAGTCCGAAAATAGGGAGGACCGGATAGCTGTCCTTGTAAACTCTCGCCTCGATGCCTTCCGGGAGCATTCTGGGGATGTTCTCATAAAAACCGCCGCCTGTGATATGGCTGCAGCCCTTGATGCGGATCCCGGCTTCCCTGACCGCGCGAAGAGCCTTCACGTAGATCTTCGTGGGCGTAAGGAGCGTATCTCCGAGCGTGGCTCCCAGTTCGGGATAGTATTCCTTAAGATTGGACTCGTTCACCTCAAAGATCTTTCTTACCAGGGAGAAGCCATTGCTGTGGACGCCGGAAGACGCGATCCCGACGAGCTTATCACCGGGCTTTATATCATTGCCCGTGATAATATCCTTCTCATCCGCGACACCAACGGCAAATCCCGCCAGATCGTATTCATCTTCGGGATAGAATCCGGGCATCTCGGCCGTCTCTCCGCCGATCAGCGCCGCGCCGGACTGGATGCAGCCCTCGCAGACGCCGCTGACGATCTCGGCGATCTTCTCAGGCACATTTTTGCCGCAGGCTATATAATCCAGGAAGAAGAGCGGCTCGCCGCCGGCGCACGCGACGTCATTGACGCACATGGCGACGCAGTCGATGCCGACAGTATCGTGCTTGTCCATTAAAAAGGCGATCTTGAGCTTCGTCCCGACTCCGTCTGTTCCCGAGAGCAGTACCGGTCTCTCCATTTTCTTTACTTTCTCAAGGGAGAAGGCGCCGGAAAAACCGCCGAGTCCGCCGAGCACTTCGGGGCGCATGGTGCGCTTCACATGCTCTTTCATCAGTTCCACGCTTCTGTAACCGGCTTCGATATCTACTCCTGAACTCTTATAATCCAAACCCATCTGCTGTGATTCCTCCGTATAGTCAGTCTTATTTATAATTCCTGTATCCCTTGTCCTGCAGGCGCGCGTCCTTCGCGGCGACCTCGTCCGCCATTTTCGCGCTGTATTCCTTCAGACGGCTGAGAAGCTCTTTGTCGGAAACGGCAAGGATCTTCACGGCCAGGAGCCCTGCGTTCTTCGCTCCTCCGATCGCGACGGTCGCGACAGGTATGCCGGAAGGCATCTGAACGATGGAATAAAGGGAATCTCTTCCGCCCAGCGACGTCGTGTGCATCGGGATCCCGATCACGGGCAGCGGGAAAAGCGCCGCGCACATGCCCGGCAGATGCGCCGCCATGCCGGCGCCTGCGATAATGACCCTGAGGCCTCTCTCCTCAGCGCTCTTTGCCCAGTCAAAGAACAGATCCGGCTCCCTGTGTGCGGAAATGATGTGCATTTCATAGCTGATCCCGAATTCGTCGAGGACCTCCGCGGCCTTGGACATGACCGGAAGATCCGAGTCGCTTCCCATTACAATTCCTACCTGCGCCATTACAGCCTCCTTAGAATGATCATATTATTGGATCCGCCTGAACATGGCGCGATCGCGGAGCGACCGCCGCACGCCAAGCAAATCAATATCAGTTTATCGAAAACAATTCTCTTGTGCAACCGTCAAACCGCCATATTATCGAGCGGAATGTTAAGGATCTGTGTTCCTTTCAGTACAAATCTGCCGTCTTTGAGGATCGGGATCCTCTCTCCGTTCTCCCTTACAGCGGTAAATTCCGCCAGTTCACTGTAGGGGATCGTTATGTCCGTATGACAGCCGAAATATGCTTTTTCCGGCGCGGTCTTTCTGAGAGCGGACACTGAGTTCTCTTTGGCAACGATCTCTTTTCCGTCAGGATTAAAGGTCCTGTTGTCCTCATCTCCCGCGTAACAGGTGTCGCCGACGGCAAAGTGTGGGCCGGTCTTCTCCGCGATCAGGATCGGAAGACGGTCCTCAATGCCGTATTTTGCCGCGGCAGCGTAAGCGGAGGTATTTGTCCCGATCGCGCATTCGCCCATGGGAAGATCCCTGTGGTGGAAGAGGATATTCTCCTCGATATATCGTTTTCCCTCCTCCTCGTCTTCGAAGTTCGCGCAACTGTATTCCCGGACGCGGCCGTCCCTGAATGTGATCTCGAGATCCTTGAAGAAGAGTCCCTCGAGATGGACGCCCGTTACGTGAAGGATCCCGTTCGTCCCCTCAAGTACGGGGGTGGTGAACACTTCCCCGACGGGGATATTGAGGTCCGCCGTGCAGTTCTCGAAATTAGCCTCCACTGAGGGATCGGAAGGAGTGAAGAGCTTTACCTTAATGTCGGTCCTGTTTCCGTTCCGTCCCCTGACCTCAACGAAAGACGCGGTCCCGAGCACATCCGCCATTTTCGTCTGGATCTCTTCATACAGCGCGTAATCGAGCGAATTGAAATCCATGACGGCGTCAAAGATCTCCCTGTAGGCAGGGAATGATCCCGCGATCTCGGGAAGGGGAAATGCGATGATCGTATAGCTTCTGTTCCTGGAAATGACCGCCTCTTTGTAGAGCGCGTCCGCCCTGACCCTGTATTCGGCGCACATCTTTATCTGCGCTTTATTGTAACGCGGGGCAGCCGCGGAATGCGCGGGCGAGAACGGCCTGCCTCCGAAAGTCTCTGCCACAAGCGGTCCCGCGTACAGGACCGTTCTGTCCCTGAGCTTCCGGTAAGCGTTCTCCAGTCCCTCGATCCGCTTCGCGCGCAGGTTTTCGTCCAGGAACAGGGCGAGGTCCTCCCTGTGGTCGTAAAAATACTGCGGGTTCGGATCGGCTCCGCAGTACCCGGCCATTCCGTGATGGTAATCGCTGAACAGAGTCGGGACTTCCGGCGGAAGGATCACATCCAGGCCCGTCTTTCTGAGATCGGCGGCGCATTTTCTGAAGATCCTTTCAAAGCCCAGATGGAACAGGACCGCCGCGTTCTTCTTGGCGGCGAGGTTCTTGCCGCTGTTCAAAAACCCCCTCCTGTATGCGGCTGTAATGATCCCCGCGATCTGATCGACTTTCTCCCCGGGAAGAGAACCGACGAGCGACGCGCATCCTGTCTCGTTCTCAGTCACATATTCCCCGGTGAGGTAAAGGGATCTGATGAGATCTTCGTCGCCGCATCCGTCCGCTCCGATGCTTACGGGATCGCCGTTCTCGGGGAGTACCAGCCTTCTGACGCGGTCATCCCTTACCGTCAGCCGGTTTGAAATCTCCCATTTCATCTCATCCTCGGCGTAATCCGCCAGATACTGACGGATGATACTTGTGAGCTGTTCCGTTTCCGGGCGCTGCCTGTTCTCCAGGAAAGCGATCGTAAAAGCCGTATGAACTTCCAGGAACAGTTCCATCCGGATGAGCACGCGCTCCCGTTCGAGCCTGTAAGCAAAGGGGACAGCGCTTCTCATCTCATATCTGAGCGCTGACATCACCGGACCCATCTCTTCTCCGAATGTCTTGACGGAGCAGTCGGGGCACGCAAAGCTTGTGCCGTAGTTCTCAGGCAGGATCTCTTCGTACAGTTTTCTGTTCCTGATCCGAAGCGTTTCCGTCGTCGCGTTCCGCTCTTCTCCAGAAGAAAGAAAGCGCATTTCTTCGTCTATCATGAGGAACCACCCGGCTCCTTCTTCAAAATACCGCACAAAGGCGGGCGAGACCGCGTTCTCCCCCGGGATCTCGCGGATCCTTTGAAGAGCAAGCGAATATCTGAGGTCGATCAAATCCATATCCGATTATCTCATTTCTGCATAACGCTAATCGGGCTCTGCAGTCCCACCGGGACAGCAGAGCCGCCGATCATTTTCCTGTTCTTTCTTAAGCTTTCCTGACGCCGTATTCGGCATAGTACTGGTCCAACGCCTTCTTGGTCTTTTTGTCGATCAGCACTTTCCCGTCGATCGGCCTGTTGTACAGGTATTCCTGCACTTCGTCCATCGTGACGATGGCGCTCGTAGGGAATCCGTAATCTTCCTTGATCTCCTGCAGGGCGCTGACGGTGCCCTTGGGACCGACCTCCCTTCTGTCGAGGGAGACTATAAGGCCCACGATATCGACGTCAGCCTGCGCGCGGATGATCGGGACAGTCTCAGCAATGGAAGCGCCGGACGTAGTCACGTCTTCGATGATCATGACCCTGTCCTCGTCGGAGAGCTTCGCTCCGAGAAGTATCCCCTTGTCTCCGTGGTCCTTGATCTCCTTGCGGTTGCAGCAGTATTTGATATCGCGGCCGTAGAGCTTGCTGATCGCCATGACCGTCGCGACCGCGAGCGGGATGCCCTTGTAAGCGGGACCGAAAAGAACGTCAAATTCCAGTCCGAATTTGTCGTTGATCGCTTTCGCGTAGAACTCGCCGAGTTTTATGAGCTGCGATCCGGTCTTATAAGCCCCGGCGTTCATAAAGAACGGGGACTTCCTGCCGCTCTTGAGCGTGAACTCGCCGAATTTGAGGACATGGGAATCGACCATAAAATTGATAAAACTTTTCTTGTACTCTTCCATTGCTGTTTCCCCCTGTTTATTATCTGGCCGCTTACGATCCGTCAGGTGATCTTATCAGCGCCCGATGTTCCAAACTGTTCTTCCGCCGTGGATCACACCGCGGAGATCCTCGATCATAGCAAGGGAAGCAGCCCTCGCCGCGTCGGCGAATCCCTCTTCACCGAACTTTCCGTATTCCTCTTTCTTATAGGCGGCGATGATGCCTCTGGAGGAATTCACGATAGCGCCCAGGCCGTCCGGATCGAAGAACTCGCTCAGGTCAGCTGCCGTCGCCCCCTGCGCTCCGTATCCGGGCGCCAGAATAAAGGTGTGCGGCATAAGCCTGCGCAGGATCCTCGCCTGTTCCGGATAAGTAGCTCCTACGACAGCGCCGACATTGCTGTATACGCCTTCCATGGAGTCGGCCCCCCATTCCCTGACCTTCTGTCCGACGAGCTCATAGACAGCCCTGCCGTCTCCTGTCAGGACATCCTGGAATTCCCCGCTGGAAGGATTCGATGTCTTTACGAGGACAAAGATGCCCTTGTCGTATTCCTTGCATACCGCGAGGAAAGGCTTTACGCCGTCGGATCCAAGGTAAGGATTGACGGTCGCGAAGTCGACGTCAAAAGCTTTCCCCGCAAGATGCCCCCTCGCATAAGCTTCCGAGGTGGAACCGATGTCCCCTCTCTTGACGTCTCCGATCACGATGAGCCCTTTGGACCTGCTGTATTCCACCGTCCTCCGATATGCGATCATACCGGGGATCCCGAACTGCTCATACATCGCTACCTGCGGCTTCACCGCAGGTACGAGATCACAGACAGCATCAATGATGCCTTTGTTGAACTGCCATACCGCTTCCGCGGCGGCCATGTTCTCTTTCTCGCAATACTCAGGGATCTCACGACCGCCTTCTTCAACGAAGGACCGCGCGTTCTCAAGGATAAATCCCGGAATGAAGGAAAGATTGGGATCAAGTCCCACTACTACCGGGGCGTCTTTTTTGACGATCCCGTCAATCAGTCTCTGAATCATCTTGTACCTCTCTTATATACGGCGACCGACAAGAGTATAACACAGTTTCGTCAGCGCGTCTTTAAAAACCTGTATTCCCGCTTCGCTTCTTTATCGCCGGTATACTGCTTGAGGTATCTGGCAAGAAGTTTCTGCGCTTTTTCGAAATCACCGGCGTATTCGTAAGCCACAATACGGTTATAGAGCGCTGTCTGGAGTTCAGCTGTTCCCTGCGCCGCCTTTACCGCCCTCTCGTATACCTTGACTGCCTTTTCGTAATTGCGCTGTTTCATGTAGATCGATCCCAGAAGGCTCATGAGTTCGGGCGAGCTGTCGGATTTCGACCCGAAACCGCTGATGACATCCCTGGCAGCGTCCAGGTTGCCGAGAGCGATCTGGCATCTGCAGGCGATCAGCGCCGCCTGTTCGTCGTCAGCCGCGAATGGATTCAGCAGATCTAAGGCGTTCTTGTAGTCCTCCAGGTAGTACAGGATCTTCCCTCTCAGGATCGGGTCGATATTCGCGTCACTCGCGCTGACACCGGAGAAATACTTCATCCCGATCTTTTTGCCGCCGTATTTTTCAAGCGTCTGGGCGATCTCGAGGATCATATCGTAGTTCTTCCTGTCCAGGTTGATCGCTCTGTCAAAATCGGATTTCGCGCTGTCCAGATCACCGGCAGCGGCTTTGGCGGTGCCCCTCTCCATGTGAAGGACCGTGTTTTCATCGTCCTTTTCGAGAAGAGCGTCATAGATCAGTATAGCGTCCTCATATCTCCCGCTGTGGATATAGCAGCTGGCAAGATACTTGCGGATATCGTCTTCCATGTGGTCATGGTAGAGGTTCTTCTCCGTAAAGGTCGCGCTGTCCAGAGCTTTTCGAAAGGTCTCCGCGGCGCTCCCGTATTCCATCTGTCCCATGAGCGCTATGCCTTTTCCGCGATAGCAGGCCTGGAGCTGTTTGCCCTCTCCGATCGCCTGGTCGTAGAGAAGGACGGCATTCTCGTAATCTCCCTGTTCCAGGCAGACTTCAGCCTGCGCCATCGTCTCCGTATCTTTCGGGCTGCACCCCGTCAGGGCTGCCGCCGCTATGCATATTGTCAGAAGCAGAACTGCGAACTTTTTCACGCTTACCCCCTTTTCAGTAACAGGCTTTTTGGAGACATCCGTGTCATTCATCAAATACCGCCCTGACATAGAAGCCCCTGTCGTTTTGCTCGACAGCCTCCACCCTTCCTTCCCTCGCGAGGAGCCGTTCCGAGAACGGATAGTTGCCGCTCATCGCCAGCGAAGGGCAGATCGTATAATAATAATTGCTGGGGAGGACGCCCTCGGTGACAGTGATCCTGTCTCCCGCTTTCAAAAGGCCCTCCCTCTCCATCTTGAACTCCATCTCTCTCATTTTACTGTGTACTCCATCATATGGGAAGAAGTAATTGATCTCATTTTACGATCTCAGCGGCGTTTTCCATAAGGAACCGGTCCCATCTCTCATAGGCTGACGCCTTGAGGTGGATCCCGTCCCCCGACATTTCCGGGAGAAGGTCCCCGTTCCCGTCACATACATACGGGTTCATATCGATATAAAAGATATCCCTGCCGTTGGCCAGCGTGCTGACCGCTCCGTTCCTCTGGGAGATCACGGTGTTGTTCCTGCAGCTGTCGGAACTGCTCTTCTCCTCGGAGACATGCATGATCCCCTGGATATAGATCAGCGCTTCGGGCTGGTACCTGCGGATCAGCGTCAGGAGCTCCCTGTATTTCTCATAGTACATATATGTGGTGCCGATGCCGAGCTCATTGACGCCGAGCGCCACGTAGACCTTTCCGAAACTGTTCTCCTCAAGGATGTCCTCGGCATAAGCTTCCCGCGTGTCCCCGTCGGTATCCGTATAACGCAGTTCCTGGTCAAGGACATTATATACGTTCACGGATTCCTTGGCGAGAAAAGAAGCATTTTCCTTAAGTGTGCCGTATTCACAAAGTCCCACCGTACGCGAATCACCGATAAAGAGCGCGTCGCTGAAGTATTCCGGCCCGACGGGCCCCAGCGCGAAATAGATCCCGTTCTTAGCGAAGATCCCTTCCGTGTCGGTGTTGTACTCCGTATCGTCGGGAGACAGGAAAGCCACATTGACCACATCGTAGTCCTCGGCCTGCATGACCGGATTGCACACGCCTTCCGGGAGCTTGTCTGCGTCGCCCCGGATCGCGTTCTGGGGGAGCGCCTCGAGTTTCTCCACAGCGGAATCTCCCGCCTCCTCGTAAGAGGCCGCGATCTCCGCGGCCGATTCCCCTTCCCGGACCGTTCCGGCAGCATCACCGGGATCCGCTCCTTCGGGATCCGCGTCTTCAGCCGCTTCCCCGCCGTCCGGAACGTTCTCTCCGTCTTCCGAAGCTTCCTCCCTCGGTCTTTTGCCGGATTCAATGATGTCCTTAAAAGGGTAGATCCCGTCGTGTACTCCCTCAAAAACGAGCGAAAGGGCGGGCTCTCTCAGGGGATCGAGATCATATTCGCCGTATACCGTATCCCTGCAGCGCCATCCCAGCAGCATGAGCGGAAGGGACGTCAGAGCCAGTATACACAATAATGTATATCTCCTCCATAGGAGCAGGATAAGTTTCAATGGATTTCTCCTCCTTGTCTTCAGCCCTTCAGAAGCTGAAATACATGAACGGATTGCTCTCCGCTATCACGATCCTGTAGACAGAGAGCCAGAAGACAGCTGTCATGAACACGATCACTGCCATCCGGTTCCTGTTCTTGACGATCAGCCTGTACCAGTGCGGCGTGCAGAGAAGAAGGCCGAACAGGAGGTAGGGCCAGTAGATCATGAGCTGCTTGATAAAATCACTGTTATTGACGTTGATCCCGCTTCCGAAAAAGGGGAACAGCCTCATGAAATAGTTCTTCAGGCCGGTAAGGTCGGGGATCGCGAAAACGACCCAGGTAAGCGGCACAAAGAACCACACATGCAGATGCCCGACCAGAGGGACGGCGTCGATGAGACCGCCGACGATGTATTTTTCCCAGATGATCAGGGCCACGAGGATCCCTCCCCACAAGAGATAATTCGGCGTGATGCCGTGCCACAGTCCGGTGAGCAGCCATACGATGATCAGATTCCTGATCGTTCTCAGAACGCCTCTCCTGCTGCCGCCCAGCGGAATATAGACATAGTCGCGGAACCATGTGCCCAGCGTAAGGTGCCACCTGCGGTAGAAATCCGCGACGCCGCATGCCCAGTAAGGATGAAGAAAGTTCACCACAAAGTGGAATCCGAGCATCATTCCGATCCCGGCCGCCATGAGCGAATAGCCCCAGAAGTCCATATAGAGGCGCACGGAATAGCCGACCGCGCCTATCCACGCGAGCGGTGTGGAGATGCTCTCATAGCCGATCTTTTCGATCTCGTTCCACAAAAGGCTCAGCCTGTCGGCAAGAAGGACCTTCATGCCGAGTCCCAGGACGAAGAAGAAAAGGCCGTCGCTGAACGCCTTCGGTGATACCGTCCTCTCGCGCTTTTCAAACCCTACGTTGTTCCACCGCATGATCGGTCCCTGCGTCACCTGCGGGAACATGGTAAAATAGACCACCGTATCGATGATATCCGGCCGCCTTGTGATCTCGCCCCTGAACAGGTCGGCCTGGTAAGAGATCATCTTGAACAGGTAGAAGCTGAATCCCAGGGGAAGGACGACCTTATCGGAAAGTCCCGACAGCGCCTTAAAGAGGACCAGCGCGCCCGCGTCTATAAAGACCGCTATGTAAAATGCCCTCCTGTTCCTGTCTTTTAACCCGCCTTTATCCGCCGCGAATACCATCTGTCCCAGCACATAGTTGATGACCGTGAGCGCTGTCAGAAGGAGCGCCATCCGGCCTGCTCCCATGGCATAAAAAGCTATGCTCCCCAGGAACAGGACGATCTCCCTGAATCTCGCGGGCGTCAGGTAATAAACTGCCAGAAAGACAGGAAAGAACCTGAATAAAAATGTCAGGCTGTTAAATAGTATCATTAATTTCCCTTTACGTAATAATATGCATAAATACCGGAGTCCGCTCCGCGGCCGGCGGCATTGCCCCGTTCCGCCGCGTCAGGATGAAGGGGCCTTAAGAAGTCCCCTGATCTCCCCGATCAGATAGAGGGAGCCCGCGACGAATACCTGAGCGCCGTCTTCCCTGTGAAGGATGAACCTCTGCACGGCGTCGCGGACAGATCCCGCGTCATGGACCCTCAGCCCTTCCGCGTGATCCTTCGCGTAATTCTTTATCGAAGCCATAAGTTCTTCCGCGCCGAGCGCTCTCGCGCCCTGCATCGGGACTGCCACGATATCCGTGAACAGTCCGGAATCTCCGATCATGCCCAGTTCTTCCCGATAATCCTTGTCCCTTACGCAGGAGAACAGAAGCCAGCGCTTTGCGGGCTCTGAAGACGACACACCGTCAGCGGTCATCATCCGCACGCTCTTTAAGAACGCGCGTATGCCGTCCGGATTGTGGGCTCCGTCGATAAAGACATCCGGCAGGATCTCTTCCATCCTTCCCGGCCAGAATCCCTTCATAAGGCCTTTTCCGAGCGCCTCGGCGACAGCGGGATCGTTCTTAGGATCCGCTCCCTTTAAGATGATCCTGAACGCTTCCGCGGCAAGGGCCGCGTTCTCGCACTGATAGACCGCTTTCGACGGGACATGCACCCGCAGATTTTTATAATACTCACTGCGCAGGTAAAAATCAATGCCGTTCTCACGAGGCCCGATCACTTCCCACTGATCCCGGGAAACGACGCTGAACGGCGCGCCGGCTTCTTCCGCCGCCCGCAGGATCGTCCGGTAAGCCTCTTCCGGCTCGTCGAGAAAGACCGCCGGGCATCCTTTTCTGAGGATCCCCGCTTTCTCTGCGGCTATCTCCCCGAGCGTTCCTCCCAGGATCGAAGTGTGATCAAGGCCGATCCTCGTGATGACCGTCATCACTTTATCCGGCAGCGAATTCGTCGCGTCCAGTCTCCCGCCCAGCCCGGTCTCCACGATCAGGTATTCCGGCTTCCGGGATGAGAACCACAGCATGCCGATCAGGAAAAGGAATTCAAAATACAGAGGATGGGGAAGCCCCTCCTCCCTGCCCGCCTCATATTCCCGCATCACGCGCTCAAAAGCGTCAAGAAAAGCCTCTTCGGGGATCATCACGCCGTCGACGCTCATCCTCTCCCTGATCGTAATGAGGTGAGGGGAGATAAAGAGTCCGACGCTGTGACCGGCCTCCCTGAGGCACGATGAGAGGAAATTGCATACGCTTCCCTTTCCGTTCGTCCCGGCGACGTGGATGATCTTCATCCCTCTCTGCGGATCTCCGAGACGCCTCAGGTATTCCCGGATCGTATCAAGGGAGTTCTTCTTCGCGAATTTAGGCGTCCGGTCCAGATACTCGACAGCCCTTTTCATTTCTGCTGTATTTTCCATCGTTCAATTCCCTTCGGAGTACTATATACAGATGGCACGGCAGTCCCTCTGCGACTTGTATCATAATATAAAAGCGCGGCTTACACCGCGCTTTTTTGATCGGATTCAGAGTTTCCTGAGATTTGAGAGCTCTTCCCTGACGCCCTTCATCTGTTCCTCGTAAGCCTTCTGCTTTTCCTTCTCCGCCTCGATCTTGGCAGCGGGCGCTTTGCTTAAGAATTTCTCGTTGCTGAGCATTCCGGCGCTCCTCTTCAGCTCGCCCATCAGTCTCTTTTCTTCCTTCTCGAGCCTCGCGATCTCCGCGGAGACGTCCATGAGGTCGGCAAGAGGCAGATACAGAGCCGCGAACGGCAGGATCACGCTGAGCGCGCCGTCCGGCACCTCCGCTTTGTCTTTGCACATAACGGTGTCGGACGCGGAAGCCAGCGTCTCGAAGAACAGCTTGTTCTCCGCGAACATGGAGAGGATCTCATCCCTTTCGGAGACCACGTAGATCCTCGCCTTTCTCGAAGGCGCCACCTGTCTCTCGCTTCTTACCGCACGCACTGCGCGGACCGCGTTCTTGATGTTCTCGATGGACTCCTCTTCCTTAGGGAAGCGGAAGTCAGCCCTCTCTTCCGGCCAGGAAGAGATCATGATGGATTCTTCGCGGCTCTGCAGGGTCGTGAAGATCTCTTCCGTCACGAACGGCATGTAAGGGTGAAGAAGCTTAAGGCCTGTGATCAGCACCTTCTGCAGCGTCCAGAGCGCCGCGAGCCTGCTCTCACTGTCGTCCGCCTTGTAGAGACGGGGCTTGACCATCTCGATATACCAGTCGCAGAACTCGTCCCACATAAAGTCATAGACTTTCTGTACAGCGATGCCGAGTTCGAACTTATCCATATTCTCAGTCACTTCGGCGACGGTGTTGTTCACGCGGGACAGGATCCACTTGTCCTCAGGCGCCGCTGCCGCCGGGACCTGATCCGCTTCGATCAGGGCCTGCAGCGCAGACTCGTCTTCGGATCCCTCTTCCGGAAGGTTCATCATAATGAACCTTGACGCGTTCCAGATCTTGTTCGCGAAATTCCTGCTCGCGACGACCCGCTCGTTGTAGAAACGCATGTCGTTTCCGGGCGCGTTGCCGGTGATCAGGGTAAGTCGGAGCGCGTCAGCGCCGTAATCCGCGATGACCTGCAGGGGATCGATGCCGTTCCCGAGCGACTTGGACATCTTGCGTCCCAGGGCATCCCTGACGAGTCCGTGGAAGAGGACGTACTTAAAGGGCCTCTCTCCCATCTGTTCGTATCCGGAGAAGATCATGCGGATGACCCAGAAGAAAATGATGTCGTAGCCGGTGACCAGCACGTCCGTCGGGTAAAAATACTTAAGATCCTCCGTCATTTCCGGCCATCCCAGAGTGCTGAAAGGCCAGAGCGCGCTGGAGAACCATGTGTCCAGCGTATCGGGATCCTGCGTGAGATGCGTGCAGCCGCACTTCGGGCAGGCCTTGGGCTCTTCCTTGGCGACGACGATCTCGCCGCACTCGTCGCAGTAATACGCGGGGATCCTGTGTCCCCACCAGAGCTGGCGGCTGATGCACCAGTCGCGGATGTTGTCGGTCCAGTTGAAATAGGTCTTCTCCATCCTCTGCGGGATCAGTTTGATGTCGCCCTCTTTCACTCCCTTGACCGCAGGCTTAATGAGTTCGTCCATCTTCACGAACCACTGCTGCTTGATCAGCGGCTCGACCGTCGTGCCGCATCTGTCATGTGTGCCGACGTTGTGGACGTGGTCCTCAATGCCGACGAGAAGTCCCATCTCGTCCAGCTCCCTGACGATCTGCGCCCTGCACTCATACCTGTCCATGCCGCAGAACTTCGCGCCGTTCTCATTGATGGTGGCGTCGTCGTTCATGATGTTGATCTCGGGGAGGCCGTGGCGCTTTCCGACTTCGAAGTCGTTGGGGTCGTGCGCGGGCGTGATCTTCACGACGCCGGTCCCGAATTCCCTGTCGACGTACTCGTCAGCCACGACCGGGATCTTCCTGTCGACAAAAGGAAGCCAGACATAGCGGCCGATCAGATGCGCGTAGCGCTCGTCCTCGGGATGCACCGCCACAGCGGTATCGCCGAGCATTGTCTCAGGGCGCGTCGTAGCGAATTCAAGGAAGGTCGTCTTAGAGATCGATCCGTCTTCCTCGATGAGAGGATACTTGATATGCCAGAAGTGGCCGGCCTGCTCCTCATACTGCACTTCCGCGTCTGAGATCGAGGTATTGCAGACAGGACACCAGTTGATGATCCTGCTGCCCTTGTAGATCCAGCCCTTCTTGTGCATCTTCACAAAGACTTCCGTGACAGCCTTGTTGCAGCCCTCGTCCATGGTGAAGCGCTCGCGGTCCCAGTCACAGGAGGAACCGAGTTTCTTGAGCTGGTTCACGATCCTTCCGCCGTACTCCCTGCGCCAGTCCCAGCAGTATTCCAGGAACTTCTCGCGTCCCAGGTCCTGCTTGCTGATCCCTTTTTCCTTGAGGTTGTTGATGATCCTGACTTCCGTAGCGATCGAAGCGTGATCGGTCCCCGGCTGCCAGAGAGTATTGAAGCCCTGCATCCTTTTCCAGCGGATCAGGATATCCTGCATCGTATTGTCCAGGGCATGTCCCATGTGGAGCTGACCTGTGATATTCGGCGGCGGGATCACGATCGTATATGGCGTCCTGCTGTGATCCACTTCCGCATGGAAGTATTTCTTATCTTCCCAGTTCTTATAGATCCGGTCCTCGATTCCCTGAGGATCGTATGTCTTGGCAAGCATCTTCCGCATGTCTTTATTCCTCCCGGTGTCTTATATATCTTATATATATGAACGTAACTATATCCGTGTGCGGGCGGTTTGTCAATTCCCTGCACTTTCCGCGTCCGTGAACAGGCGTCTGCCTTACAGGAACTGGTTGCGCGCCGGAATATAGTCGTAGTCCGCTTCCCTGAGTTTCAGGACGATCTCTTCTTTATTGAGCTCGAGGTCCTCGCACAGAGCGTCGAGCGACGCGTACTGATCCCTGAGCTTCATATTCAAAAAACTGGCGAGCATATCCGGATCTGAAGGCAACATGGCGTCCTCTCTTTCTTTTGCACTATTCTTTCGATAATGGTATAATAACTTTTCGTATCCGCAACGTAAATCATTGTATCATAAATCAGGCCCAACTATGACAGAAACTGTTAAAAAAACCCAAGAAAATATAGCTCAGCCGCATGCTGTTCCCTGGTTCGTCAGGGGACTCAGGGACGGAGTCCCGATCTGCATGGGCTATTTTGCCGTGTCATTCGCGCTCGGGATCACCGCCCGCGGGATCGGTATGAACGCTCTGCAGGCAGGCCTTATGTCCATGGGCATGGTCGCCTCTGCCGGCGAGTTCGCCGCGATCGTCCTCATCAGCTCCGGCGCGGGCGTCATAGAGATGATCAGCACCTGCGTCGTCGTAAATCTGCGCTATTTCCTGATGAGCTGCTCGCTCTCACAGAAGCTGAGCCCGGACCTGCCCTTCTATCACAGGTTCCTGCTTCCCTACTGCATAACGGATGAGATCTTCGGCCTCTCCTCGGCAGTGCCCGGCTACCTTGATCCCCGCTATTCCTACGGCATGACTATAATATCGGTCGCCGGCTGGACGTGCGGCACAGTGCTGGGCGTTCTTCTCGGGAATATCATGCCGCCTTTTATCGTCAACGCGCTGAGCGTATCTCTTTACGGCATGTTCCTGGCGATCATCATCCCGCCTTCCAGGAAGGACCGCTTCATCGCGGCTCTTGTGGCGATCTCCATGGCGGCCAGCGGCCTTTTCTCCGTGCTTCCGCTCCTTAATACGATCTCCGGCGGTTTCAAGGTCATCATCCTTACGATCCTGATCGCGGGCGCGGCGGCTTTTATAAAGCCTGTTGACGAAAGCGCGGGCAAAGAGGAAGAAGCGTGACGGGGCGCGGCGATGCCTGCCGCGTCAACCGCTCAGTGTAACGAATACCTGTAACAGCTGTTCCCATAACGAGGTGCTCTATGAATCCCGGTATCTATCTGTCTCTTCTGATCATGTGCCTTACGGTATACTGCATCAGGATGCTGCCCTTTATCGTGTTCCGCAAAGAGATAACGAACACGTGGCTTCGCTCTTTTCTCTACTACGTGCCCTATGTCACGCTCGCGGTCATGACTTTCCCCGCGATCGTCACGGCGACGGACAATATCTGGTCCGGGATCGCGGCCCTCGTCGTCGGTCTTCTTGCCGCATGGTTCAAGGGGGACCTTTTCTTCGTCGCGATCTCATGCTGCGCCACCGTGTTCCTGACAGGCCTGTTCCTGTAAGAATTCCCGTGTGATCCTTTCGGGAACAGAACTGTATCGGACGGGTCCGCATTCCGTTTATTGTTTTTTTATATTATTTTCTCCCTTTGTTTCTTTAAAATCGCGCCGTGTTACTCTACAATGATTAACGAATATGTGGTTTTAGACGGTCGTACGCGTGAATGACCGCGCGGCGCAACGGGAAGGAATTCACACGCCTATGCTGAAAGATCTCAGATATCGTTTTACAAAGTTCATGCAGGGAAGGTACGGGGTAGACAGTCTCTCAAGATTTCTGTCCGTTGTCCTGATCGTTGTCATTCTGATCGGAATGCTGGTCAGGCTCCCTCTTCTGGAACTGATCACCTTTGCGCTTCTGATCGTTCTGTACTGGAGGATGTTCTCCAGGAACATTTCCAAGAGATACGCCGAAAACCAGAAATTTCTCCAGCTCAGGGACAGGTTCCTCGGCAACTTCTCAAATTTCGGGAGCAACATGTCGCAGTTCAAGGACTACCACATTTACAAATGCCCCCAATGCAGCCAGAAGATCCGCATCCCCCGCGGAAAAGGACACATCATGGTGAAGTGCCCGCGCTGCGGTTTCGAATTCCATAAGAAAAGCTGACGCGAACGGCCGGTCCACCGGCCGTTCTTTACATGAATAAGGAGAATCAACATGTTCGGATACGTCGTTGTCAATGAGCCGGAACTCAGGATCCGGGAATTTGACCTGTACCGCTCCTACTACTGCGGGATCTGTATGGATCTCAAGGATCACTACGGACAGGCAGGCAGGCTCACGCTGAGCTACGATACCGCGTTCCTCGCTCTTTTGCTCACAGGGCTCTATGAGCCGGATGGATCGGAGCGCTCCGCGCGCTGCGCCGTTCATCCCTTAAGGAAGCATAAGATCAGGCAGAACGAATGCACACAGTATGCCGCCGACATCGGCATCATCCTCTCCTACTACTCCTGCCTTGACGACTGGAATGACGAGCATGACGCCGGTAAGAAAGTGATGGCTGCTGCACTGAAGAACAAGTGCGCAGCGGCGTCCCTGCGGCATCCCGAAAAAGCCTCGCTGATCGAAGCTAAACTCAATGAGCTTCGCGAACTGGAGGGCCGCGCGAAGGAGCCGGACAGCGCGCTGTCCCCGGCTGTCCTGCTTGACCGGGCGGGCGGGATCTTCGGCGATCTGATGGCGGAAGTGTTCGACTATAAGGGCGACATCTGGAGCGCCCCGCTCAAAAGGACCGGCTTCTATCTCGGCAAGTTCATCTATATCCTGGATGCTTACGACGATCTGGAGAAGGACGCGAAGTCCGGGAGTTTCAATCCCCTCCTCGCGTTCGGGGATAGACCTGACCTTGACAGCTACGTGAAGGGGATCCTGACTATGACGATCTCGGAGTGCACGGCGGCTTTTGAGACGCTTCCCATTGTGGAAAATATTGATATCCTGAGAAATATACTGTATTCTGGAGTATGGTGTAAGTTTAACGAAAGGGAAGGGAAGCGGAGCGGGACTGAGACCGCGGCGTTATCCCGGGAAAGGACCGCGCAAGATGAGTGATCCGTATAAGGTACTCGGTGTCTCCAGGGACGCCACTGACGATGAGGTCAAGAAAGCATACCGGACGCTGAGCAAGAAGTATCACCCGGATGCGAATATAGATAATCCCCATAAAGACAAGGCCGAAGAGATGTTCAAACTGGTGCAGGAAGCTTACCAGCAGATCATCTACGAGCGCCAGCACCCTTACGCGTCATCCGGCGCAGGCAGCTACGGAAGCGGCGCAGGCTCCTATTCCGGAGGCCAGGGACCTTCCGGCGGTTACAGCAGCTCGGGCCCCGGCTACAACGGCCAATTCTATAGCAGCTGGGAGGACTTCTTTAATGATTTCTTCACCGGCGCGTATTCGGGCCAGTACCAGCACAGCGGTTACAATTCCTCCGGCATGAGCGATTACGAAAAATACATGCGCGCCGCCGCCAACTATATCAACAACAGGCACTATGCCGAAGCGCTCAATGTCCTCTCAAATATTGAAGACCACAGCTCGCTCTGGTACTACTACAGCGCGATCGCGAACGCCGGGCTCGGCAACCACGCGCAGGCGCTCGAACACGCCACGATCGCCGCGCAGATGGAGCCCGACAACTACTCCTACCAGAACCTGGTCACGCAGCTCAGCAGCGGGAGCAGGTACTATATGAACCAGTCGAGGAACTATGTGCGGCCCGTCGATACCGGGCAGTGGTGCATCAGGCTGTGCATCCTGAACGCATTTCTCAATCTCTGCTGCGGGGGAAGGTTCTTCTGCTGCTGACACAAATCAGGCTGCCGCACAAGGAAATGATTTCCTGTGCGGCAGCCTCTTTTATTCAGCGGTTCTTGCCGTGGCACTTCTTATACTTTTTGCCGGATCCGCAGGGACAGGGATCATTGGGATAGATCTTGGCGGGCTTTCTGATCGTTCCGCTCTCCTTCTGCTCCTTGTAGAGCTCCTTCCTCTTCTCCTCGTCGAAGATCGGCTCCCACTCTTCAAGCCCGTAGAGCCAGTCAGCGCCGGCCGCTACCATGTTCTTGTAGAGCAGCTCCTTGTCAAATCCAAGGTTCACGACGGTGTCCTCTTCCATCTCCTCAATGGGATTGGGCTCTTTTAAGGAATCGTTGATCCCGTCGAGGAAGCCCGTCATCGTCATGAGATCCACGCCGTACTTATCCGCCAGCTCTTTGACCGTTCCGGTCACGACCGTATCGGGGTCCGCGAGAAGCTGAGCGTAAATGTCTTTCTCTTTGGCAAAATATGCCGCCCACATGCGCTGCATATCGCCCTTGTTCGCTTTCTCGTCGTAAGCTCTGTCTCTCCACTGTTTCAGAATACCCATGTCAGCTACCACCTTTCTTCATCCTGTTGTATTATATCCGCACCTGACATCTTTATATACTTTACAAGTGCGCGGCACTGTCAGAATAGCGATGTATCCACCGTGCCCTCAAACACCGTGCGCGCAGGACCTGTCATCCACACGTTGTTGTTCTCCTCATCCCACTCGATCTCAAGCTGTCCGCCGAGAACGTCCACCAGCACTTTATTTCCTGTCTTTTTGTTCAGTACGCAGGCGACTCCGACCGCGCAGCAGCCGGTCCCGCACGCGAGCGTTTCTCCGCTTCCTCTCTCCCAGACCCGCATGCTCACATGTCCCTCGTCGATGACGCGGACGAACTCGGTATTGATCCGGTTGGGGAACCGCGCGTGATTCTCAAAGTCCGGGCCGATCTCCGCGAGCGGGAGGTCCGCGATCTCATCCATGAACAGGACCGCGTGGGGATTCCCCATCGAGACACAAGTGACGCGATATTCCCTGCGGCCGACCTCGAGCGGCGCGTCTATGACCGCGCAGCCGATCTCAGTTCCGTCTTTAAGGGCAAGAGGTCTTCCTTCCGCTCCGGCATAGGAGACGGGGATCCGGGACGCTTCCAGGATCGCAGGTCCCATATTGACTCTCACGCGCGCTATTTTTCCGTTCTCCGGATAAAGCGTCAGGTACTTGATCTTCCCGAAGCTCTCTACCGTGATCTCGGTCCTGTCCGTCAGGCCGTAGTCGTAGACATATTTGCCGACGCAGCGGATCCCGTTGCCGCACATCTCTCCGCGGCTTCCGTCAGCATTATACATTTCCATCTCAAAATCGGCAATCCCGGAGCTGTTTATAAAGATCACTCCGTCTCCCCCGATCCCGAAATGCCTGTCGCTCAGTTTCCTGACAAGATCCGGCTTATCCTCTTTGGGAATGCTCTGCGATATGCCGTTTATATAGACATAATCGTTGCCGCATCCCTCCATTTTCGTAAAGCTGATGATCATGGATCCCTCCTTATGACTCATTCTCCGCCGGCGCCTGTGTCACGGACGGCGGCACTTTTTTGCCCTTTTCCCTGACGACGCACAGGATCCGTTCCGTCCCCGGCGTCACAGGGCCCATCGTATCGCTGTCCATCTCGGTGACCCAGGTGAGCCCGGCGTCTGACACGAACTTTTTCATCTCGTCGAGCGTATACCCCCGCTGGCGGTGGATCTCCTGGTATTTGCGGAACAGATTGTCCTCCGCGCCGCTGTCCCTGTCTCTGATGAACAGCGTCAGGTCGTATTCGTTGATGCGTGTCTCAGCATCGAACCAGTTCTCCCAGATGAAGGAGCAGTCCTCCCTGTCCTCCGCGATCGTGCTGTCGCCGATCACGTCTCTGTAGAGGTGAAGGGTCTTGAAATCAAATACGAAGATCCCGCCCGGATACAGGAACGTGTTGACCCGCTTGAACAGCTTGTCCATATCCTCATCCTCAAGGAGATAATTGACACTGTCGCCGACGCTGACAAAGGTCCCCGCGGTACCGAACAGCTCGAACTCCCGCATGTCCTGGCACAGATAGAGCGTCCGGTGATGGAGCTTATCCCTTCTTGTGAGCGCAATGCCGAGCATTTCCTCCGAAAGGTCGATCCCCATGACGTCAAATCCCCTGTCAGCGAGGATCTCCGTAAGCTTCCCTGTACCGCATCCCAGGTCCACGACAAGATTCATTTCAGCCGCGAGGAGCACATCCGTGTTCTCGCTCTCTCCGGTCCTTAGTTCCGCCGGCCTTGAGAGCCCGTAGCGCATGATGATATCCTGAATCTTATCGGCAGTCAGCCGGTAATCCGTCCCGTCCATGAACTCGTCATAAACTGAGGCAAAACTCTGATAACTCTCGTACATAAGTGATTCCGTCCTTAGTCATTATACGATCTGCGCGAGCAGACCGTAGGAAACGATCGACATGATCACCGTGGCGATCAGTATTCCCAGGATCTCCGCGACCAATGCCTTTTTGAAGTCTACGTCGAGGAGCGCCGCAATGAGAGACCCCGTCCATCCGCCGGTCCCCGGAAGGGGAATTCCCACAAAGAGCATGAGTCCGAGGAACTCTCCCTTTTCCAGCGCGTCGCTCTTTTTCGCCGCCCTGTTCTCCAGCTTCGTCACCAGCTTCTCAGTCGGCCCGTAGAGCTTGAGCCACTCAAATATCTTTTTGATGAACAGGAGGATGAAGGGGATCGGAATGAAATTTCCGATCACGCAGATCGGGATCGCCTCTACGATATTGACGTCGAGGAGAGATGCCACGATCAGCCCGCCCCTGCACTCCAGGATCGGCATCAGCGAGACGATAAAGACGACCGCCTTAGCTGATATATATTTTCCCAAATGCGCCGCAAACCATGCTGCTAAACCTTCCATAAACCTTGTTCCTTAACTGTCTTTTTCTTAATCTGTTTCCTGCGTGATCTCCCTGAGCGCCGCAGTCACCGCGTCCATCTGCTCGTCCGTCCCGATCGTGATTCGCAGGAACTCGCTGATCTCCGGCTTGTTCCAGTGGCGGACCAGGATCTTCTTCTCCCTCAGCTTTTTGAACAGATAGTCTCCCGTAAAGCGGGGGTGCCTCGCGAACACGAAGTTCGCGCCTGAATCAGGCATCAGGAATCCGAGGGCCTCGAGATCTTTCTTGAAGCGCTCCCTTGTATTTATGATCTTTTCTCTGGTCTCGTCAAAATATGCCCTGTCCTCTACGGCCGCCTTGCCGATCATAATGGACGGCAGGTTCATCGTATAGGAGTTGAAGGAGAACTTGACGTCCTTGAGATAGCGGATCAGTTTCTCGCTTCCCATCGCGAACCCGATGCGGATGCCGGCCATGGAGCGGGATTTGGAGAAAGTCTGGACAATGAGCAGATTCTCGTATTTGTCGATCAGGGGGAGCGCGCTGGTACCGCCGAAATCGATGTAAGCCTCATCGACGATCACGACGCTTTCCGGATTGGCCTTTACGATCCTCTCTATTTTTGAAAGAGGTTCGCAGTATCCCGTCGGCGCGTTCGGATTGGGGAAAATGATCCCGCCGTTCTTTCTTTTGGTAAGTTCCGGCATGTACTCGAACGGATCGATCTTCATCTCCGCCGTCAGCGGGATCGTCCTGTATCTGATCCCGTACAGGTCCGCCCAGACCGGGTAAAAACTGTATGTGATGTCGGGGAACAGGATCTCATAGCCGTTCGTAAAAAATGTAAGAAAGCACAGCGCCAGGACATCGTCGGAACCGATCCCGACGAAGATCTTTTCACTGCCGATCCCGTAGAAATCCGCGAGCGCGTCCGTGAGCGCGGAGGCGTTCATGTCCGGATAGAGCCGAAGGTCGTCCGAGCGCCTCTCCAGTTCCCTGATCGCTTCCCTGACGCCGGGTGCGGG
The DNA here is from genome assembly GCA_946629175.1 of uncultured Lachnospiraceae bacterium. Lineage (GTDB taxonomy): Bacteria > Bacillota > Clostridia > Lachnospirales > Lachnospiraceae > CAG-791. The sequence continues at coordinate 2,235 of CAMOXN010000008.1, read as the reverse complement.
CGGATAAGGGCACTCGTTCGTGTTGAGCTTTATGATGCTTTTGTCTTTGGGCTGCTCGCCCGCGACATACGGTATTACTTTTTTGACTTTCTCTTCCCAGGTCACAATATGCCTCCTCTTTATTGATTGCGCTTTTTCAGACCTCTCATCAGACCATCTCTTCGGGATGGAAGACCTCGTCGAACCTGTCCCCGGTCATAAAGCCGAGTTTTACACACGCTTCCTTGAGCGAGATGTTCTCCTTGTAAGCCAGTTTGGCCGTCTTTGCCGCGTTTTCATATCCGATGTAGGGATTGAGCGCGGTGACCAGCATCAGGGAATCATGCAGGTTGTGCTCCATCTTCGCGCGGTTCGGCCTGATCCCGCTCACGCAGTTCTTTCTGAAGGACTCTGCCGCGTCCGTCAAAAGACGCACGGACTGCAGGTAGTTGTAAATAATTACCGGCATGAACACGTTGAGCTGGAAATTTCCCTGAGAGGCAGCTATTCCGATCGCCGTGTCATTGCCCATTACCTGTACGGCCACCATCGTTACAGCCTCGCACTGGGTCGGATTGACTTTTCCGGGCATGATAGAGCTTCCCGGTTCGTTCTCGGGGATGAAGATCTCGCCGAGACCGCATCTGGGCCCGCTGGAAAGCCACCTGACATCGTTCGCGATCTTCATAAGATCAGCCGCCAGCGCCTTAAGGGCGCCGTGTGAATAGACAATGGCGTCTTTGGCGGACAGAGCGTGGAATTTGTTCTCTTCCGTAATGAAGTCATAGGACGTAAGCTCCGACACAGCTCTCGCGGCTTCTTCAGCGAATCCCTTCGGGGCATTGAGGCCTGTTCCGACCGCGGTCCCGCCGAGAGCCAGCTCCATGAGTCCCTTTTCCGAATCCCTGATCATGGCCGAGCATTTCTCGAGCATCGCTCTCCATCCGCTGATCTCCTGGGAAAAAGAGATCGGAACGGCATCCTGCAGATGCGTCCTTCCGCTCTTTACGATCCCCCGGTTCTCCTCTTCCAGCCGTGCCAGTTCCGCTGTCAGGGATCCAAGCGCCGGCAGAAGGCCTTCTTCGAGGGATATGACTGCCGCGATATGCATCGCTGTCGGGAATGTGTCGTTGGAGCTCTGCGACATATTGACCGTATCGTTCGGATGCAGGAGCTTAGAGCCCGCGATCTCGTTCCCGCGGCCCGCGACCACTTCGTTGACGTTCATATTGGACTGGGTGCCGCTCCCTGTCTGCCAGACGACAAGAGGAAAATCACTGTCGAGCTTCCCCTCAAGGATCTCGTCGCAGACTTCCCCGATCAGCCGGCACCTGTCGTCGTCAAGTTTCCCGAGCCTGTTGTTGGCTATAGCAGCTGCCTTTTTCAGTACAGCGAACGCGCGGACGATCTCCCGCGGCATCTTCTCCGTCCCGATCCTGAAATTCTGGTAACTTCTCTGCGTCTGCGCGCCCCAATGGCAGTCAGCGGGGACCCGCATCTCTCCCATTGAATCATGTTCAATCCTGTATTCCATAGAAACCTCATCCGCCTTATTCAACACAGTAGACAATATACTCGATTCCCGTATCGTTCATTCCGCCCAGCTCGATCATGTAGCTTCCGTTCTCGTACATGTGATCGAAGTCTTTGTCGAAGAATGATCCGGAAAAGCTCGCTTCCCCGAAGAGGCCGCGGATCTCTTCATCCTTGCTGCCCCACGTAAGTTTTCCGGGCAGTACCACCTCGGGCAGCACGGGCTCTTTTCCGTCCTTGCCTTTGCCCTTGGTCAGATAGATCCCCGTCATCGGGATATCGGAAAGAGCGGTCTCTTCGTTCGAGTAGTTGCCGAACTCCGCGATCACTGTAACATCGTCTGTACTGAAGGAATCATTCGTCATGACAGCCGTCACGATCTCTGCCGGCGCGAGCATCTTAACTGCAGGATCATCCACATCCTTGTACTCGATCTTCCAGTTCCCGAGCTTCATGCTCTCAAGTTCGATCGGGAATTCCAGCTCCATTCCGTCAAAAGTCATCCTGCCGTCCAACATGGCAAGTCCCTGGGATGCATCACTGCCGGATTCTTTTTTCGATTTTTTCTTTTTCTTCTCTTTTTCCTTGTCTTCTCCGGATCCATCGGCAGCCGGCTCGGGCTTTTTGATCACTTCCGCCTCCTGCTGCTCCTCTTCTGTGCCGGGCTTTTCCGCCGCCTGCTCTTTTTCCGCCGCTTCACCGGCTGCGGCTTCCTCTTTTGCC
>CAMOXN010000007.1 GCA_946629175.1 uncultured Lachnospiraceae bacterium | reverse complement strand
CGATGAATATAGACGGTCTGTCCGAGATGACGCTGGAAAAGCTGATCGCGGCGGGCCTGATCCACGAGTATGCCGACATCTATCATCTCGGGGAGCACAGGGATGTGATCGAAGAGATGGAGGGGATGGGAAAAAGATCCTGCGATAAGCTCCTTGAAGCGATCGAGAAGTCCAGGGAAACGACGCTCCCGAGGGTCCTCGGCGCAGTGGGCATCCCCGGAATAGGCGTCTCGAACGCGAGGATCCTCTGCTCCCATTATCAGGACGACCCGGATAAGATCAGGGCGGCATCGGCAGAAGAGCTCTCGCAGGTGCCCGGGATCGGGCCGGTGCTCGCAGAGAACATCAGGCGCTATCTGGACGATGAGAGAACGTCGTCGGCACTGGACGATCTGCTGGCGGAACTCAGGATCAGCAGGGAGAGCGCGGGAAACGAGCCGCAGATCCTTCTCGGAAAGACATTTGTGATCACCGGAAAGCTGGGACACTTTGAGAACCGGGATGAGCTGAAGGCGCTGATCATGCGTCTGGGCGGCAAGGCGGCGGGAAGCGTCTCGGCGAAAACGGATTATCTGATCAATAACGATGTGACGTCAGGCTCTTCGAAGAACAAAAAGGCGAGGGAACTCGGGATCCCGATCCTCTCGGAAGAGGATTTTCTTGAGATGATAAGCCGGCCACAGTGACAGGACCGGGCGTTCAAGGCCCGAAATTAGTGATTACGGAGGTAGCAGCATGCCTATCAAAATACAGAATGACCTTCCGGTCAAAGAGATCCTGGAGAATGAGAACCTGTTCGTCGTCGACGAGAACCGGGCAATCCATCAGGATATCCGTCCTCTTCAGCTCTGTATACTTAACCTGATGCCCAAGAAGGAAGAAACGGAACTCCAGCTCCTGAGGATGCTTTCCAACACCCCTCTTCAGATCGACGTCACGTTCATGAGAATGAGCTCCCATCAGTCCCTTAATACGCCGGTATCGCATCTGAAGAAATTTTATTACACCTTCGCGGAACTCAAGGAGCAGAGGTTCGACGGACTCATCATAACAGGAGCGCCCGTCGAGAAGATCGAGTACGAGGACGTTGACTACTGGCCTGAACTGTGTGAAGTCTTCGCTTGGAGCAAGACCAATGTTTTCAGCACCTTCCATATCTGCTGGGGCGCGCAGGCGGCACTGTATTACCACTACGGTCTTAAAAAGAGGCTGCTCGGCGAAAAACTGTTCGGCGTCTATTCCCACAAAGTCAGGCACAGGAAAGAGCCCCTGGTCAGAGGGTTCGATGATTACTTCCTGATCCCGCACAGCCGGTATACGGAAGTTCCCGCCAGGGCGATCCACGCCTGCAAGGACCTGCGGATCCTCGCGGAGTCAGAGGAGGCCGGCGTGCTCCTGTGCATGTCGCAGGACGGACGGAAGGTCTTTATTATGGGACATGCGGAGTATGACCGCAACACGCTCAGGGACGAGTACCTCAGAGACGCGCGAAAAGGCCTCGGGACAGCGCTCCCCCTCAACTACTTCCCGAACGACGACCCGAACGCCAAACCGCTTCTGGAATGGCGTGCCCACAGCTATCTGCTCTACAGCAACTGGCTCAATTACTATGTATATCAGCTGACACCGTATGATCTTAACGAGATCCGCTGACAGGAGCCCCCTGATCAAGGGAACTGAAAGTTTCCTGCAGCACCCGCGTGCCCCGCGCAGAGGCGCTACGGCATGGAGGTTAGTATGGATGACCTGCATTTAAAACAGACGGAGAAGCGATGTTTCGCGGTACTCTCCGGCGTGACAAAGAACAGTGAAGAATATATGGATTCTCCGACCTTCTATCTGAGCAGGACGCCGCTGAGGGACAGGCTATGGTTCCTGATCTTTCTGGAGGCCCTGATCGCGATCGAGAACGGGTCAGAGGATTATTTCGAGATCGATTATATTCTCGCCGTGAACGAGTATCTGGTGCGGCGGTCGGATATTTCCGTCCGTATGCTCAACACCTGGCTGTCCGGACAGAACTTCCGGTCGATGCAGGAAGTCACGGACTTTTTCAATGACAGATACCGCGTGACCGGCCAGTTCTTTAAGGAGAACCAGCTTCTGTGCCGCAGGGAGTGGCAGGAGACGGCCTCCGTTTACAGGGCGCACTGGATCGCCGCTGTACGGGCGCAGGAGGAGATCGCGGAGGAAGTCGTGCTCTATGACAGAAAACTCGGCGACAGGAAGTTCAGGGAGAATCCCGTCGGCTATCTTCTGACCGTAAGCGAGGAAGAGCGGCTGAAGTTCATCGCTCTTTTGGCGATGACGATCTATGAGTACGAAAGAGCGACGGGGACTTCGGTCTCCGTGAGAGGAGAAAAGAGCTGCAGGGAGTTCGTCAGGGATTTCGGAAATCTTCTCAATGCCTATATCAAGTATCCGGAGGATCCGGAGATCCAGACGCTCACGCTGATGGTCCATATGGACATGAATGTGAGCGACTTCAGGGACGACATCAAGAGAAGAGCTTATGTCAACGATTATCTGAGGCGCGCCGCTTATATGTGGCACACCAACCAGAGCGGCTGCAGAAGGGCCGTGTCGGAAAACTGGAAGGAATACGGCGCCTATTTCAGGGACCTTCCGTGGGACGGCCAGGAACCTGTCGTGCCGGCGCTCTATAAGGATGAAGAGATCCTGGGCCTCTACCGCTTCCAGAACGATCCGGTCTTATATCTTAAGGAGGAACTTTCCAGGGATCAGTGCATCCATTTCCTGACGATGCTCCACGCCTGCTGGAGCGCGCCGGACAACGCCGCTCTCGCGGCTTTCCTGGTCACCAGGTGGCTGAGGGAACCTGCGGATGAATACGCGGCAGAGATGGACGCTTTCTTCGGCTGGAACAACGCCGATGACACTGAACGACTGGGCGCTGTCGGGCAGGATATCCGGGACCTTATCTCCACATGGAGATGCAATTTCAGGAAGTGCCGCAACACGGTCAAGGCTGACTGGGACCTGTATGAGGAAGCCTATAACCATGTGATCGCGGAGAATGTGATCCCCGACGACCTGCGCCGTTTTGCGGAGATCTTCGAGGACAGTTCCTTCGTGGAAGACCCGATCGATATATTAAGGGGCATGGACAGGAGCGAGCAGGAGAGGTTCGTGGTCTTCTGCGGCGCGCTCAACGGCATGAGCGAGCGCGACAGCGCGGTCTTCGCCGGAGCGGCCCTGACATGGCTCGAAAATCCGTTCAACGATGAAGCCATGCAGCTGATACACAGGATCGGAGGATGGCGAGCGGCAGGCGTCCCGGAAGAGATCGCCGCGCTCAGGGACTTTTTTGAAAAAGCCGCTGTATCCTGGAAGTTCAATTACGGAGGACTCAGGAGCAGGGCCGTATACCGCAGGGACAAGTACTTCTCGGAGTTCGTAAAGCTCAGGGGAGAGAAGCGGAGCAAAGGATTTGAGCAGGAATTCAGGTCCTTTGACAGGATCATGGAGGACGAAAGCTTCCTGGAGCATCCCTGCCGCTATCTGCGCAGTATGAGCCAGCTCCAGTGCGAGAGGTTCCTTCTGTTCCTGGCGGCTTTTTCCGGCATGGAGCCGGACAGCGCGCTCCGATTCGCGGTCGTGTTCAAGAACATGATCTTTTACCCCAACGACGGGTTAAGAAAGAGGGTGGACATGATCCTCGGCAGGATCAGCCAGGACGACAGGCAGAGGACCGCGTACATAGAGGAGCTTCTTTCCGGCTCTGTAAGGGAGTTCGGAAGGGGGACGAAGGGACGGAGCGATGCCGAGCACAATTGGGGGACTTATGCCAAGGTGTTCGATGACTACCAGCAGAAACAGAAGAAGAACCACTGGGAGCTGAATGAGCAGAACGTAAAGAAGCTGTTCCGCTATTGTATAATGAACAGAGAGAACACGGGCACAGTCAGGCCGGGGGACGACGGCACGATCGTCGTGCGTCTGCTCGGAGATGAAGAACCGATCAAGTTCAGTTTCAGGGATGTGGCGCTCAGTTCGGAGCGGATCTTCAGCGAGCAGACGGGGGAGATCCTCCGCTTTATGCTGGGACAGCTGGAGATGTTCCATCTTCGCGGGGAGAACAGGAACCAGAGAACTTATCCGGTGACTTATCCCGTGGACATGGTCCGAACGAGAAGGAACGCATACGGAGAAAAGATCGTGTGGACGCAGTCGGAGAATACGGTGTGCCAACTCCTTTATATGGCTGTCGGCGCCGAGCTCCTTCCGCCGCTTTTCCAGTCCGTGAACAGCCGCACGTCTGACGTAAAGCTGATCATTAAGCTCGACGAAAAGGGCGCGGACAAAATAGAGACGATCCTCAGGAGCTGATGAAGAGCAAACGGCGGATAGCGGAAGATATTTGGACAATCATCATTTTTTTGAAAATTTCTGTTTACACTTACCAAATACGAAAATATAATAGTTAAGTGGGTTCTTAAAGAACCGAGAAATGATGAACAGTTACAGGAGGTTTGGAGAAATGTCTGGGAAAGATCCAGAGTTATCACGTCTGGGCGAAGAGCTCAGCACTGCGAGATCTGATTATGCCGCAGCAAAGAAGACCACAGATGAGACCAAGGCGCGCCTGAATCAGACAGGCAGTATGATTCAGACGTTTAACGCCAGGATCGCGGAACTGAAAAAGGGGATCGATACGGAGTACAACGCAATGCGAAGCGAGCGCGCCGGCGGAGACCGCTCCGCCGCGGACGGACACCGCGAGGCGGCGCAGTCCATGCAGGAGAAGCTGACAGAGATCTATGAATCCAAGAAAGCCTGCTTTGCGGAACTTGATGAGGCGCGCGCCGCGTTCAACAAGGCGCTCGATGCCCAGAAGATCCTCAGGGACAAGGTCCAGGAAGCATGGGACAGCTTCAATGCGAGACTTGAGTTCTTAAAATCGGAGAACGCGAAGGAGCAGGCGAAGTGGAAAGAGAAACCGTGCAGGATCTGCGGCGTTCCGATCCGCTACAATGTGGAATGGAAGCATATTCCCAACCTCTGTAAAGAATGCTTTGATAAGGACAAGCTCAACTGGGAGGACCGCACCTGCGCGAAATGCGGGAAGACCTTCCGCATCAATAAGAGCTGGGATCACATTCCTTCGATCTGCGGTGACTGCCGCAAGGCCGTAAAGGCGGAGAAGGCAGCGAAGATGCAGGCGGAGAAAGCGGCTCAGGAAGAAAGCGCGAGACAGGCTGAGGAAGAGAGACAGGCTGCCGCTTCCGCGCTGGTCGATGTCGCGAATGAAGCTGTGAGCGAGACCGTGGTCGAAGCACCGGTCGAGAGCGCAGCTCCCACTGTATGCGAAGTACCGGCTGAGTGTGCAGCACCTGTTGTTAACGAAGCGCCGGCGGAAGCTGCTGAGCCCGCAGGTGAAGTGCTGTCTGAGACAGCGGACAACTAAGTGCTCATAATTATGGAAGAAAAAGGAATGACCGTGACGGATCCGATCCGCCATGGGAATTCCTTTTTTGTGCGATAGGCATATGGCGAACGGAAAACAGGTCTGTTATGAGAAAGGATGTCGGATATGGCGGAACAATTTGAAGTCAGGATAAAGAGCGGTGAGATCTTGAAGGGGTGGCACTGGCCGGCAGTCAAGGCGGAGATGAACCTTACGATCATGACCGGAATGAACGAATACGCGCTGCGATACGCGCCGTTCGCGGAATGGCTGAACGGGCAGGGCGTGAATGTCTGGTGCCTGGACGCTTTCGGACAGGGCCTGAACGCTCCTTCCTATGACCTGCAGGAGAGATGGCCCATGAAGGCTTTCAGAAAGAATGTGCAGGCAATATACAGGATGACAAGGCTCGCGCGCCGGAACGGGCTCAGGACTTTCCTGCTCGGGCACTCCATGGGTTCATTCATGGTACAGTCCTTTATGGAAAGGTTCCCCCTTGCCACAGACGGCATTATCCTGTGCGGCTCGAACGGCGGGCAGGCGCTGCTCATGAAGACCGGATACCAGCTCGCGAGGACTATCGTTCATGACCACAACTGGTATAAGGAGAACCCGACGCTGCAGAACATGGGCATGGGCAGTTTTGCCAGGGCTGTCAAGGACAGGAAGACGGACTTCGACTGGCTTTCCTATAACGAAGAGAACGTGCGGGCCTATATCAATGACCCGTGGTGCGGCCATTTCAATACAGGAGGATTCTGGAAGGAGTTCCTTGGCGGCCTCTCGAAAATCTGGGACAAAAAAGAGATGGAAAAGATCTCCCGGAAGGAGAGGGTCTTTATCATTGCAGGGCAGGACGATCCCGTCGGCCGTATGGGCAAGGGACCGGAATGGCTCTATCAAAAGTACACGAGCCTCGGACTTGAAGGAACGCGGCTCAGGATCTATCCGCATATGCGGCACGAGATCCTCAATGAGACCGGAAAAGAAGCGGTATATCAGGACGTGCTGGACTTTTTGAGGGAGTGATCACCATGCGGTCACGGAAAGCGTGAGACAGTAAATATAACTGACTGAGCGCGCGGTCCTCTGACATGATTGACAAAATACAGATCACGGTTTTGGCTATTTTGGCTAAAACCGTTACCGAATACCCGGATATTTAGTGTTTTTATGCAGATTACAACTTTCATTCCGAAATGTTACTATTAAGATGTATTCAGACTGACAGAAACGAACACCATTGCGGATAGAACAGTAAGGAGGTACAATGGGTGGCTTTTTTGGCGCCGCGCTGCGCGAAGATGTCGTATTTGATATATTTTACGGAACGGATTACCACTCTCATCTGGGAACAAGACGCGCCGGCATGGCTGTCTATGATACGGAGAAAGGATTCGACCGCGCGATCCACAATATAGAGAACTCCAATTTCAGGCCCAAGTTCGAGAAAGACCTGGAAAAAATGAAAGGGAACATCGGCATAGGCTGTATAAGCGATTATGAGCCGCAGCCTTTGATCGTGCGCTCCCATCACGGGACCTACGCGATCACGACCGTCGGGAAGATCAATAATATCAAAGAACTGACCGACATGCTCTTTGGCGGGACGCATTCTCATTTTCTCGAGATGAGCGGCGGAGACATCAATCCGACGGAAATGGTGGCGTCGCTGATCAACCAGAAGAGCAGCATTGTGGAGGGAATTCTCTACGCTCAGGAAATGATCGAGGGATCGATGACGTTCCTCATCATGACGCCGAAGGGAATCTATGCCTCCAGAGACAAGTGGGGCAGGACACCGGCCGTGATCGGGAAAAAAGATACCGGCTACTGTGTGTGCTTCGAGAGCTTTTCCTATCTGAACCTCGGATATACTCCCGAAAAAGAGCTGGGACCGGGCGAGATAGTCTTCATCGAACCGGAAGGATATGAAGTGGTGTCTCCCGCGAGGAAGGAAATGCGGATCTGTACATTCCTCTGGATCTATTACGGATTCCCCGCTTCCTCTTATGAGGGGATCAATGTGGAGGATATGCGGTACGGATGCGGATATAAGCTCGCGGAGAGAGATATGCGCCGCGGCAACATTCATCCGGACTGCGCAGCCGGCGTGCCGGATTCCGGTGTCGCCCACGCGATCGGGTACGCGAACAGGTCAGGTGTACCTTATTCAAGGCCTTTCGTGAAGTATACGCCCACATGGCCGAGGTCCTTCATGCCGACCAAGCAGAGCAGAAGAGACCTGATCGCCAAGATGAAACTGATCCCGATCCATGAGCTGATCGCCGGAAAGCGGCTGCTCCTGATCGATGATTCGATCGTGCGCGGCACGCAGCTTCGCGAGACAACGGAGTACCTGTACAACAGCGGAGCGAAGGAAGTGCATATAAGGCCTGCCTGCCCGCCTCTTGTGTTCGGATGCAAGTACCTGAATTTCTCCCGTTCGGATTCGGAGAAGGAACTGATCACCAGAAGGAAGATGGAATATCTGGAAGGTACGTCGGAGTTTTCGGAAAAAGTGCTGGAAAAATATACGGATCCCGACTCTGATGAGTACCACGCGATGCTCGAGGAGATCCGCAAGGAGTTGAATTTCACTTCGCTCCACTATCACCGTCTTGACGATATGATCGAAGCGGTGGGGATCGAGCCCTGCAGGCTGTGTACGTACTGCTGGAGCGGAAGAGAATAAAAGGAACTGCCGTACTAAGAATTTGTTCTTAGTGCGGCGGTTTTTGCTTTTGAAGAGGGAAGATGGGCCCGGAATGCAGGCTTTGAACTTCGCAAATTCGATGCCTGCCTTCCGGGCCCATCATCCCTCTTCGAAAACAGAATCTTATCTTTTTTTCAGCGGCACGTACTTCTCCGGCTCTCCGATGTATTTGGTCGCGGGCCGCATGATCTTTCCGTCATACATCTTGTTCTCGATGTTGTGCGCGACCCATCCCGCGACGCGGGCGACGGAGAAGAGCGGCGTGAACAGGTCTTCCGGGATGCCGAGCATGTTGTAGGCAAAACCGGAATAATAGTCCACATTTGTGCAGACCGGCTTGCCCGTCCTCTCGCAGATGATCTTTTTGACCACTTTTTCGAAGGTGGCATAGAAGCGGAACCGGTCGGTGCAGCCCCGCTCCTCGGCAAGCGTCTCGCACAGGGGGCGCAGCAGCTCGCATCTGGGGTCACTGAGCGTATAGACAGCGTGGCCGAATCCGTAGACGAGGCCGGAATTGTCAAAATAGTCCTTGTCCAGGATCCTTTCCACAATGTTCCGAAGCAGCTCTTCGTCACAGGAATAGTGCGTGTCGGCAATGATCTGCTGCATCATCCGGCTCACGCTCAGATTGGCGCCGCCGTGTTTGGGGCCCTTGAGCGAACCGATGGAGCCGCAGACAGCCGAATACAGATCCGTCCCGGTGGAGCCCATGACGACGTTCGTGAAGGTGGAGTTGTTGCCGCCTCCGTGCTCGGCGTGGATCATAAGGATACCGTCAAGAACAGAAGCTTCCTTGTCAGTGAACTTTCCGTCAGGCCGCAGCATGTAGAGGATGTTCTCCGCAATGGAGTACTCGGGCCTCGGGTAGTGGATGATCAGGGACTGCCTGTAAAAATGATGCATCTTGGCAAAATAGGAGTAGCAGATGATGGACGGGAACTTGGCGACCATGTCAATACCCTTGAGCAGAGTCTGGTAGACATCCTGCGCATCCGGATCCTGCGCGTAATTGTAAAGCGAGATCGTGCAGGACTGCAGCTTATTCATGAGATTCTCGGACGGCATCTGCAGGATATCGTTGGTAAGGAAATCCGCGGGAAGATCATAGCGGTCGGAGAGACACTTCCTGAAGTTGTCGAATTCCTTGCGGTCAGGCAGGAAACCGAAGAGCAGCAGAAAGACCATCTCCTCGTAGCCGTAATGTTTGTACCGGTTCTTTACCAGATCCTTTAAGCTGTACCCGCGCAGGGTAAGGTCGCCCTCACAGGGGATGATGCTTCCGTCGGGCCCTTCCTCATATCCGACTACGTCACAGACCTTGGTCAGTCCTATACGGACGCCGGTCCCGTCGTCATTGCGCAGTCCCTTCTTGACGTTGTAGGTCTTGAACATCGAGTTGGGAATATCTGTATAATTGGAAGATTTTCCGAAAAAACGGGCAAGTATGCTGTCATCGTGGAACATGCTGTCGTCGTGAAAATCCGGACGGTTATTCATAATAGATCTCCTTGTGAATTAGACTTATGCAGCGCAAAATTTGAATCCTTGTATACAAAAATGCACTGTAATGCATATTATACCATGTTTCTGATTTTTTAAAACAGGAAATTGCACGTGATATTGAGATTATTGCCCGTGAAATGGTATCATAGAGGAAGTTTGAAAGCAAAACCGGAAGAGAATAACACTACGAGGCGCTTGTAATGGAAATGAAGAAGATGCAGAGGATGATCCTGGAAACTCTGCTCAGAGAATATGAAATGGCCCTGATGCTCGACCTTTGCAATGACTCCTACGAGATCGTAAAGCTTTCTCCGAGGTTCGCGAAGAGCCTGTCCGCGCATTTTAAAGACAAGTTCTCGGCTACCATGCTTGATATTGCCGACCACTGCGTCTATTCCTACGATTATGATCTGTTCATCAGCGCGATCGGCCTGAGCAGCATTAAGAACAAGCTCGAAAGCGATGATTATCATGGGATCGTTTTCAGGGCGATCACGAGCAGAGGCCCCGAATACTTCAGGATGAGGATGATCATGACGCAGGAGAGCGGTATGGCTTTCGTAGGCGTCTCCTGTATTCAGGATGAGATGAGCAGGGAACTTCAGCAGAGGAAGCTGTTCGAGGGAGCGCTGGACAGGGCAAGGAGCGCTGACTCGGCCAAGAGCACCTTTCTCACAAATATGTCCCACGACATCAGGACGCCGATGAACGCGATCATCGGATTCACCAACATCGCGGCCGCCCACCTGGACAACACGGAGAAGGTCAGGGACTCGCTTGATAAAATAAGGACTTCCAGCAGTCATCTGCTGAGCCTCATCAACAATGTCCTCGACATGAGCCGGATCGAGAGCGGGAGGGTGACGATCAGCGAGGAGAGATGCGACCTGAGGGTCCTTGCCGCGAATGTGCAGAAGATACTGCAGACGCAGATCACGAACAAAGAACTGACTTTTATCGTGGACACGAGCCGTATCATATATCCGGAAGTTTACTGTGACGAGACAAGGATCACGCAGATCCTTTTGAACCTGCTCAGCAATGCCGTCAAGTATACCGGGCCCGGCGGCGAGATCCAGCTGGAGATCATTCAGAGACCCGGCGGAGGGAACCGTAAATATTGCAAATATGAGTTCATCGTCAGCGATAACGGCATCGGCATAAGCAAGGATTTCCTCAGCCGTGTATTTGAGCCGTTCGAGAGAGAGAGCGGCAGGATCGGGAACACTTCATACGGAAGCGGCCTCGGTATGTCGATCGCCAAGGGGATCGTCGATCTGATGGGCGGCAGTATACGCGTCGAGAGCGAAGAGGACGCGGGCACGCGCTTTACCGTGGAGCTGGAATTCAGGCCTTTTATAGGAAAAGACCGGGAAGAATTCAATGAGGACGACGAAAAGGACGGAGACAGAACAGACGGACAAAGTGCAGACGGACAGGATACGAACGATTCGGACAGCGATGATCTTGCGGTCTTCCGGAACAGCCTGATGAAGAAGGGCAGTCAAGATAATGAGGCAGGATGGATCGAAGGCAGAAGGCTGCTGCTTGTCGAGGACAACCCTCTGAACCGTGAGATCGCGGTCGAAATGCTGGTCGAAGACGGATTCAAGGTGGATGTCGCGGAGAACGGCAGGATCGCTATAAGCAAGATCGTAAGCAGCGATCCGTGGTACTACTCGGCAGTACTTATGGACATCCAGATGCCGGTCATGGACGGCTATGAGGCGACTAAGAATATCCGCGCGCTTCCCGACCGCAGCAGGGCCTCCATCCCGATCATCGCGATGACGGCCAACGCGTTCAAAGAGGACAGGACCAGAGCCGCCGACTGCGGTATGGACGCATACATTACGAAACCGGTGGACGTGCTTGCGCTCAGATACGTGCTGCGCCGCGTCCTGAGATGATCCGCCCGCACTTTTCCGCGGATCACTAAGAGAGAACTGTGGTTATGATAAAGGAGGCGAACTATGATCCCTGCATATTCAGTTGACCCGAGCAGGCAGTATCACATTCAGGTCGCGAAAGGGGAAGTCGGCAGATATGTCATCCTTCCGGGTGACCCCAAACGCTGCGCCAAGATCGCGCGGTATTTTGACGACCCGGTACTTATTGCGGACAACCGGGAATTCATCACTTATACCGGGACGGTCGACGGCGTCAAGGTAAGTGTCACATCGACAGGAATAGGAGGACCGTCTGCTGCGATCGCTCTGGAAGAGCTCGCGAACTGCGGCGCGGACACCTTTATCAGAGTCGGAACCTGCGGAGGGATGCAGGAGGAAGTGCTCAGCGGAGACCTTGTGATCGCGTCCGGCGCGATCCGTATGGACGGAGCGAGCAGGGAATACGCGCCGGTCGAGTATCCGGCGGTGTCTGATTACGGGATCCTTACTGCTTTGGATGAGGCCGCCCGGAATCTGGACATGAGAAGCCACATCGGCGTAGTACACTGCAAGGACGCGTTCTACGGCCAGCACAATCCGGAACTTCTGCCCCAGAGCGGGATCCTTTTGCAGAAATGGGGCGCCTATCTCAATATGGGATGCCTGGCGTCGGAAATGGAATCGGCGACACTGTTCATCGTGGGGAACTACCGCAAGGTAAGGACCGGCACGGTCCTCCTGGTCATGGCCAACCAGATCAGGGCGGCAAAGAGGCTTCCGAATCCCATTGCGCACGATACGGACAGCGCGATCAGGACAGCCATCGAGGCAGTCAGGATCCTTATCAGGAGAGACAACGGGATCGAAGCGAAATAATTACGCTAAGAGACATGGACTGGGAGACACGGAGTTATTATGAACAGATCGATGGAACTGATCGGATCCGGTACGGTTTCAGAACTTATCCGTACGGCATTGGAAATGAGGAAGCGGTCATACTGCCCCTATTCGTCCTACTCGGTCGGGGCAGCCCTGCTGGCGGAGGACGGCAGCGTTCATACCGGCTGCAATGTGGAGAATGCCGCCTATCCTGCGGCGATCTGTGCCGAGAGAACGGCGTTCGTGAAAGCTGTCAGTGAAGGCTGCCGCCGGTTCACGGCGATCGCGGTCACCGGCGGTATAGGGCCGGAACCCGAAGACTACAGCTGGCCCTGCGGCGAGTGCAGGCAGTTCATGCGCGAGTTCTGCGAACCGGACAGATTCGTGGTCATCACCGCGAAGAGCGAGACGGATTACAGATGCTATACCCTTGAGGAACTCCTTCCCGAATCCTTCGGACCGGGGAACCTCATCGGCGGGGAGAGATATGGATTGTAAGGAATTTACCGGACTCATACAGGATTTTCTGCACGACGCGCTCGACGAGACGAAACTGTCCGAGTTCCTGACCCATGTGGATGAGTGCGAGGACTGCAGGGACGAATTAAGGATCCAGTATCTGATCTACGAAGGACTTGAACGCCTGGAGACGGGCGCTACTTTTGATGTGGACAAGGACCTTTCGGAGTGGATGGAAGAGGAGAGAACAAGACTGGCGCACCGGAACGGGATCAAAAAAGCGGCCATCGCGGCGGAGATCATGACGACAGCCGCTTTTATCATCGTGCTTTCAGTCATTATGTTTTACCATTGAAAGGAATAGCCTGGGATGGACAATAAGAAACTCGTACTTGTGGACGGGCACAGTATTTTGAACAGGGCTTTTTACGGCATGCCGGATCTGACCAACGCGGCCGGACTCCATACGGGGGCAATATTCGGCTTCCTGAACATATTATTCAAGATCCTCGACGAGGAGAACGCGGATTACCTGACCGTGGCATTCGACGTGCACGCGCCGACTTTCCGCCATGAGGCCTACAAAGCGTATAAGGGCACCCGGAGGCCCATGCCGGAAGAACTGCGGGAGCAGGTGCCCCTTGTCAAAAAAGTCCTGAGATCGATGGGGATCCAGATCCGCGAACAGGCGGGGCTTGAGGCGGACGATATCCTCGGGACCCTTGCGAGACGAGGCGAAGAGGAGGGAATGGAAGTCACCGTCCTTTCCGGCGACAGGGATCTTCTGCAGATCGCGACGGAACACACATGTGTCCGCATTCCGAAGACTAAGCAGGGCCAGACCGTGATCGAGAATTATTACGCGGAGGACGTCCTTCGCGAGTATCGGGTGACGCCGAAGGCTTTTATCGACGTAAAGGCTCTTATGGGCGACAGTTCCGACAATGTACCCGGTGTGCCGAAGGTCGGTGAGAAGACGGCGACACAGCTGATCGTGGATTACGGCAGCGTGGACGGCGTCTATGAGCATCTGGACGAGATCAAAAAGCCCGCGCTCAAAAAAAATCTCGCCGAGAACGAGGATCTGGCCAGGCTGAGCCTTTTTCTTGTGACGATCAGGACGGATTGCGATATAAGCACTGACTGGGAGGATGCGCTCCTCGGAAATCTCTATACGCCGGAAGCGTTCAAGCTGTTCACGGAACTGAATTTCAGGGCGCTGCTCCCGAGATTTGACACAGCAGCCGCTGAAGCCGCGTCCGGAAGCGAAGAGCTCTCGTGGAGGGTGATCGCGGACAGGGAAGAGGCTGTCCGGTTCTTCGATGACCTCACTGCGCAGGTTCGCGGCATAAAGGAAAAGATCACAGATGAGGCGAGAGGCGGCAGGACCCGGTCTCCGCTCGCGATCGGCGTGTATCCGGTCATGGATGACGTGCGCTACGGTGAAGAGAACGCCGTGTTCCTGTACGGAGCCGCCCTGTGTATCGGAAAGAAAGCTGCTTTTATCGAAGTATCGGAAATCGAAGGATCAGAAATCGAAGGAGCAGAAGACAGAGACAGCGCGCTCACACAGGAGATGATGTGTTCCATGCTCGGAGAACTGCGGAAAGAAGTGCGCGGCGCATGCGCCGCCGCTATGGCGGGAGAAGAGAGCGCGGAACCCGCATGTCTCGCGGTCTTCGGGATCAAAGACCGCTATCCGGTCTTTGCGATCGATCCGGCAGGCGAGTTCAGAGACGGACTGCGGCTTGAGGGCATTGCCGACCTTCTGATCGAATGCTATCTGGTCAATCCGCTTGAGAGCAGCTACCAGCCGGAAATGACGGCGTCGGAGTATCTTGAGGAGTCTTATCCCACCTGGAAACAGCTCTTCGGCAAAAAAACGGCAGGAGAAGCATTCCTTACCGGCAAAGATGAACTCGTCAAATATGCCTGCCAGATGGCATCCGTGCTCTCCAGGGCGGCAGCTCCTGTAGGGGATAGGCTCGCTGAGCAGGGGATGGAGGCCCTCTACAGAGAGATCGAACGTCCTGTCAGCTATATTTTGCATGATATGGAGAGGATCGGGGTCCGGATCAGGCCTGAGGCGCTGAGCGAGTACAGCGCGCAGCTCGGGGAGCAGGCGGACAGCCTGGCAGCAAAGATCTACGAGGAATGCGGAGAAGAATTCAATATCTCCTCGCCGAAGCAGCTCGGCGCGATCCTCTTTGAAAAGCTGCGGATGCCCGGCGGAAAGAAGACGAAGACAGGTTATTCCACCGCGGCGGATGTCCTTGAAAAACTGGCGGCAGAATATCCTGTCGTGAACGATATACTGCAGTACCGCGCCGTGACTAAGCTCAAGTCCACATACGCGGACGGACTCGCGGCCTTCATCGCCGCGGACGGAAGGATCCACACCAAGTTCAACCAGACGATCACGGCGACCGGAAGGCTAAGCTCAACGGAGCCGAACCTCCAGAACATCCCCATGAAGACCGAGATGGGCAAGAAGATCCGGAAAGCGTTCGTTCCGTCGGAAGGAATGCGGTTCACGGATGCCGACTACTCACAGATCGAGCTCCGCATCCTCGCGCACATGAGCGGCGACCGCGGGCTCATCGACGCCTACAGGGAGAACAAGGATATTCACAGGATCACCGCGTCGAAAGTGTTCCACACTCCGTTTGAGGAGGTGACTCCGCTACAGAGAAGGAACGCCAAGGCGGTCAATTTCGGTATTGTATACGGTATCAGTTCCTTCGGCCTGAGCCAGGGCCTGAGCATCCCGCGCAAGGAAGCGGCGGAATACATAGAAGCGTATTTCAGGACCTATCCCGGGATCAAAGCTTTCCTGGACCGCCTGGTCAGAGACGCCAGGGAAAAGGGATACGCGGAGACGATGTACGGGCGCCGCAGGCCGGTGCCGGAGCTTAAGAGCAGCAATTTCATGCAGAGATCTTTCGGCGAGAGAGTAGCGATGAATTCTCCGATCCAGGGGACGGCAGCGGACATCATGAAGATCGCTATGATCCGCGTATGGGAAGCCCTGCAGAGAGAAGGGCTTTCATCCCGCCTCATCCTGCAGATCCACGACGAACTGCTCGTCGAGAATATACCCGGAGAGGAGGAGAGGGTAAGGAAGCTCCTGGCGGATGAAATGGCCGGTTCCGCTGATCTCGAGGTGGCGCTTGAGACGGATGTCCACAGCGGGGACGACTGGTATATGGCAAAATAGAGACAGAACGAACGGAGACAGAAACAATGATCACTATAGGAGTGACCGGAGGCGTAGGAGCCGGCAAGAGCGAGATCCTGCGCTATCTGGAGAACAGATACAACTGCAGGGTGCTGCTGTCGGACGACGCGGCGAAGGAACTGGAACTTAAGGGCAGAGCGCTCTATGAGCCGCTCGTAAGACTGCTTTCCGGCAGCGTGCCTGAAAAAGAGCAGGCGATGAGTGATCTTCCCTCCGAAGAACGGGAATCGGAAGGAATGCCGCACGAAGCCCTTCTTCTTGAGAACGGAGAGATCAACAAGGCGGAGATGGCGAGGCGGATCTTCGCGGACGAGAAGCTGCTTCAGAAAGTTAATGAACTTGTGCACCCGGCAGTGAACCGGTATATACTGGACGAGATCGAACGGGAGAGAAGGTCCGGCGCCCGCGAGTTCTTTGTCCTTGAATCCGCGCTCCTTGTGGAGAACGGTTATGACAGGATCGTGGACTCCATGTGGTATATTTACTGCGACATGGAGGTCAGGCGCGAAAGGCTCAGGGCGTCGAGGGGATATTCCGACGAGAAGATCACCCGGATCATGGGAAACCAGGTGTCAGAAGAAGAGTACCGCAGAGCATGCGATATAGTGATCGACAATACGGGGGACCTGACCGCGGAAGACGGCGCCCTCGCGCAGGTCGACGCCGCGATCGCGGGGCTCAGGGAGAGATTCAATGAGGTTTGAGAGTATTGCGAGCGGAAGCAGCGGCAACTGCATCTATGTGGGATCCGAGACGACCCACATCCTGGTGGACGTAGGGATCAGCAGGAAAAGGACCGTGGAAGCTTTAAAGGACCTTGACCTGGAACTTCGTGATATCGACGGCATCTTTATCACCCACGAGCACTCGGACCATATAAACGGGCTTCCGATGATCGCCAAAAAGACGGATATGCCGATCTACGCGACGAGCGGCACGATCTGGGCCTTAAAACAGATGCCTAAGTTCAAGGATATAGATCCGGCCCGCTTTGTGCCGGTCCAGGCAGACGGAAAGATCACTGTCAAGGATCTCGTGATCGATCCCATGAAGATCTCGCACGACGCCGTCCAGCCAGTGGGATACAGAATATATTACGGTAAGAAAAAGGCAAGCATCTGCACGGACCTGGGCTGCTATACGGATTATACCGTGGAGTGCCTTAAGAATTCGGATCTCCTGCTCCTTGAATCCAATCATGATGTCAACATGCTTCAGGTCGGCAGGTATCCCTACCCCTTAAAGAAAAGGATCCTGGGGGACCACGGACACCTGTCGAATGCCATGAGCGGACAGCTCCTGAGCCGGGTCCTCAACGACCACATGAAAGGGATCTTCCTGGGGCATCTCAGTCAGGAGAACAACCTGCCGGAACTTGCGTTCGAGACCGTCCGAGTTGAGATATTGAGTTCGGATTCCGGGTACAGCCCGGAGGAACTGCCGATCTATGTGGCGGACAGGAAAAGGCCGTCCGCGCCGGTGGAGTTTTGAAAGGAGGACAATATGCAGAGAGCGATCATAACAGTAGTCGGAAAGGACACCATCGGGATCATAGCGGGCGTGTGCGCGTATCTGGCACAGAACCGCATCAACATTCTGGATATCTCCCAGACTATCGTTCAGGGTTATTTCAATATGATGATGATCGTCGATGTGACATCACTTGAGAAGCCTTTCGGACAGATCTCGGAGGAACTGGCCGCGCTGGGGCGCGATCAGATCGGCGTCCAGATCAAGTGCCAGAAAGAAGAGATCTTTGACCTGATGCACAGGATCTGAAGGAGTGGGAGGTACTATGATTAACTTTTCCGAGGTCAGGCAGACCAATGAAATGATAGAAAAAGAGAACCTGGACGTCCGGACGATCACGATGGGCATCAGTCTTATGGACTGCATCGATTCCGACCTTCAGGTCCTCGGGCAGAAGATCTACGACAAGATCTACAGCAGCGCGGAAAACCTGGTGAGAGTCGGGGAGGAGATCTCCAGAGATTACGGGATCCCGATCGTCAACAAGAGGATATCGGTGACTCCGGTCGCGCTTGTCGGCGGAAGCGCATGCAGTTCACCGGAAGATTTTGCCCGGATCGCGCAGGTGCTGGACAAGGCCGCGCACGATGTCGGCGTCAATTTTCTGGGCGGTTACAGCGCTTTGGTCTCCAAAGGCATGACGAAAGCGGACAGGCTCCTCATCGAGTCGATCCCCCTGGCCTTATCTCAGACAGAGCTCGTCTGCTCTTCCGTAAATGTCGGCTCAACGAAGACGGGGATCGATATGGATGCCGTGCGCCTTATGGGCAGCATCATCAAAAAGACTGCGGAGCTGACTGCTGACAGGGGCTCCATCGGATGCGCGAAGCTGGTCGTTTTCTGCAATGCGCCGGATGACAATCCCTTCATGGCCGGCGCGTTCCACGGCGTTACGGAGGCGGACAGGATCCTCAATATCGGCGTGAGCGGCCCCGGCGTCGTCAAAAAAGCGCTCGAATCGGTAAGAGGCGCGGACTTTGAGACGCTGTGCGAGACTGTGAAGAAGACCGCGTTCAAAGTGACGCGTGTCGGCCAGCTGGTCGCGCGGGAAGCTTCCGAGCGCCTCGGAGTTCCTTTCGGGATCATAGACCTGTCGCTCGCTCCCACACCTGCTGTCGGCGACAGTGTAGCGGATATCCTGTGCGAGATGGGCCTTGAATATGCCGGCGCGCCGGGAACGACCGCCGCGCTCGCTCTTTTGAATGACCAGGTCAAGAAGGGCGGAGTCATGGCATCTTCTTATGTGGGCGGACTGAGCGGGGCATTTATACCGGTCAGCGAGGACCAGGGAATGATCGGCGCGGTCGACGCGGGGTGCCTGACGCTGGAGAAGCTGGAAGCGATGACATCGGTCTGTTCGGTAGGACTCGACATGATCGCGATCCCCGGGGACACGAAGGATACGACGATCGCGGGGATCATTGCCGACGAGATGGCGATCGGGATGATCAACCAGAAGACGACGGCGGTACGCCTGATCCCCGCTGCCGGAAAGAAGGTCGGGGATCGGGTCGAGTTCGGCGGCCTTCTGGGATGTGCGCCGGTCATGCCCGTTAACGGATACGGATGTGACGGATTTGTCAACAGGACAGGCAGGATCCCGGCGCCTCTGCACAGTTTCAAGAACTGATTTATTTACAGGCACCATTGCAGTTCCACACACTTTTGCGCTAAAATATGCATATAAATACACATATGCCCAATGGGCATGTTACAAATTGCCATTTAGATCATTTTCAGAAAGGACGGTAATTATGAGCTTTGAGAAATCGATTGACGTGACGGCACTTGGAGAACTCCTTATAGATTTTACGCAGAATGGTGTCAGTGCACAGGGAAACAATATTTTTGAAGCAAATCCCGGCGGAGCTCCCTGCAACGTGCTCGCCATGCTGACCAAGGCCGGAAAGAAGACGGCATTTATCGGCAAGGTCGGAAATGACATGTTCGGCAAACTCCTCAAGGCCAAGACCGAGGAGCAGGGGATCGACATGAGCGGTCTTCTCATGGATGACGATGTCCGCACGACACTGGCTTTCGTTGAAAAGCTTCCGAACGGCGACAGGGACTTCTCTTTCTACAGGAACCCCGGCGCAGACATTATGCTTACTGCTGACGAAGTGGAAGCCCATCGCGACCTGATCGAGAAAGCTAAGATCTTCCACCTGGGGACCCTCTCCATGACGCACGAAACCGTCGAGAAGGCTTCGATCAAAGCGCTCGAGATCGCCAAGGCAGCCGGCTGCCTCATCTCCTTTGACCCCAATCTCCGTCCGCCTCTCTGGGAGAGCGAGGAAAAGGCGAAAGAGAAGATCGCGTTCGGCTTCTCCAAGTGCGATATCCTCAAGATCTCCGACAACGAGATCACTTTCATGACCGGTGAAGAAGATCTTGAAAAAGGGATCCACAAGATCATCGACGAGTATAAGATCCCGCTCGTGTTCGCGACCTACGGACCCGACGGATCCAAGGCCTACTGCGGCGGAAAGGAAGCTTACGAAGCCGGCTTCAAGAATCCAGCTACGATCGAGACCACCGGCGCGGGAGATACCTTCTGCGCGAGCGCGCTCTATCATGTCCTCAAATACGGGATCGACGGACTTGCCGATGAGGCGCGTCTCCATGAGCTTCTGACATTCGCCAACGCGGCGGCTTCCCTCGTCACCACCAAGAAAGGCGCTCTCTGCGTGATGCCTGCGGTGGATCAGGTTCAGGCCTATATCAAGGAGTCGGGAAGGTAATTTTCGTAAGATGGTCCCTGATGATAATTTCTGCGCGGGCTTTGCATTTTTACTTGCAAAGCCCGTTTTTTCTGTTATAATGTACTAGTCGGCAAGCAGGTATAGTTCATCGGTAGAATACCAGCTTCCCAAGCTGGGGAGACGGGTTCGATTCCCGCTACCTGCTCTTCACAAAAAGTCTGCAAGTCTGATCGGACATGCAGGCTTTTTGTTTTTACGTGATCTTTTCGGAGCATTTTCCGAGTTGTCATACGGGCGGTCCGAGCCTGTGATTTTGGAGCATCTATGTTTAAAAAACGGAATAACAGAAAACCTTCGCTGATCAATATGATCCTCAGTGCCGTATTGATCTTCGCTTCATTTGTGCTCGTCTTTCTGTGCAGATGGGTCTTTACGACCTGGAGCGGTCTCAGAATGGACGAGCTTATCTTCCAGCTTAAAGCGCCTATAGAGGGGACCGGAGACGGGATCGTCATGAAGGGCGTAGTGAGCAGCATCCTGCCGGCAGTGATCCTGACCGGCCTGTTCTTCGTGTTCTTCTTCCTCGCGGAGAAGAGGACGGAAAGCGGAGAACAGGCTCTGGCCGCCCCGTCGGGAAAAGGAAGCGCCGGGCAGACAGGAACCGGAAAGCGGATCCTGTTCGCGGGACGCGTCATGGCGCTCATCCTGATCGCCTGCGCGCTCTCTTTTGCCTATAAGCGGCTCGACCTGGGAGGATATATCAGGAACCAGATGGACGAGTCGCGCTTTATCGAGGATAACTATGTGGATCCCGCCGATGTCACGGTCAGATTCCCTGAAAAAAAGAGGAACCTTATCTATATCTACCTGGAATCCATGGAGGTCACTTACACGGATACGGCGAGCGGCGGCGCGTTCTCCTACAACAATATCCCCGAGCTTACTCAGCTTTCCTCGTCCGGAGAGGACTTCAGCGGGGATGCCGGGATGCTCAACGGCGGAAGAGTGCTGCCGGGAACGACATTTACAATGGGCGGGATCTTTGCTCAGACTGCGGCGCTCCCCTTAAAGATCGATATCGGCGAGGAGTTCACGGATCAGAGAGGATCCTTCAATAAAATGAACACGCAGGACGCTTTCTTTGAGAAAGTGACGAACCTGGGAGACATCCTTGAGGAGAACGGCTACAGGAACGTGTTCATGCTCGGTTCGAACGCGACGTTTGGCGGAAGGCGTTTGTATTTCGGCACGCATGGGGATTACGAGATCGACGATTACGTCTGGGCAATGGAACAGGGGATCATCCCGAAGGATTACTATGTATTCTGGGGAATGGAAGACGAAAAACTCTTCGCGGCGGCAAGGGAAAGGCTCACGGACCTGGCGGCCTCGGAAGAGCCGTTCAATTTCTCGCTGCTGACTGTGGACACGCATTTCGAGGACGGGTATATCTGCGGTCTCTGCGATGAAGAGCAGTATCCGGGAAACGACTATGCCAACGCGATCGCCTGCTCCAGCAGACAGGTCAGCGCGTTCGTCAGATGGATCATGGAGCAGGATTTTTACGAGAATACAACAATAGTTCTGTGCGGCGACCACACGACGATGGACAGTGATTTCTGCAGAAATGTCCCGGATACATACGACCGGAAGGTCTACACGACGTTCATTAATGCCGCGGCGGAGCCGGCGGATCCCGGGAGGACGAGAGCCTACACGACGATGGACCAGTTCCCCACGACACTGGCAGCGCTGGGATGCAGCATTGACGGCGACCGGCTGGGACTCGGGACGAACCTGTTTTCCGCGCGGGATACGCTGATCGAGGAATACGGTTTCGACTTTGTCACAGAGGAGATGGAAAAGAGGTCGAATTTCATGATCGAACTGGCGGATATCGATATCTACAGCCAGGAGCTCCTCGAAGCGCAGGGAATGCTTCCGAAGGCGAGGCTCACCATGAACGGGTACGATCCCGCGAACAGAACGATGGCGTTCAGGCTCGGCGATATCGAGAATATCCAGGAAGAGATCAGGAGAGTGGAGCTGAGGATCGATGACGGAACGTACACAGGCAAGGTCCTTATGAAAGAGTCCGGTGAGGGTACTTACCAGGCGGAAACGGATCTGTCCCTGTTCAACTTTAAGAACGCCTCTCTGACCGCGGTCGCGGTAGGCAGATCCGGACGCGAGTACAGTACTGCAACAATGACGGGCGACCTGTCGCTCAAGTACAACGATATTCTGTCCTATCTGGACGCGCTGATCGATAACCCGCAGTATGTCGTGTTCGTCGCGGTAAGGGATGACGGTTCTCATTCGCTCAGTACCGAGATCTGTGACAGGCTCGAACAGCTTGGGATCAGGGAGGACCTTCGCGGACACTACCGCTGGAGCTATTACGCGGTGATCACGCCTGACGGAGTGACCGAAGAGATGGCGGAAAATGAACTGAGCCGCACGGGGACACTGGACAACGGCGCGGAGTATTCGCTGATCAGCCAGGGAGGACTGAGCGGCGCCGGAGGCGGAGCGGGCAGGTACCTTACCTGTTCGGTAAAGATCGACGGCGTGGATTACGCTGTCAAGAGGATCGGACACAATTTCGTCGTCTATGATCCTGAGAACGGATGCGTTGTCGACAGCGTGGAATTCAATACCTACATGGGACTCGACCCGAAGAGGATCGATGTCGCGGACCTGATCGACTCGGCAATGGACGCGCAGGAGCAGATGAATGTAGGAGCCGGCTGAACCCTGATCGCCGTAAAAAGTCTCAAAAATTATTAAATAATAATAAATTTTACGAATTATTTCTAAAAAGATTGCGATTGAGTGTCATCTTCGTTGCAAGAGCGAAAACAAAACTTTATAATTGTAATCGGCATTTTGTGCTGTCTTACCCTTTATTCTACGGCATAACGACAACAGAAAGATCACGATTATAAAGGAGCAGATATGAATAAAAAAGCCGTCTTCCGCAGCAGAAAGTGTATGGCAGGCTGGATCCTGGCCGCCGCGGTCTTTTTCGCGGCTGCCGTTCCGTCCCTCCCCGCTAAGGCGATGAGCAATGAAGAGGCGACCTTCTTCTATCTGACGGATACGCTCGGATACAACGCCGCTGCTGCCTGCGGGATCATGGCGAACATCAGGCATGAGTCCAATTTCACGCCCGGCTCTTACGGCGGAGGCGGAAGTTACGGCCTGTGCCAGTGGACCGGCGGACGAAGGAGCTGGTGCGAGTCTTACTGCTGGGAGCACGGATTCGGCGACGACTCGCTGTACGGGCAGCTCTCTTTCCTCGATCACGAGCTCAAATCCGTTTATCCCGGCATCTACAACTATCTGATGAACATAGATAATTCGGCAGAAGGCGCTTACAACGCGGCATACAGATTCTGCTACGATTATGAGAGGCCCGCCAACAGGGGATCAAGGTCGGCACTCAGGGGAAGCCTTGCTTCCGGTACATATTGGAACAAGTATGAGATCTACGCATACGACCAGTGGCTCAATACAGAGAAAGGCCTTGTATACCACTATACGGACGGATCGATCCATTACGGGTGGCTCGACCTGGACGACGAAAGGTACTATCTCGACCAGGACGGTATTTTGAAAGTAGGCCTTTTCTCCGCGGAAGGATCGACATATTTCGCGGATCTTGACGGAGTCATCCAGTACGGCTGGCATGAGATCGGTGACAATAAATACTATTTTGACGAAGAAACAGGGGCCATGAAGATCGGCTGGACGGAGATCGACGGCAAGATGCTGTTCTTTGACAGCAACGGCAAGCTGACCAGTGTCAACTCTTTTAATGAAAAGAGCGACGTGACAGACGCCGAGATACAGACAGCGGTCAATGAGAAGGAAATGGAGCCCTACACGACGATCAACGCGCCTGCCGCCGATCCGATGCCGCTGCCGGACAAGCTTTCGGACGTGGCGCAGAACATCCATGAAGCAGGAGCTGACTCGCAGAATTCAGCTGCGGCAGTAGCGACTCCCGGATCGGAGACAGAGCTCACACAGGAAGAAATCACGCAGAGCGATGCTGTGAACGGACTCAGGATCGATACGAGCAGGCTTGATGCAGGCACGGAAGAGAACAGTTCGGGGCGCATCACGTTCGAAGGCGTCAAGTGATCAGACAGGAGAAGTAATATGAGATGTCCCTATTGCGGAAAGGATGACACCAGAGTCATTGATTCAAGACCGGTCGAAGATAACAATTCAATCCGCAGGAGAAGGATCTGCGATTCCTGCGGCAAGAGATTTACGACCTATGAGAAAATAGAGACCATCCCCATCATGGTCACGAAAAAGGACAATAACCGCGAGGCCTATGACCGCTCCAAGATCGAGGGCGGAATACTCAGGGCCTGCCACAAGCGTCCCGTGAGCGCTTCCCAGATCAAGAAGGTCGTCGATGAGATCGAGACGGAGATCTTTGAGAGAGACGAAAAAGAGATCTCCAGCAAAGAGATCGGGGAGCTTGTCATGGAGGGGATCAACAAGCTGGATCCTGTCGCCTATGTCAGATTCGCGTCTGTCTACAGGGAATTCAAGGATGTGGAGACTTTCATGGAGGAGCTCCGAAAGGTCTTCCACCAGCCGGAATGAGCGAGCATTTCTTGCCCGTTCATCTTGAAAAATGCATTTCCGTAGTATAGAATAGATACGTATTAGACGCGAATACATCAGGAGGTATCTATATGATTTCTGCAAGTGATTTCAGAAACGGCATTACGATCGAAAAGGACGGAAGCGTACTGGAGATCATTGAGTTCCAGCATGTTAAACCCGGCAAGGGCGCTGCTTTCGTCAGGACCAAATTAAAAGATGTGATCAACGGCGGTGTTACAGAGACGACTTTCCGCCCCACCGAGAAATTCCCTCAGGCAAGGATCGACAGGAAAGAATATCAGTATCTGTATGCGGACGGAGATCTGTATACATTCATGGATACAGAAAATTACGATCAGGTCACCCTTGGCAAGGAGATCATCGGCGACAATATGAAGTTCGTCAAGGAAAACGACATGGTCAAGCTTATGTCTTACAACGGCAATTTCTTCTCCATGGAGCCTCCGATGTTCGTAGAGCTCGAGATCACGGAGACCGAGCCCGGATTCAAGGGCAACACGGCGACAGGCGCGACCAAGCCCGCTACCGTTGAGACCGGCGCGACCGTGGCTGTTCCGCTGTTCTGCAACATCGGTGACGTGATCAAGATCGACACGAGGTCCGGCGAGTATCTCTCCAGAGCCTGAGGCTGACACCTGAAGCGATATAGAACGGTTTTCACATACTTTTAAAGATCACTGAATGCTTAAAGACAATGGGAGTTTTAAAATTCCCATTGTCTTTTTCATTTATAAGGAGAGTATTGTGAAAACAGACAGTAAGAAAGCGAAATTTTACGATGAAATGCGCAGCAGCCTCCTGCAGCGCAAGCCTGACACGATGGAGATCGAATTCAGGAAAGTCAGCAAGAACAACAGGAGAGATCTTCACGCCGTGATGCTCCAGCTTCCCGGCTCAGCGGCCGCGCCGACCTTTTATCTCGAGGACCTGTATAAAGCTTATGAGAACGGCACCTCCGCGGATGACATAGCGGACAGCCTGATCAATTTCGCGAAGCACAACAGGCTCGGAACACTCCCCGGCAATATCGATATCGATGACTACGAACACGCCAGAAAGAACCTGGGATTGTGTGTGCTCGGAATAGACCGGAACAGGGAATACCTGACCGACATGATCTACGAAGAACACGAGGATCTTGCGCTCGTCCCCATGATCTTTACGAATGATTACCACGGGCCCGGACATATCAAAGTAAGGAAGGGATTTCTCGAACTGTGGAACGTGACGGAAGAAGAGGTGATGAGAGAGGCCAAGGAGAATTCGCCCAAGCTCCTCCCTGTTACCTTCAGGCAGCTGAACCAGGTCCCCGAGGACAAAGAGCCGGGTGAAGAATGCGAACTGTTCGTGATCAGCAACGCCTATTTTGCGGGGGGCGCGGCGGTGGCCTTTTATCCGCGGGTCCTCGAATGCATCGGAATGGCGCTCGGCAGGGATCTCTTTGTCCTTCCCAGTTCCATCAACGAGATGATCGTCGTGACTGACAACGGACAGGATCCGGAGAACCTGTTATCTATCGTCAAAGAGGTGAACAGGACACAGGTGGCACCCGAAGAAGTCCTTTCTGACGCGGTGTACTACTATAACAGGAAAACAGACAGTCTCCGCAGGATCCTTCCGGCATACGCTTAGGAGCGCCGGCGGGACGAAATAAGGCAGGCGGGATGACGAAGAGCACAGTATTCCGCTGTTTTACTGCTTTCCGCCTGCTGATCAGGGGTTTACAATCCGGGCAGATTGGTTTAAAATTGCTGAAGATTCAAATTTTCTTACATAAAATCGATGAAGAGAAGAGTAAGATAGGAAAGAATGCCAGAGAGGGACACCATTGCGGCGTCATTACTGCGATGTGCTGAGAGTGTTTCTCATTCGGAACTATCCGAAGACCGCCTCCGAGAGGCCCCAATCAGGCCCGGTGACTCCGTCAGCGTCAAATGAAGAGGTACACGGACCGCGCAGCATGTATTCCGGCTGCCCGTACCGCGTGCAAACAGGGTGGAACCGCGTAAGTATTTACGTCCCTCGTACATAGAACGTGCGGGGGATTTTTTATGTCCTGACGATCGCCCGCAGAGACTCTGCCGATCCGTGACCTGCAGCGGTCCCGGATCAAAGAAAAAAGGAATCAGGAACAAAGGAAAGGAGCAGTAATGAACAGAGAAGAGTTTTTGGAAGTCTATCGTCATTCCCTGAGCCATATTCTGGCCAAGGCAGTGATCGAGATCTTCGGAAAGGAAAACGTACAGTATGCGATCGGACCACAGATCTCCGACGGATTCTATTATGATTTTATCCTCCCCAGAGCAGTCGGTCCCGATGACTTTAAGACCATCGAGAACAAAATGAGGGAGATCCTCAAGAGAAAAGAGGATTGGACAAGGGAGGAAGTGTCCAGAGAACAGGCCCTTCAGATCTTTAAGGACCAGAAATTCAAGACAGAACTGATCGAAGAGCTCCCCGAAGGAGAGCTGATCACGATCTATCACACGGGTGACGACTTTACGGACCTGTGCAGGGGACCTCACGTGGACAATTCCGCAGAGCTCCTGAGCGCGGCGTTTGAGATCCGCAGCGCTTCCGGCGCGTACTGGAGAGGCAACGAGAAACTTGACAGCCTTCAGAGGATCTACTGCTACGCGTTCCCGGACAAACAGCAGCTCAAGGCGCACAAGGACCTGATCCGCGAAGCGCTTGAGAGGGACCACAAGAAACTCGGCCCGCAGCTCGAGATGTTCATGTTCGATCCTTCCGCGCCGGGCATGGCGTACTGGCTTCCCAGAGGCTGGAAGAGCTACAACGCGCTCCTTGAATTCTGGAGAG
>CAMOXN010000006.1 GCA_946629175.1 uncultured Lachnospiraceae bacterium | reverse complement strand
TCACGCCGGTCAGGAAGAATGCGAGACCGCCGGAGATCGCAAGGATGATGGTGTAGAGCAGAGCGTTGTTGATGGTCAGGTAGCCGGGGATACCGGTAACACCGTAAGCCGTAGCGCCGATTCCCATGAATGCAGCAACGAGAGCGCCGACAGCGCCGCCGATCATACCTGCGATGAAGGGCTTGAAGAAGCGCATGTTCACACCGAAGATAGCGGGCTCTGTGATACCGAGTGCTGCGGACATGGAGGACGGGATCGCTACGGACCTGGTCTTCTGGTTCGTTGCCTTGAGACCTACTGCAAGGCAGGCGCCGAACTGCGCGAAGTTAGCCGCGGAAGCGATGGGCATCCATGTATTGAGTCCTGTCTCAGCCAGCATGCCGGCCTCGATGACGTTGTACATGTGGTGAAGGCCCATGACGACTGTCCAGGGATAAAGGGCACCCATGAGACCTGCGCCGATGGGGTTGCGGACCAGGACCTTTGCGAATGCGAGAACGTATGTCTCAGCAGTAGCGAAGATAGGGCCGATGATCCAAAGTGTGAAGAAAGCCGTTACAAATACAGTGGTCAGAGGAGTTACGAACAGGTCGATCATTTCCGGAACGTGCTTGTGCAGCCATTTCTCAACTTTGCTCATGAGGAAGACTGCGATAATTACCGGTATGACGTGGCCTTGATAGCCCGACCTCTGAATCGTGACGATATTACCGACCAGGTGCCATTTCGGGATAACACCGTCTGTTACGCCGAAGAAGCTGTTGATCGCCTCTGTGTTGGCGACGTTCCAGCCGTTCAGGAATGCGGAGTGGATCATCAGAAGACCGATGACCGCGCCCAGGAAAATGTTGCCGCCGAATACGCGTGCCGCGGATACCGCGACGATAACGGGCAGATACGCGAAAGCGGTATTAGCAACTGTGTCGAGGAATGCGAACCAGTCGCTGCTGCCGAACCCGAGTCCGGGGATCTTCGCGAGAGCCTCGACCAGACCCATCATAAGACCGGATGCAACGATCGCGGGAAGGATCGGAACGAAAACATCGCCGACAGTCTTCAGAGCCTGTCTCCAGACGGGCGCCTTGGCAGCTGCTGCAGCCTTGACGTCATCCTTCGTGCCGGCCTGTACGCCGGTGATCTTGATGAACTCGTCAAAGACCTTGTTGACAGTACCTGTGCCAATGATCAGCTGCAGCTGTCCATTGGACTCGAACATGCCCTTGACTCCGTCTACATTGTCAAGCGCTTCCTTGTTGACCTTGCCGTTGTCAGCGATAACAAGGCGCAGTCTTGTGGCGCAGTGTGCTGCGGATACGACGTTCTCGCCGCCGCCGATATTATCAGCGATCTCTTGGGCACACTTGTGATAATCCAGTGCCATAGTGTTTCCTCCCTTTCATTATATGTGTTACACATTAACTGTTCGTATTGAATGCTTACTGATTTAAGCCGTTTCAAGGACTGTAATCGTTTTCAATACTGACCACTTTATTATAATTTAATATTTATTGTATGTAAACATTGTTTTCCGTTAAACTTCCGATATGTAATTTGTGCAATATGTATAATCGCTCATCACATCGGAAATATGTGACAGGGGACTGTCCCCTTGTCATCTCTCACACCAGTCCCAGCTGCGCGAATGCCTTCGCCATTCCGTCCTCTACGACGGAGGGACAGACGATGTCGCTGATCTTCTTGAGCGCTTCCGCTCCGTTGTCCATACAGACGCTGGTCCCGACCGTCTCGATCATCTCAAGGTCGTTCATGCTGTCACCGAATCCAATGGAATCCTCCACCGGAACACCGAGATGCTCGCACACGCGCAGGATCGCGCGCCCCTTGTCATACTTGCGGTTGATGAGCTCTCCGTTGATGCATCTGTGGGCCGGATCCGTGATCTCCTGCATGCAGAAATTGTAGCGGTCTTCCAGTACCTCGCGTGCCGGGACCAGCTGCTCCGGGTGCAGGCACATGACGACCACTTTGTAGGCCGGCGTGCCGTCGTATTCGCTCATCGGGCGGATATGGAGGCTGCTTGCCAGCGCCTTGCGCCAGCGCTCGATCTCGCTGTTGCCCTTGCCGTCCTTCCCGACCGCATTGTCGAGGAACGCGCCGATATTCTCGTCGCCGAAAGCGCCGTCCCTGGATTCGATCGTACAGAATACGCCCGTCTCGTGAAGCTTCCCGATCGCCAGTTCAGACTCCTCCTTCGTCATCGGCATGTCGTAGATGACCTCGTCCCCGACTTTGATATAGCCTCCGGCGCAGGATATATAGCCGTCAAAGCCGTATTCCAGAAGGGGCGCCAGCATTCCCGGATTCCTGCCCGAGCACAGAAATACCAGGTGACCCTTTTTCTGCGCCGCGCGGATCGCGTCCAGCGCGCTCTGCGGCGGCTCGTTGGATCCGGGCACCGTCAGCGTTCCGTCAATATCCAAAAAAATCAGTTTTCTGCCCATATCGCCTTTCCTTCCCGTAATGTCGGCAAGTTGAACGGGGAACTGTCCCCCGTTCAACTTGCCCGTTCAACTCTCAGATCGAGTCTCTCTCTATGATCGTATACCCGAGCATGATGTGCTCGGCGCTGTTCCCTGAGTCTTCGGAGTTCTCCCGATCTCCGCCCCGGCTGTCGTCACCGGTTTCCTCCCCGATCATCCTGAGCAGCATGCGGGCCGCTTCCCGCCCGCACTGCCTCTGCTGCAGCTTCACCGTGGAGAGGGTCGGTTCGGACATAAGGTCCGCCCAGTTATCTCCGACTCCGGCGATGCTCACATCCCCGGGTATGCTCCTTCCCGTTTCCTTGAGCGCTTTCATGGCGCCATGCGCGATGACATCCGTCGCGCACATGACGGCATCGATGGCAGGGTCCTCCGCAAGGAGTTCCATCATAGCCTCATACCCGCTCTCCGCCGTGAAATTCGCGACCCGCCGCGGCACGTTGTCCGCGTCGAGACCGGCTTCCCTCAGGGCTTCCTGCAGCCCTTCACGCCTGCAATAGCCCGCCGCTCTGTCTTCCTCGAGGACACCGATGTAGGCAAATCGCTTTCTGCCCTTCCGGATCATCCTCTCCACCATTTCACGCACGCCGTTCCTGTCATCGGAATAGACACAGTTCAAGCCGTCGAACTTCTGGCCCGTGATCACGAGCGGAAGCGGACAATTCTCAAGGGAGAGCCTCTTGATGTCGCTGAGCGTCGTTCCCATGAGGATAATGCCCGCGACGCTGTTGCTCTGCATCAGGTCCAGATACTGCAGTTCCCTGTCCTGCCGCGTATCGGAGTAACCGAGCAGCGTCAGATAATCCTTTTCCAGGAGTTCTCCGGCGATCCCGTCCATCACCTGGTTGGCAGACTCCGAAAAGATCCTCGGCAGGATGATGCCCACCTGGCGGACTTTGCCGGTCCGCATGGTCTTGGCCATAAGGTTCGGACGGAACCCGGTCTCTTCGATCGCGCGCGCGATCTTTTCTTTCTTTTCTTTACTAAGCGGTCCTCCGTTAAAATACCGGCTTACGGCGGCGGATGAGACGTCCGCCATACGCGCGACTTCTTTAATCGTCATACCGAACCTCTCTTCAAACGGTGCTCAGCTCTTTTTTGCCTCAACTTTAGGATGCTTTTTCGGAAGGACCGGCTTGGTGAACGTCGCCATCATCCATACGAACCCGTAGCCCGGTACCGTCACCGCCTTCGCGGACTTGCGTTCGCCGGTGATCAGATCGTAGTAATCCTCGCGCTCGTTGACCCACGCGATCTGCTCGTTCTCGCTGAAGTTGAAGAAAGCGAGGAGCTTTTCGCCGTTGTAGTACCTGCCGATGCCCAGGATGTGGTCGTTATAGGGCTCGATGATCCAAGTGTCAGCGTCGTTCACGAATACACCGTACTCGGAACGGATCTCTTCCAGCTGGCGGAGCGTCTTGAAGATGCGGTTCTCCCTGGTCCCCTTGACATTCCTCTTCTTGGCCGCGTTCCAGTCCATGTCGCCCCTGTGCAGGTAGCGGCTGTCTTCCGCCTTGATCGGGTCATCGTGATATGTGTAATCGTTGAGCTGGCCGATCTCGTCACCCGCGTACAGTACAGGGATGCCGCTCTGGGTCAGCAGGAAGGCGTGCAGCATGATATCCAGGCTGATCCCCTTCGAGATCTTGGCCTCATCCCCTTCTGCCTCGCCCGCTTCGATGCCGCAGAGCGAAGCCGTGGTCCCGCAGAGCCTCGCGTCGCCCAGGCGCGGGTCATCGTTGTAGAGCTCGCCGCGGGCGTCGCTGTTGTAGCCCTTGCCGGTCAGATAGTCGTTGAGGTACTTCTTGTGGGGCACCTCGGTCGTGCCGAACTGTTTGAGGTATTCGTAGTCCAGGCCCCAGCCGATGTCGTCGTGGCAGCGCAGGTAGTTCAGGAAAGTGTACTCGTGCGGCAGTTCGAAGACCGTCTCCATCTGGTGGCGGAGCAGACGCACGTCGTGGGTCGCCACGGTGTGCCATGTGCTCGCCATGGTCGTGACATTGTACAGCATGTGGCACTCCGGCTTCTCGACCGTGCCAAAATACGGAACGACCTTGCTCGGTTCCATGACCACTTCGCCGAGAAGGAGCGTGCCGGGGCATACGACCTCGGAGGCCATGTGCATCAGGCGCACCAGCGTGTGGACCTGCGGCAGGTTGCGGCAGGAAGTTCCGATCGTCTTCCAGATGTAAGGTGTCGCGTCCAGGCGGATGATGTCCACGCCGTGGTTGCAGAGGTTGAGCATATCCGCCGTCATATCGTTAAATACGACAGGGTTCGCGTAGTTGAGATCCCACTGGTAGGGCCAGAAGGTGGTCATCACTACTTTGCCCGCTTCCTCGCACCAGGAGAAGTTGCCGGGCGCGGTCTGGGGGAAGACCTGGGGAACGGTCTTCTCGAACTCGTTCGGGATGGTCCAGTCGTCGTAGAAGAAATAGCGGTCCTGGTATTCCTTCTCACCGGCGCGGGCGCGCTTCGCCCACTCGTGGTCTTCGCTGGTGTGGTTCATGACGAAGTCCAGGCACACGCACATACCGCGGGTATGGCAGTCGTCCGCCAGATCAGCGAGGTCTTCCATCGTGCCCAGTTCGGGCTGGACCTTGCGGAAGTCGGAGACGGCGTAGCCGCCGTCGCTGCGGTCCTTGGGGCTCTCGAGAAGGGGCATCAGGTGCAGGTAGTTGACACCACACTCCTGGATGTAGTCGAGGTGCTTGCGGACGCCCTTGAGATTGCCTGCAAAGCAGTTCGTATACATGAGCATGCCGAGCATATCGTTGCCC
The DNA here is from genome assembly GCA_946629175.1 of uncultured Lachnospiraceae bacterium. Lineage (GTDB taxonomy): Bacteria > Bacillota > Clostridia > Lachnospirales > Lachnospiraceae > CAG-791. The sequence continues at coordinate 22,989 of CAMOXN010000006.1, read as the reverse complement.
TTGTACCAGTCGGGGGCCGCCTCGCGGGCTTCGTCCCACTCCTTCAGGATCGGGCTCCTCTTTTTGTAGTACTCGTACATCATATCGCAGAAATAGTTAAAAGCCTGTTGGTCATTGTGATAGAGTTCGCTGTAGAGCCACTTCATCTCGTCATAGTGCCTGCTCAGACGTTTTTTAAATACCTTGTCCCATTTCTTGTTTTCGAACATAACATTCCTTTCCGGAGCGCATCGCTTCCCGGTGCGATCCTGTTCGTGGTTGGAACTGAATTGTAATCGATTTCATTATACTGGACACCGGCGGTCATGCGCAATTTTGATAACGCCGAATATACTCTGAAGTTTTTGTGCATTTTGCTTACCGGACGCTTGATGAGACGCGCCGGTATGTGCAAGATGCAGGGGCTGCCGGTCAGTTCGGGCATAATAAAAGGTGACAGAGGCATGCCGCACGCGAGCAGGAGTTTGATCCTTTCGCTTTTTGCGACATACCTGTGTCACCTTATTCACCGCACCAGCACCGCAGCCGATTCCGGCGCCATATCAATTTTCAGGATGCCGTTGACCACCCTGTATACTGTCCGGGGATGCGCAAGGAACCCGTGCTGCCCTGTCAGGAACCGCAGCTTCATGTGCGCGTCGTCCGGAACGCCTGCGTAGACGACCGGGATCCGCACCGTCATCGGCTCCTCCCGGTTGTTGACGACCACCACGGCGGACGAATACCCATCGAACCTGCCGTAACAGAGCATGTTTCGAGCATCCGTAAGGCGGATGACCGATCCTTCCCGCAGACACCCGATCTCCTTGTGCATCCGGATCAGCTCCGTATGGAAGCGGATCATCTCCTTGTCTTCGCGTCCCCAGGGGTAAGTTCTCCTGTTGTCGGGGTCCGTGAACCCGCAGACGCCCGCTTCGTCGCCGTAGTAGATCGTCGGCGCGCCGGGCCAGGTCATCTGCACGACCGCAGCCTCGCGGTAGACGCTCTCGCGCACGCCATCTGAAGCCGCCTCAGGCCCGAGGTCCGCGAGCCGCCCCACGCGTCTGGCCGTCCTTGTCAGGAACCGGGAGTGGTCATGATTGGACAGCTGGTTCATGCTGCACATGAGAGGTTCCTGCGGCATGTCGTTCTGCCCTTTCCAGGCCATCGCCTGCCAGAACCGCTCCGGATCGCCCAGCCTCTCCTTCCGGAAATCGTCGCCGTGCTTCTCCATCCCCGTCAGGAACCACGTCAGCGGCTCCATGAACCCCTCGTAGTTCATGATCGTGTCCCACTCGCCTCCCCGCAGCCAGTCCGCCGAGTCGAGATAGTTCTCGGCGAGAATGACGGCGTCGGGGTTCGCTCTTTTGACCGCATGGCGGAAGCGCTTCCAGAATCTGTGGTTAAAAGCTTCCGAATGTCCCAGGTCAGCCGCCACGTCCAGCCGCCAGCCGTCCGCGTTGTAAGGCGGCGACACCCACTTGGCCGCGACGCGCAGGATCTCCTCGCACAGTTCCTCCGATCCCTCGTAATTGAGCTTGGGCAGCGTTTCGAACCCCCACCAGCTCTCGTATGTGCCGTTGTCCGGCCACTCGTCCTCTTCGAAGGCAAAATAGTCCCTGTACGGGGAATCCTTCCTTTCGTAAGCGCCCGGCGCGTAATTCCCGTTATAGAGATAGAGCTTCTCGCGGTCCAGCCAGCGGTGGAAGGAGCCGCAGTGATTGAAGACTCCGTCCAGAATCACGCGGATCCCGCGCCTGTGCGCCTCACGGACCAGATGCGCGAAGAGCCGGTCACTGGCCTCGAGGTTAGCGGGGTCCGTCACCCGAACCCTGTATTTGCTGGCGCCGGTATTCTCCATCGCTCCTTCGGACAGGATCTCCCAGGAGTCATGCACGATCTTGCCGAAGTGCGGATCGATGTGGCTGTAATCCTGCGTGTCATACTTGTGGTTGGAAGGCGAGACAAAGATCGGATTGAGGTAGATCGCGTCGATCCCCAGCTCATCGAGGTAGTCCAGCTTGTCTATGATGCCCTGCAGGTCGCCGCCGTAATGCTCGCGCGTGTCGTCGCACGCCGGCGGACTGTACCAGTCGTCAATGTGCACGACCTGCCCGCCGTTGTAAGCGTACTCGCCGTCTACGACGTCGTTGCCCGGATCGCCGTTGCAGAAGCGGTCCGTGAAGATCTGGTACATCACGGCTCCCTTGGCCCACTCCGGCACCTTGAACTCGGGGTTATAATACCACCACCCGTCCGTTCTCCCGCCTTGCGCCGCTTCTTCATCGTCTTCCTCGGCAGCGCTGTTTGTGCCGCCCTGCGCTGTGCCCCACGCGCCGCTTCGTGTGCCGCCCTGCGCTGTGCCGAAAGCCCGGACGTCGTCCTCGTCCGCCTGCACCCAGCCGGCCTTCACGGCTCCGGCCCTGCTGTGCGCCGCCACGGCGCGTTTTGTTCCGTCGTGCACCTCCGAGGCGCTCGCGCTCACTGTTCCGTGCACCGCCGCAGCGCTCTCTGTGCCTTCAGCCGCAACCTGCCGTGCGCTGTCGGCTGCGCCGTTCTCTGTGCCTCTGGCCGTCACCGGCCGCGCGCTGTCAGCAATTCTTCCCGCGCCTCTAACAGCGCCGTACAGCGCGGTGCCGCCCGAGCAGTCTTCGCCTCCATCACTCTGCGCCCACTCGAGACCGATGCGTTTATAGATCACTTCGCGCCTGCTGTCCGCGAGCCGAAGCCGGAAGGCGTACCTGAGCGGATCCCAGCCCGTCTCTACCTCCACCGCAAAAAAGATGAACCACTTGCTCTCCCGCTCAACATGCATCGGGATCTCTCCGTCATCCGTCAAAAGAACAGCGCGGTCCACCTCCCCTGCCGCTGTACGCAGCCGGATGCGGATCGCGTATCTCTTCCTGCCTTTTCTCGTAGGCGGCCTGATCGGCAGCACCTTCAGAAATGACTCTGTCTGGTCAGTAAACAGCGCTTTTGTGTTGATGTAATCCTGAGGCATGTTGTAACCCTTTTATAGAAGCTTTACCGGTCTCCTTACGGCATGACAGTTCCGGCAATTTCTCCGGGCCCGCGGAGAAAAGCCAAATATTATATACGGTAGAGGGGTATCCGATCTTATAATCCAGATGCTGTCCCCTCAAATCAGACTATTTATCATTTTGGGGAGTCAATATTTTGCCTTCTGACTCCTCAGATCGATCAATTTTAAAAATTGGGGGAAGTACCAAAGATCTCCATTCACCCCAAAAACAGCTTTCTTACTGTTTGGGGAGTATAGATACCCAGAAGAAATGAAAAGATACCCCAGTGACAAGAAATCGGCCGCTCCCCAAATGAAGCATTCTTGGAATTTAGTGGGAAGAAAAGCCAAAATAGACACACCCCAAAACGATAATTGATCATATTCGGTGGGAAAGGCGACAGCGCATGTCCGCTTGCCGTCCCGTCCATGCATGGCTCATTGCAACGCACAAAAAAAGACAGTGCTTGGGGGGGACTGTCTTTTTTAGAGAAGGTATTCTTCTAAATGGGGTATAGCAAAAACTTAAATGTATTGGGGGGTTACAACTGTATAGTAACAAATCACCCCCCAAAGATAAAGTTGCAGAATTCACAAAGTTCACAAAAGCCATCCCCGTGAATTGTGCATATATGACAATACTTGCTATCCCCCAAACTGTCCGCCTAAGCTTGATCCTAACTCACGCACCGTGGAAGAGCGCGTCGAACTCCTCGCCGGTGATCTTTTCTCTCTCGATCAGAAGAGCAGCCGATCTGTGGAGCACATCCTCGTGCGCCACTATGATCTCCTTCGCCTTGGCGTAGCACTCCGAGATGATCCGGCGCACTTCCTTGTCGATCTCGCCGCTGATGAACTCGCTGTGCCTGTTCTCCCGCCCGATGTCGTATCCGAGGAAGACATCGTCGGATTCCTGCTCATAATTGATCGTCCCTATCTTGTCAGACATGCCGTAGCGCATGACCATGTGCCTTGCGATGCCCGTGGCCTGGCGGATGTCCGCGGAAGCGCCGGTCGTGATGTCGTCGAGCACCATCTCTTCGGCGATCCGGCCGCCGAGACTCACCATGATCTCCTGCAGCATGCGGCCTTTCGTCACATACATCTCGTCCTTCTCCGGGAGCGGCATTGTGTAGCCGCCCGCGCCCATTCCGGTCGGAATGATGGAGACCGTGTAGACCCGGCCGACCTTGGGAAGCTCGTGGAAAAGGATCGCGTGTCCCGACTCGTGATACGCTGTGATGCGCTTTTCTTCGTCGGTGATCACATGGCTCTTCTTTTCCTTGCCGATGCCTACCTTGATAAAGGCTTCTTTGATGTCGGACTGCATGATGAAGGAGCGGTCCGCCCTCGCGGCGGCGATCGCGGCTTCATTCATGAGGTTCTCGAGATCAGCGCCGGAGAACCCTGCCGTCGTGCGGGCGATCTCGGTGAGGTCCACGTCTTCTCCCAGGGGTTTCTCCCTGGAATGGACTTTGAGGATGGCCTCCCTGCCCTTCACATCGGGTCTCGCCACAGAGATCTTCCTGTCAAAGCGGCCCGGGCGCATGATCGCGGGATCCAGTATGTCCACGCGGTTCGTGGCGGCCATTACGATGATGCCTTCATTGACACCGAAGCCATCCATCTCCACCAGCAGCTGGTTCAGCGTCTGCTCGCGCTCGTCGTGGGAGCCGCCGAGGCCCGTGCCCCTGCGCCTGGCCACCGCGTCTATCTCATCGATGAAGACGATGCAGGGAGAATTCTTCTTGGCCTCATCGAACATATCCCTTACGCGGGACGCGCCGACACCGACGAACATCTCTACGAAGTCAGACCCCGAAATACTGAAGAACGGAACGCCCGCCTCTCCTGCAACAGCCTTGGCGAGCAGTGTCTTGCCCGTTCCGGGGGCTCCTTCGAGGAGAACGCCCTTCGGGATGCGCGCGCCGAGTTTCGTGAACTTGCCGGGATCCTTTAAGAAATCGATGATCTCCTCGAGATCCTCCTTCTCCTCCTGCAGGCCCGCCACGTCCTTAAGCGTCACACCGCTGTCATTCGTAAGCCGCGCCTTGCTCTTGCCGAAATTCATCATCTTGGCATTGGTCCCGCCGCCCATGCTCTGCGCGTTCATCATGTAGAAGAAGAACAGGCACACAACGACGACCAGGATCGTCGGAAGCACGCTGACCATAAAGGTGTTCTCCGACGGGATGTCCTTGACCACCGGTTTGATCCCTGCCTCCCGCGCGGTCGCCTCCACTTCCGCGATCCGCGTCGCGTACAGGATCTTCTTGGCGCCCTCATTCAGGGTGACCACCGCATATCCCGTATCATTGTCGCGGTTGGGCGTGATCGACACGTCGCTGACGTTTCCCGCCGCGAGGTCCTCCTGAAAGTCCTCCAGTTTGTAAACGTCCTGCCCGGAGGAGAACGATCCGCGCACCAGGGGCAGGAACAGGGAGACGAACAGGATCAGGATCGCGACAGGCATTATGAGACTGTTTACTGGTCTTCGATCATTATTCAAACGTAATTACCTCTTGTATCTTATTCTTCGGTGAATTCGACCACACCGATGAAGGGAAGGTCCCTGTACCGCTGGTCGTAATCCATCCCGTATCCCACCACGAACTGGTTCGGGATCATGAATCCGACGTAATCCACATCCAGGTCAACGACGCGCCTCTCAGGCTTGTCCAGAAGAGTGCATGTGCGCACGCTCTTGCAGCCCCTCTCCTTGAAGACCTCGGTGAGGTAATGCAGGGTGCGCCCGGAGTCGACGATATCTTCCACGATCAGGACATTGAGGCCCTTGATCGGGTCGTCCAGGTCCTTCTTGATCCTGACGATGCCGCTGGACTGGGTCCCGCTCCCGTAGCTGGACACTGTCATGAAGTCCATGGATAAGGGCACCCTGATCCTCTTGGCCAGGTCGCACATGAAAATGCATGCCCCTTTCAAAATACAGACCAGATGCACGCTTTCCCCCGCGTAATCTTTCGAGATCTGTTCGCCCAGCTCCCTGATCCTCGCGTCTACCTTTTCTTCACTGATAAGCTCCCTGATTACTTCCGCCATGGTATCTCCTCGCTTTTTAATGAGTGTTCCTGATTGTAAGTGCCTTATTATCGCTGTCCGGTGATCAGTGTTCCGTCCGCGGTTCCTTATCCGCGTCCGGATCCCATCGGATCTCCAGGATCGTTCTCGTTCTGCTGCTCACCTTGTAAGCGGCGCTGATGCGGCCGTTCGGGATCCACAGGATCTCGCTGCCCGCCGCTGGCATTACGATCTTACCGCGCAGTTCTTTCGGGATCTTGGCGTCGATCATGTATCTGGCGATCGTCTTGGACCTTCCGCTCTCGTCGAGCGTTATGCGGTCTCCTTCGCGCCTGTTCCTGAATTCCGGAAACGTTCCTATTTTATCATAATCGAGCCATTTCGTATACAGGTTTCGGGGAACGGCGTCCATATCCGCCTCAAACGCGAACACCCTGAACGTGAACTCCCCGGGGTCAGTCGGCCAGCGAAGAGGTCCGGAGTCCGTCGCGGCAGCGGGAACTGAAGCCTCTGCGGCGGCTTGTGCGACAGCGCCGCGTTCCTCATCCCGTTCTTCGCGGCTTTCCTGAGAGGCGCCCCGCTTGTCGCTTCCGTAAAAATACAGCAGATCGTACGATTTTCTCACATGCACGCCGCCCACGAGATCCAGGTCCCCGTTGCCCTTCTTCTGCATGAGGTGCAGCACTGCCTGCACATGCGCATCCTGCAGGTCCTTCTTCCCGCCGGCGGCATCGGCGATCACCGCGTAAATGACCCGCCTTCTCAGCAGGGCGGGTTCCAGCATGAGCGCCGGGATACTGACCTGTGAATTCACATAACATGCCCTCAGTGCCCGGTCCGTCTCGAACTTAAGGAACTCTTCCGTCTCCGCGGCTTCTTCCGCCGCTCTCGCGATGTGTTCACGGGCTCCCGCATTGATCTTAAGGAGCAGCGGCATCACTTCTTTTCTGATCAGGTTCCTCGTGTAGCGCATGTCTTCGTTGGTCTCGTCTTCCCGCCATGAGATCCCGCGCTGCATAAGGAATCCTTCGATCTCCGTGCGGCTCACCTCCAGCATGGGCCGGATGATCCTGCCGTTGACAGGCTGCATTCCCCGAAGTCCGGTCAGCCTGCTCCCTCGCAGCAGGTTGAAGACCACTGTCTCCGCCTGGTCCTCGATGTGGTGCGCCACCGCGACACGACAGGGGGAAACGCTTCCCGCGCCGGCCGCCTGCTCCTCATCCCACTCGCGCGCGGCTCTTTCCAGCGCCTCATATCTGAGAGTCCTTGCTGCTTCCTCCACACTCATGCCGCACTCAGCCGCGTGACCGCCCGCGTCCACGCGGACTGCCTGAAAGGGAATGCCTGCGGCCGCGCAGTATTTTGACACATGGTCCAGATCTCCCTCCGCGCTTTCGCGCAGTCCATGGTGAACGTGCAGGACCCGCAGTTCGAACCCCGCACGCGGGCGCAGTGTGCTGAGCACCTCAAGAAGGCACATCGAATCCGCGCCTCCGGAAACAGCGGCAAGTACCCGGCTGCCCGGCGCGGTCATATTGTGGCGGGTCATGAACGAATAGATCCGATTGACCATGTGTACCTCCTTTTCCGCAGTGTTCCGGGCGTCAGTCCCCGGAAGGAACATATGCCCTGTGATCTTTCCGATCAGGCCGGTCATAGCCTGAAATCGATCGGACGCAATCAAAAAGCCGCCGCGGCCGGCGGCAGCTCTCTTTATCAATACAGGGGCCTGGCCGCCCCGATGTGAAAGCGGGCCGATATCGGCCTCTGTTCCGCGACCCGTGTAAGAACGCGCCGGCCCTGCCCGCATCCATCCTTCTCAGTCCGAAGAGCCTTCCTTGAAGATCACTTCTCCGTCGTAGACCAGCCCGAGTTTCTCTCTTGCGACTTCTTCGATGTATTCCCTGGTCTTCGTATACTGCCGGTACTCCTCGATATCGACTGCCCGCTGCTCCTCGTAGACGATCTCGGCCTCGAGCTCCTCGATCCGCTCGTTGTTCCTGTGCAGCCGTTTGAGAAGTCCCGCGCACGCGACCATGATCACCACGATCAAAATACCGACGACCACCGCCGCGATCCATACGCTGAGCTTATTCTGTTCATGGGTCTTCGCGGATCTTTCAAGCGCCATCGGCTCCTCCTTCCCGTCGGGAACGGCAATAACTGAATTACTGCTCAAATACCGTCAGCATGCGCAGCTGCCGGCATGTCTCAACTCTCTTCGTGCAACCATATTACCCCTCTGTTTCCGCATCCGTCAATGCGCTGTACGAAGAGTTTAGAAAGAGTTCAGAAATCGCCTTCCGTTTCCAGGGAGGTCTCCCCGGCTGCTTCCGTGGAAATCCCTGCGGCTTCCTCCGGCACAGGAAGGTACCGGAACATGTCCGCGGCCGCTTCCTTGCGCACATTGTCCTGCACGGTCAGGACCTCGACGCGGGTCTCACGGTTCCCGAAGGAAATGCCGATAATATCACCCGGCTTCACTTCCGCGGAAGCCCTGGCAACTCTTCCGTTCAATGTAACTCTTCCGTTGTCACAGGCTTCGTTGGCGACCGTACGCCTCTTGATCAGCCTCGATATCTTCAAATATTTGTCCAGTCTCATAAATCACCTCAGGATCATGTTCTTCTCAATACAAGGATAAAGCCCGGAGAAGAACTCCGGGCTGTCCGTACAACAATTCAGTCTGATCAAATCCATTCTGATCAAATTCATTCTGATCACGCCCGGCACCGGCTGCGCCGTCCCGAACGCTTTCTTTCGATCATTTATCAGTTGATCGCATCCTTCAGGGCCTTGCCCGCTTTGAACTTGGGAGCCTTGGAAGCCTTGATCTCGAGGGGCTTGCGGGTGTGAGGATTGATACCTACTCTTGCTGCTCTCTCGCTCACTTCGAAAGTGCCGAAGCCGACAAGCTGAACCTTCCTGCCTGCCGCCAGTTCCTCTGCAACTGTATCTGTGAATGCCTTGAGTGCCTTATCAGCATCCTTCTTGGAGATGTTAGCTTTATCAGCGATCGCTGCGATCATTTCTGTCCTGTTCATTGTCTTTCCTCCTGCTCAAATACGAGACTTTCTGTATAATTGCTTAGTAAATTATAAATAGTTACTCCGATATTTGTCAACCTGCGAAAGGTCATCGGCGCGGAATTACCCCATATTTTACGTATTTTTTCAAGGACACTGCGCGCTCTTCCGGACACCCCTCAGAACGCCTCAGGATATCCGCAAATGCCCCCGTCGGAACAGCGCTTCAGAGCCGCCGGTTCCAGCGCGGTATCGCGTCAGGTCTTTACGTAATGCCCCATCAGATATTCCTTGTCATTGTGCTCCGGAACATTGAGGACATCCTCCAGCATCTGTGCCAGAATGCTGCCCACCTCCCTGCCGGGCTTAACGCCGGCAGCGATAATATCCGACCCGTTCACGGCAAGGTCCTTCAGGTTCAGGCAGTCGCCGCGGGACATGATCCTGTCGTAGATCATCTCGAGCTCTGCGGTATAGGCCAGCTTGTCGTCGCGCTGATACAGGCTCTGCGCCATTGTGTCCGCGTGCTGGATCTCAAGATAGAGGGGATAGAGGTCCTCTCCGATCCTCACGATGGTCTTGCGCACGGCGGGCTCCGTCAGCCGCATGCGCACATCGTGATACCTGACCAGCGTCGTCACCTTGCGGATCGTCTCGTTGTCATACTTGAGCCTTCGGAGGATCACTTTGGAAATGTGATAGCTCTCCTCGGGATGTCCGCGGAAGTGGTCTATTCCCTTCTCGTCCGTCTCCCTTGTTGCCGGCTTGCCAAAATCGTGCAGCAGCATCGTCAGCCTCAGGATCCTGTCCTTACGGATCAGCGCGACGCTCCATATCGTGTGCTCGCCGACGTTATAGCAGTGGTGCGGATTGTTCTGGGGCGTCTCCATGCACACGTCGAACTCCGGAAGGAAGACTGCCGTGATCCCCGCCTCATATGCCTTCATGAGGATGTCGGGGTTGTCGGAGAGCAGTATTTTCTCAAGCTCGTCCCTGATCCGCTCGCTGCTGATCTTCGAGAGGTTCTGCGAGAGCTCGGAGGCCGCCCGGAGCGTATCCGGGTCGATCCCATACCCCAGCTGCGCGGCGAAACGGAAAGCCCTCAAAATGCGCAGCGCGTCTTCCGTGAACCGCTGCATGGGATCGCCCACCGCGCGGATGATCCCGTCCGAGAGATCCTGCTGCCCTCCGAAGAGGTCCACAAGCCCGCTGTCCGGATCGTACGCCATCGCGTTGATCGTAAAATCCCTTCGCCGCAGGTCTTCCGAGAGGCTCGGCGTGAACGTGACCTGCTTGGGATGGCGGCCGTCCTCGTAGACGCCGTCTACCCGGTAGGTCGTCACTTCATAAGCTTCTCTTCCGATCAGTACCGTGACCGTGCCGTGCTTGAGCCCGGTGTCGATGGTCCGGGGAAAGATCTCCTTGACCATATGCGGGAGCGCCGAGGTCGTGATGTCCCAGTCGTTGGGCTCCCTGCCGAGCAGGGCGTCACGGACGCATCCGCCGACCACGTATGCTTCGTGGCCGGACTCGTGGAGCTTCTCCAGGATCGTATTTACTTGTTCCGGTATTCGGATCTTAAGTTCCAAATGATCTCCTCCGGTGCAAATTCATGCACGGCTTAGGCCGACAATGTACCCGTCGTCGGCTCACGTTCCTAATGCTCTCCTCCGGGTACATTGTCGGCCTTCTCCGTGCCAAGTATGCCCCGGAGCAATCTCATTCGGCACATTGAAGCTCTTAATACGCCCTGCCCCAGTAGACCATCTTGGTCGCAGGCTTGCCGCAGCAGACGCAGACGTCGCTGAGCTTTTTCTGCTCGAAGGGGATGCAGCGGCTGGTCACTGAATAGTCTTCCTTGATCTTCTCCTCGCACTCCCTGCTGCCGCACCACATGGCCTTTACAAAGCCCCTGGTCTCTTCGAACAGCTCCTCGAAGGTCTTCTTGTCGGGCGCTTCAAAGGTGTGTTCTTCAAGGTGCTTCTTAGCCCTGTCATACATATCCTGCTGCATCTGAGGCAGGATCTGTCCGATCGTCTCAGCCAGAGAAGCGATCTCGCAGCTGATCTTCTCGCGGGTGTCGCGGCGCACGACGACGCACTTGCCTTCCGCGATGTCCCTGGGACCGATCTCGACGCGCAGCGGGATGCCTCGCATCTCCTGCTCCGCGAACTTGAATCCGGGGCTCTTGTCCGTCTCGTCGACCTTGACGCGGAAACCGCCCGCTTTAAGCGTATCAGCGATCTCTCCCGCCTTCTCAAGGACGCCGGCTTTCCTCTGCTGGATCGGGATGACCATGACCTGTGTGGGCGCGATCTTGGGCGGCAGCACGAGCCCGGAGTTGTCTCCGTGGACCATGATCAGCGCGCCGATGATCCTGGTGGAAAGTCCCCAGGAAGTCTGGTACGCGTATTTGAGCTTATTGTCCTTGTCCGTGAACTGGATGCCGTAAGCTTTCGCGAAATCGCTGCCGAAGTTGTGGCTGGTTCCGGACTGGAGCGCCCTGCCGTCGTGCATGAGCGCTTCGATGGTATAGGTCGCGACAGCGCCGGCGAATTTCTCCTTGTCAGTCTTTTGACCCTTGACGACGGGGATCGCCAGGTCCTCCGCGCAGAAATCCGCGTAGACGTTCAGCATCTGCTCCGTTCTCTCCTGCGCTTCCTCCGCGGTCGCGTGAACGGTGTGGCCCTCCTGCCACATGAACTCTCTCGAACGAAGGAACGGCCTGGTCTCCTTCTCCCAGCGGACAACGCTGCACCACTGGTTGTAGACCATAGGAAGATCCCTGTAGGACTGGATCTCATCCTTGTAGAAATCACTGAAGAGGGTCTCGGAAGTGGGGCGCACGCACATTCTCTCCTGCAGCTCCTCCTGTCCGCCGTGAGTGACCCACGCAACTTCGGGCGCGAATCCCTCGACCAGGTCGCTCTCCTTACTCAGGAGATTCTCCGGGATGATCAGGGGAAGATAGACGTTCTCAACGCCGGTCGCCTTGAAGCGGGCATCCAGGTGTTTCTGGACCGCTTCCCAGATCGCGTAGCCTGCCGGCTTGTAGACCATGAATCCCTTGACGTTGGAATAGGCGATGAGCCCTGCCTTGATCACGACATCCGTATACCATTGTGTGAAATCCTCATCCATGGATGTGATCTCTGCTACCAGTTTCTTCTGTTCTGCCATCTGTTACTCCTTTATTATAGTGCTATCTCTGTTTTGACACGGTGCCATCCCCGGCGCTCCCGGATCCGGCGTGACCGCGCGGTCAGAAACTATCTGAAATTCCCTGCCTTCTCTCGCCCAGATCCAGTCTGTTCATCGCGGAGAAAATAGCGCGCACCGAAGCTCTCGTGATGTTGGAGCTGACGCCTACGCCATAGGTGATCCTGCCGCTGTCGGCATCCATCAGGTGGATGTAAGCCGCCGCCTGGGAATCGGAACCCGACTTGAGCGCGTGCTCTTCGTAATCGAGGATCTTGATGTTGAAGCCGAACTTCAGCTGCAGGCCGCGAAGGACAGCGTCCAGAGGGCCGTTGCCGACCGCTTCGACCTGCTCTGTCTCGCCGTGATCCGTGAAGACGACCCTGACCTTGGTGTCGAAATTGGTCTTGACATCGCTGCTCATATCCGTGACCTGGAGCTTCCTGAAGTGCAGGGGCTCGTTCTTGTACAGATATTCGCTGCGGAACAGGTCCATGATCTGCTCCGGCGGGACCTCGCCCTTCTTCTCGGAGACCTTCTGCACGACGTCCGCGAACTCCCTGTGCATTCCCTTGGGAAGCTTGAAGCCGAAGTAGGTGCTCATGATGAAGGCCACGCCGCCCTTTCCGGACTGGGAATTGATGCGGACCACCGGCTCGTAGACCCTTCCGATGTCGGACGGATCGATCGGAAGATAAGGTACCTCCCAATAAATGGATTTTCTTTCCTTGAGCGCCTGGACGCCCTTGTTGATCGCGTCCTGATGGGACCCGGAGAAAGCAGTGAACACGAGCTTGCCGGCATAGGGATGGCGCTCGTCCACGCTCATCTTCGTGCACTTCTCGCACACTTCCACGATCTCGTTGATATCTTCAAGGTTCAGTTCAGGGTCGATGCCCTGTGAGAACATGTTGTACGCAAGGGTCAGAATATCGACATTCCCGGTCCGCTCGCCGTTGCCCAGGAGCGTTCCCTCGACGCGCTGCGCACCTGCCAGCAGGGCAAGCTCTGTCGCCGCGACGCCGCATCCTCTGTCGTTGTGCGGGTGCACGCTCAGGATGATGCTGTCCCTGTTCTTGAAGTGGCGGCTCATCCACTCGATCTGGTCCGCGTAGACGTTGGGCGTCGTCATCTCCACCGTGGAGGGGAGATTGAAGATCATCGGGTCTTCCGGTGTGGGCTGCCACACGTCCTGCACAGCCGTGCAGATCTCGAGGGCAAAATCCAGCTCCGTGCCGGTAAAGCTCTCGGGAGAATACTCAAAATAGATCTTGCCGGGGAATTTCTCCGCCCTCTCTTTGACCCATTTGGTCCCCTGTACCGCGATATCGATGATCTCTTCTCTGTCCATGCCAAAGACCACGTCCCTCTGCAGAGTGGAAGTGGAATTGTAGATATGGACCACTGCCTGTTTGATGCCCTGAATGGACTCGAACGTCCTCTCGATCTGGTCTTCCTTGCACTGTGAAAGGACCTGGATGACGACATCGTCCGGGATCATATCCTTTTCTACGAGTTCACGAAGGAAATCGTACTCGATCTGGCTGGCAGCCGGGAAACCGATCTCGATCTCTTTGAATCCGAGCTTGACCAGAAGGCGGAACATCTCCATTTTCTCACTGACCACCATCGGATCGATCAGGGCCTGGTTCCCGTCCCTCAGATCGACGCTGACCCAGGCGGGCGCTTTCTCGATCTGTTTGTTCGGCCACTGTCTCTCCGGATAGTCGACGACAGGTGTTCTCTTATACCTCTTATAACCACGCATTTATCTGTTCCCCTTTCAGTTAGTGATTTCTTCCGGTTCCATGGGCACGATCTCCACCGTGACCTTTACGGTATCTGTCTCCCCGTCCGCCGTGATCACTCCGTCGGGCAGGTAATTGGCAATTATAAAGCTTTTGACCAGCGTCTTGGTCCTGTTCGTCACATTCAGTTCCGCCGAAGGGATACTGACCGCGCTCACACTGTCGAGGACGCCTTTCTTGGCAGCGATCGTGATCCTTCCCGGTTCCACCGAGGTCTCGCCGGTCAGCCTGAATCCTTCAGCAGGAGTCCCGGATACCGCTATCTTGACCGGGATCTGCTTGAGCGTGAGCAGCTCGACCCTGACCATGGTCTTGTCGATGTTCAGCGACAGGTTCTTGTCCAGCCGGATGTCGTTGCCCTCCGCGTCATAGAGATGGATCTCCGCGTTCGTGCTGATATTGTTCTCCGTTCCGGAGACATCCACGACCACGCCCGCGCTTGATACGAGCGCGACTTCCGAAGCCGGTCCTGTCACCCGCACCTGGTTCTGTTCGAGGGTGATCTGGCCGATCTGGCTTCCGTCCGCGACCCTGCCCTTCACGGACATGTCGATATTAAAGGTCGCCGTGGACTCATCTTCGATGCTCAGTCTCACATATCTGATCGAACTCGTGATGCTCTTGATCGAATCGCTGTACTTGTTGGTCGTGATGTCGATCGGCACCATGTTGTCCGCTTCCATTTTCTCCACGTCCGCTGTCGCGATCACATTGTCCGAGGACAGCGCGTCGACCACGGATCTCGGCGCGCTGATCGTGACCACCGGGATCGTGTCGCTGTCGTCGAGGACGATACATGTCTTGCCTTCCGAAGTGACCGTGTTCATATGCAGGATCCTGACCGGAACATTGTTGACCGTCAGCACGGTCTCCGGATCCTGGAAATTGGTCACGAAGAGCCACAGCGCGATCGCGACGCCCAGAGAAATGATCTTGAGCCTTCCGTTCTCAAAGATCCCCTGTAATCTCTCCTGTATCCTTTTCCTTGTCTTTCCC
Source organism: uncultured Lachnospiraceae bacterium (assembly GCA_946629175.1). Lineage (GTDB taxonomy): Bacteria > Bacillota > Clostridia > Lachnospirales > Lachnospiraceae > CAG-791. The sequence goes on along the minus strand of CAMOXN010000006.1, from coordinate 7,921 downwards.
TCGTCTGGAGAGAAGTCTTGCATATCTGGCCTCCTGAATCTCCTTGTTCTGCAGCGTCACCAGTCTGTCCTTAAGATGCTCCTCGCTGACATTCCTGGTCAGTGCCCCCTTGTAGGCAAGGCTGATCTCACCCGTCTCCTCCGAGACAATGATCGTCAGGGAGTCCGTCACTTCCGAAATGCCGACGCCGGCTCTGTGCCTGGTACCCAGGTCCTTATCCATCTTGTTCTCGGACAGAGGCAGATAGCAGGTCGCGGAGACGATCCGGTCTCCCTTTATGATCGCCGCTCCGTCGTGCAGCGGCGTGTTCTTTTCAAAAATATTGATCAGCAGCTGGCTCGTCACCTGCGCGTCTATATCGATCCCGGTCCTGGCGAACTCCTGAAGGGGCGACGTCTGCTCGATGACGATCAGCGCGCCTGTCCTTACCCTTGCCATCTGGACGGAAGCCCTTACGATCTCCGATATGGTCTTGTCCGAAAAACGTCCGTCGGATGTCCTCTGGTTGTCAAAAATAAATAAAGAACTGAGGATATTGGTCTGCCCCAGTTCTTCCATCGCACTGCGCAGCTCCGGCTGTAAAAGGATCACGATGGCGGTGACCGCCAATCCCGTGACGTGCTGCACGATCCACAGGATCGTGCTCATGTTAAAGACCGCCGCCACTATAACGAAGACGACGACAACAAGGAGCCCTTTCAGCAGGGACCACGCACGTGTATTCTTGATCCACAGCAGAATATGGTAGATCAGATATGTGAGGATCATGATCTCGACGATATCCGTCCAACGCAGATTCGGCACGTTTATATAATTCAGATAATTCTGAAGAATGGTTAAGATTCGCTGCATCTTTAGTATTTCCGCCCTGTCTTCATTCCCTCACGGATCCGGCGGCGCTCACTGGCCGCTACTCGTCCGATCCCGCGTCCGCAGCCTTGTCCTTTTTGTTGTTCATCTGTTCACGGAAATTCGCGCCGCTGTTCTTAGATGTACTGATGGTCTTGACCGTGCGCAGGGAATCTGAAACGGTAACTTTCGGAACCGCTTTCACGTAATAGTAATAGTCGTCATCTTCGAACTGGACGCTCTCTATCCTCGTGTAGTCGACCATAAAGCAGAAGAATTCCACCAGGAACTCCACGATCAGGGAGAGACCCGCTCCCAGAAAGACCTGTTTCAGATCAATGTTGGTGTCGAACTGCATGTCGCCGAACAGCAGGATGAACAGCACGATCACGTTGCCGAAAATGATCGCGATCGTCCAGGAGTGCGCCGTCTCCAGACGGCGGATGAAAAAGACGACGACCACTGCCGCCGCGAACGCGGCAGCCAGGATCCACATGGATCTGTTCTGCAGGAGCGCGTCGATGATGTTCCTGAAATTGTCGACCGTCGCCGGCCCGATCTCGCTGTTCTTGAGCACCGCTTTGTTCTGTTCGACAAAGGACAGGTACTTGACGATGATCACGCTAAAGCCCACGCCGACTGCGCTGCCGGGACCGAACAGAAGACCTGCCGCCACGGGCACCGCGAACTCCAGATGCGCGGTAAATGCCAGCGGAAGAAGAAGGATCATCATCGTGTCCTTCGGTGAAAAGCGGAAATAAAGGAGGAACATCAGAAGAAAGATCACCGCGCCGACGATCATAGCCTCCAGTGACAGCGTGTACAGATGCGCCAGTATCAGGAGCACCATGATCCCTGCCATGAAATTGACCGGCACCAGAGTGCAGATCAGGGCAATGATGATGTCCAGCAGCTGGTTGGTCAGGCCCTGGTTGAACCCGATGTGCTTGTTGATCGTAAGTATAAGGAGAAAGGCCACCGCGAACTTGAATGCGGGGACCACGATATACTCGAACTGACCGTAACCTTCTATGATCTTCTTTCTGACTTCAAAAATGCTTGTCAACATATTATCCCTATCTTCCTTGTCTGTCTTCCCTGTCGTAACTCTGTTTAAGATGATCCAGCCTTCTGCGGTATCTGCTGAGCCTGTTGCGCGTCGCGTTGAACCGCCAGCGGTAAATGAAAAAAGTCACCGCCAGGAAAAAGATCATGAACGCCGCATAGAGCATGACAGCCGTCGTCACAAGCCCCATGATCCTGTTCTCGAACACCCGGATCAGCAGCGTGTCATAGTAGTAGCAGCAATACAGGATCACAACTAACAGAAAGGCGATCGTGCCGCTTATAAAAGACCACACCAGGTTGTTGACGATGTAGTCGTTCTTGAAGTAAGCGTTCATCTTGTCGTCCGCTACGCCCTGCCCCTCCTCGTAAATGGCGAGCCTGGTCATCGTGCGGACCCTGTCCCTGTTTATCATAAAGCGTTCTCTCCGATCGCGAGTGTCAAAAAACTGACTTCCTCCGCTCCTGCTTCGAGCAGGGCGCCGGCACACGCGTCGATCGTGGCGCCGGTAGTATAAATGTCGTCAATGAGCATAATCGACTTTAATCTTACACCATTTCCATATACATGGAAAGTCCTTTTCAAATTTATTTGGCGCTCCGCGGCGGTCATTCCACGCATTGCGCGCGTGTCGCGGGAGCGGACAAGGAGGCCTTCCGAAGCCGGAATTCCCGTATTTTCCGACAGGCGGCGCGCCAGCAGGGCCGCCTGGTTGTACCCCCTTTTGCGGATCCTCTGCGCGGAGCACGGGACCGGTATGAGCAGTTCCGGCGCGTGCCGCGGACCTGTCTCCCTGAGGAACCTTTCCATGGCGCGCGCCATCCCTTCGCCGTAAAAATCGGCGTATTCCCTTCTCCCGTCGTACTTGAAGCGGTAAAGCGATCCGGATACGCTCCGGTAGCGGTAGACCGCCATCCCCCGGTAATAGAGATGCTTCCGGGCGGCGCAGTCCGCGCAGTACTCCTCCTCCGCTTCCACCGGTTTGCCGCATTTCATGCAGATGCTGTCCCCCACCGGGACCGGCACCTGCGCGCACCCCCCGCAGATCAGCGCGCCGTACGGCTTCACCGGGCGGTCACATACAGGGCACCGCCTCGGAAACAGCAGATCCAGTACCGGTGTAGGCGACTGCATGCGGCTCATGCGGCTGCCGCGCGCCGGCGGCCTGATCCGGCGTGCGCGCTGCGCGGACGCCGATACAGGAGCATCACTGCCCGGCGACTGTAAATATCTCATGAATTCTCTCCTTAAGCCCTGTATATCTGCGGTTCTCCCGGACATTCGCCGTCATAGCCGCTACCGCCTGCCGGCTGCCCAGGATCACGACGCAGTCTCTTGCGCGCGTCACCGCCGTGTACAGGAGATTCCTGTTAAAAAGGCCCGCCGGCCCGCTGAGCAGCGGCAGGATCACAGCCGGATACTCGGACCCCTGCGATTTATGCACTGTCACGGCGTAAGCGGGCTCCAGGTCTTCGAGGTCGGAAAACGGGTATTCCACTATTTTCTCCTCGTCAAAACACACCTCAACGGTCTCCGCCTTCGTGTCAATGCTCCGGATCACGCCGCAGTCCCCGTTGAACACGCCGTTCCCGCTGTCGACCTTCATCCCGTAATTGCCCCGGATCTCCCACTCGATCTGGTAATTGTTGCGGGTCTGCATGACCTTATCTCCCTCGCGGAAGGTCACATCCTGCCGCTGCACCTCTCTTTTGCCCTCGGCGGGAGGGTTGAGGACGCTCTGCAGGACCTCGTTGAGGCGGCTCACGCCCAGCGCGCCTTTGCGCATAGGTGTCAGCACCTGGATCTCCCCCATGTCGCAGTGAAGGTATTTGGGCAGTTTGTCGCGCAGCAGTTCCACGGTGTGCTTGTAGATCACCGGCGCGTTGTCCCTCTCGAGGAAGAAGAAATCACGGCTGTCGTTGCCCATCTTCGGGATCTCTCCGTTCAGGATCCTGTGCGCGTTCGTTATGATGTCGCTCTCCATCGCCTGCCGGAAGATCTTGGTCAGCATGACCGTTCGGAAGACCCCCGAATCGATCAGGTCCTGCAGCACCCTGCCGGGTCCGACGCTGGGCAGCTGGTTCACGTCCCCTACGAGGATCAGCCTCGTCCCGGGCATGACCGCCTTGAGGAGCGAGCAGAACAGGTGCATGTCCACCATGGACATCTCGTCGATGATGACGGCGTCCGTTTCCAGCGGGTTATCTCTGTTCTTTTCAAAATAGGAATAAGCGATGTCTCCGTCCCTGTCGCCGATGCCGGATCCCGCACCATCCTCGTCCTTGCGGACTGCATGTACGCCAAGAAGGCGGTGGATCGTCATCGCCTCGTATCCGGTCGCCTCTGTCATTCTTTTGGCGGCCCGTCCTGTGGGCGCCGCAAGGAGCACCTCCAGATTCTCTTTTTTCAGATATCTGATGATCGTATTGATCGTCGTCGTCTTGCCGGTCCCGGGACCTCCCGAAACGATCAGGACCGCGTGTTCCGCAGCCATGAGCACCGCTTCCCGCTGGAGCGGGTCCAGAGACAGGTCCTCCTCCGCCTCCAGTTCCTTCAGGACCTCTTCGGGATCCCGTCCGCCGAGGCGCACCGGCTCCCCTTCCAGTTCCGAGAGCATCCTCGCGATCTGCTGTTCCTCCCGCCAGGCTGTGAGGGAGTAGATCTGCTGCTCGTCCTGCCGGGATGCGTCGGGAGCAGTCTGCCACTCGTCCTGCCAGGGACTGTTGAGGGCAGCCTGCTGCTCATCCTGCCAGGCAGCGGCCTGCGCTTTTGCTCTTTTGAGGCGGGTCTTCACTCTTCTTTCAACAATAAGGTTGTCCAGCTGGATATCGATCAGTTCCTCCGGAACGCGCAGGAGCTCTGCCGCCTTGCGCATAAGGACCTCCCGGGGCAGATAGCTGCTGCCCTCCGCAAGCGACATGGACAGCGCGTAGAGCAGGCCGCTCCGGATCCTAAATTCGGACTGAGCGCTGATCCCTGCCCTGCTTGCGATCTCGTCAGCAGTGGCGAACCCTATACCGCCAATGTCCTCAGCAAGCTGATAGGGATTTTCCTTGAGGACGGCGTACATCTGCTCGCCGTAAGTCTTCCATATCTTGAGCGCGACGCGGTTCGTAACGCCGTACTGCTGCAGGAACAGCATTGCGTCGCGCAGCTCTCTCTTTTCAGAGACAACAGCTGCGATCTCGCGAGCCTTTCGTTCGCTGATCCCCTTGATCTCTGCGAGCCTCTCCGGCTCCTCGTCCATGATCCGGAGCGTGTCGTCGCCGAACTTCTTCACAATTCTTGCTGCCAGCGCCTGTCCGATGCCCTTGACCGCGCCGGAAGCAAGATAGCGCAGCATTGCCTGGGCATTCTCAGGAGGGATCGCTCGGTAGGTCTGTACCTTGAACTGCTCGCCGTAGACGGCATGCCGGACGGTTTCCCCGGCGACAAGGCAGCTCTCGCCCTCGCTGATCGCGGGCGGGAAGCCCGTGCAGGTCAGAAGGCCGTCTTCGCACTGCACTTCGAATACCGTATATGTATTTTCTTCATTTCTGTAGATGATGTGTTCTACATATCCCTTGTATTCTGTCATTTTGCTCCTTGCTGCGCTGTGCTCGCTGCAACATTCTCCCCCTTAGCTCTGCGCCGCAGCTTTCTTCCTCGCCTTATCCCTCTCCAGCATCTTGTTCACATAATACCCCGTATAGGAAGAGTGGATCTTCGCCACCTCCTCCGGCGTGCCGCGCGCGACTACTGTTCCGCCGCCGTCTCCGCCCTCGGGGCCCATGTCGATGATGTAGTCCGCCGTCTTGATGACGTCCAGGTTGTGCTCGATGACGACGACTGTGTTGCCGCCCTCCACCAGCTGGCGGAGGATCACGTTGAGCTTGGAGACGTCCTCGAAATGGAGGCCTGTCGTAGGCTCGTCCAGAATATAGATGGTCTTGCCTGTGCTCTTGCGGGACAGCTCTGTCGCCAGCTTGATGCGCTGCGCTTCGCCGCCGGACAGCTCCGTGGAGGGCTGCCCGAGCTTGACGTAGCCGAGGCCGACGTCGTAAAGCGTCTGTATCTTGCGCCGGATGGAGGGGACGTTCTCGAAGAAAGTGACCGCCTCCTCGACAGTCATGTCAAGAACGTCGAAAATATTCTTGCCCTTGTAGCGCACATCCAGCGTCTCGCGGTTGTAGCGCTTGCCGTGGCAGACCTCGCAGGGCACGTAGACGTCGGGCAGGAAGTGCATCTCGATCTTGAGGATGCCGTCGCCGCCGCAGGCCTCGCACCTGCCGCCCTTGACGTTGAAGGAGAACCTGCCCTTGCTGTATCCCTTGGCCTTGGCGTCGGGCGTGCCCGCGAACAGCGCGCGGATCATGTCAAAGACGCCTGTATAAGTGGCCGGGTTGGACCGCGGCGTCCTGCCGATCGGCGACTGGTCGATGGCGATGACCTTGTCGAGCTGCTCGAGGCCGTCGATCCCGTCGTGGTCGCCCGCGATGGTGCGGGCGCGGTTCAGGCTTTTGGCCAGGTGCTTGTAGAGGATCTCGTTGACGAGGGAGCTCTTGCCCGAGCCGGAGACGCCCGTGACCGCCGTCATGACGCCCAGAGGAATCTCCACGTCGATGTTCTTCAGGTTATTGACACGCGCGCCGCGCACCTTGATCCAGCCGGTCGGCGTGCGCCGCTCGGAAGGCACAGGGATCGACTTGGTGCCGCTCAGGTACTGCCCCGTGATGGAATCCGGGTTCGCCATGATCTCCGCGGCCGTTCCCTGCGCCACCACCTGTCCGCCGTGGGAGCCCGCGCCGGGCCCGATGTCGACGATGTAGTCCGCCGCCAGCATCGTATCCTCGTCGTGCTCCACCACGATGACCGTGTTCCACAGGTCCCGAAGGTTCTTGAGCGTCCGCAGGAGCTTGTCGTTGTCCCGCTGGTGCAGGCCGATGCTCGGCTCGTCCAAAATATAGCACACCCCGACCAGTCCCGACCCGATCTGGGTCGCCAGCCTGATCCTCTGGGCTTCGCCGCCGGACAGTGTGGCCGTCGCGCGGGCAAGCGTCAGGTAGTCCAAACCGACGTCGATGAGGAAGCCCACCCTTGCCCTGATCTCCTTGAGCACCTGCGCGCCGATCTTCTGCTGCGTCGAGGTCAGCTGCAGTTCGTCCATGAACGTGCGCAGCTCCCGGATAGAGAAGCAGGTCAGGTCGTAGATGTCCGTATTCCCGACGGTAACCGCGAGGGACTCCTTGCGCAGTCTTTTGCCGCCGCAGGACTTGCACGGCGTGATGTGCATGAATTCCTCGTACTCGGCCTTCATGGTCTCGGAACCGGTCTCTTTGTAGCGGCGCTCGGTGTTGCTGATCAGGCCCTCGAACGTGACAGGGTACACGCCCTTTCCGCGCTGCCCCTCGTAGTAGACGTCGACGCTCCTGTCCGCGCCGTACATCAGCATCTGCTTCACTTCGGGCGTCAGGTCCTTATAGGGCGTGTCCATGCTGAACCTGTACTCTTTGGTCAGCGCCTGCAGGATCGCGTTGGCAAAGCTCCCGCTGTTCATGCAGGACTGCCACCCGATCACCGCGATCGCGCCCTGGTTAATGGACAGGTCCTCATCCGGGACGATCAGCTCCGGCGCGAACTCCATGCGGTAGCCGAGGCCCGCGCAGGCAGGGCAGGCGCCGAAGGGGTTGTTGAAGGAGAAGCTTCTGGGCTCGATCTCCGGCACGCTGATCCCGCAGTCCGGGCAGGCAAAGCTCTGGGAGAACTGCATCATCTCCCCGTCCACCACATCCACCTGCAGGAGTCCGTCCGCCAGCTGCAGCGCATTCTCCACCGAGTCCGTGAGCCTTCTCTGTATGCCGTCCTTGACGACCAGGCGGTCGATGACGATCTCGATGTTGTGCTTGATATTCTTTTCGAGTTTGATCTCCTCGGAGACGTCGTAAAGGTTCCCGTCGACGCGCAGGCGGACATAACCGGCCCTTCTGGCCCGGTCGAATACCTTCTGGTGCTCGCCCTTCCTGCCCC
>CAMOXN010000005.1 GCA_946629175.1 uncultured Lachnospiraceae bacterium | reverse complement strand
CGCCGGTTCCCCCGGCGATATTCCTGATCTGGTAATTCACCGCCTCGCGCCCGGTCCTCGACGCGATCGCGTTGATCACTGTCGTCAGGTCGCTGAAGCCGTGAAAAACAGCCCTGCTCTCCCGGACCGCTTCAAAGTCCAGATGTCTCAGGACCGTGTTGGCCAGGTCGCCGCCTGTCACGTCAAAGATGAATTCCATCTCCGGATCTTTGAAGAAGCCGTTCAGGACTTCCGCCTTTTTCCTGCCGGGATCGGGCTCATCGCACCCGAACAGATAGGGGCTGCGTTCCACGACAAGGCCCTTTTCAGCCAGGTACTGCGCCACTTCTTCGACGATCTCCCTTCCGGATCCCGGAAGCGGGTCGGAACACGCCGTCAGAGCGGCCTTTCTTCCTGTCTTCATTCAGATCACCCCTTCAGAATGGCGGCCGGTATTCTCATATTCCGCGATCACTTTCGGCGCGCAGATGATGAACCAGCTCGAAAAGCGCTCCGGCATCCTTAACAGTTCCTCTTTGAGGTCCCGGAAAGAGATCCATCTGGTCTCGGACGCCTCCTCCGGGTCCACGCGGATCTCGCCGTCATAACACCCGGCGAAGACGTGGTCGAACTCGTACTCGATAAGATCCGGCCTGAACTGCGTGCGGTATATAAAACTGAACTTCTCTTCCAGGTGACAGTCAAATCCCAGTTCCTCAGCCATCCTTCTGTGCACGGATTCCGTGAGACCCTCGCCGTCCCTCTGGTGCGAGCAGCATGCGTTGCTCCAGAGCCCGCCGGAGTGGTATTTATCCGGATTCCGCATCTGAATGAGCATTTTCCCGTCATTTATGATGAACACGGAGAAAGCCCTGTGCAGGAGTCCTCTCCGGTGCGCTTCCTCTTTGGTGGCGTAGCCGGTGATATTGTCATCCAGGTCTACCAAAGCAATTCTGTCTTCCATAAGCGTCCTTTACTGAATTCTTTGTTTTGAGCGTCACCTTATCATACCACAGCACAGTGAAAAGTGAAAAGCGGACTGCCCGCTCACTTTTCACATCCCCGCTCCGCATGATATAATTCTTTAGTCAGTGCAACTGCTGCACGGTCCCTGCGGGAACGTCCGCAGTCTAAACAGCATTACCGGGAGGAACCCTCTATGAAAATAACCGAAATACTGAACAACAAGCGCATCCTTCTCTGGGGCTACGGCCTGGAAGGCAAGTCTATGGAGAAGTTCATCAACAACTACTGCAATGTCAGGGAACTGACCGTCTTCCAGGGTAAACGCGAGGAGATCAATGAGGACGCGTACGACTGCATCATCAAGAGCCCGGGCATCGTCGCCTGGGACCTCAGCGACAAGTACACGTCGATGACGGAACTGTTCCTGCAGGAATTTTCCGACAGGGTCATAGGCGTGACGGGCACCAAGGGCAAGAGCACGACCTCTTCCCTCATATACACGGTCCTGTCGAAGTGCTCCGGCCGTCCGTCCCTGCTCGTCGGCAACATCGGCTTCCCCGCGCTGGACTATTACGGCGAGATCACGGATGACACCATCATAGTCTTCGAGATGTCCTGCCACCAGCTCGCCCATGCCAAAATATCGCCGCATATCGCCGTTTTCCTCAACCTCTACGAGGAACACCTGGACTACTACGGCACGATGGACAAGTACTTCCGCGCGAAGGCGAACATCACCCTGAACCAGAAGCCCGGCGACTATCTCTTCGTCGGCGATAACGTGCCGCCGCTCGAGACGGCTGCGGAGAAAACAGTGATCTCCTACGACGATCCCATGCGGTTCGGGATGAACCTGAAAGGCGACCATAACCAGTTCAACGCGCGCTTCGCATACGCCATCAGCACGCGGCTGTTCGGCTGTGATCCCGAAGAAGTCCGGGGAGCGATCGCGGAATTCACGGGCCTCAGGCACCGCATGCAGTTCGCCGGCAATGTGAACGGAGTCGATTACTACGACGACTCGATCTCCACGATCCCGGAAGCCGCGATCGCCGCCTTAAAGAGCATTCCCAACAGCAGGACGATCCTGCTCGGCGGAATGGACAGGAACATTGACTACAGTCTTTTGACAGACTTCATCCGTTCCCACGGCGAATACAACTACATCCTTATGTACAAGTCCGGAGAACGGATCTACAGGGATGTCTCGGAGCTTCCCTGCTGCTATTACAGAGAGGATCTTCGCGGAGCGGTCGAACTGGCGCGGGAACTGACGCCCGCGGGATCGGCCGTCATCCTGTCGCCTGCAGCGGCGTCCTACGGCTACTTCAAGAACTTCGAGGAGCGCGGCGACGTGTTCCAGCAGATGATCCGCGAGTGAAATTCGCTCGCCGCGTCTAAGCCCGGACCCGGGCGTATTTGCTGATCGCTGTTTACGTATTCAGCACCCTGCGGCGCTCCGACGGCCTGTTCCAACGACACTTAGCAACCCGAAAGGATACCCCATGAAATCAGCCACTACCCTCGCCTTTACCGGCGATATCGGTTTTGACCACTATATGCAGAACAAATGGGAGGACGAGGACCTGATCGACGAACGCCTGGTCCGTATACTGACCTCCTCCGACCACGTCATCGCGAACGTGGAGGGACCCCTGGTCGGGGATGAGATCGCCAAAGTCAGGGCCGCGGAAATGCGCCTCATGCACACGATCGATCCCAAAGCCACCGTTGTCTTAAAGAAAATAGGCGCGGATATCTGGAATCTCTCCAACAACCACATCATGGACGCCGGGCCCGAAGGACTTGAGATAACACTTGAGAAGGCCCGCGAGTTCGGGGCACAGACGATCGGCGTTGGAATGGACCTGGAAAAAGCGAAGCGCCCCGTCATTCTCGACGAGGCGGGCGGGATCGGGCTGTTCGGCGTCGGCTACCAGCGCGGCTGCAAGCCTGCGGGCCCCGACAAGGCCGGGTGCCTCAGCTGGAGCGATATGGACTCCGTTCAGGAGGTCATTACCGGGATCAAAGAGAAGTGCCGCTGGTGCGTCGTTGTCGCGCACGGCGGAGAAGAATTCACCGCGATCCCCTCTCCCTATACCAGGGACCGCTATCTGAAATACCTCGAGATGGGCGCCGACGTCGTCGTCTCCCACCATCCGCATGTGCCGATGAACTACGAGATGGTCGGTGAAAAGGCCATCTTCTACTCCCTCGGCAACTTTATCTTCGACACAGACTACCAGAGGGCGCAGTTCAACACCGACAAGGGCATAGTGCTGCAGCTCCGCTTCACTGAGGACAGTTACTCTTTCACCGCGCACGGCCTCAGGATCGACCGTGAGAACGAGCATGTCGTGAGCGCCGGTCTCCCGGATATCTTTGTCGATATCCCCGAGGACGAGTACAACAAGCTCATTCCGCTGGCATCCAAAATGTTCGTCGCGGCCACAAAGCGCCAGCAGATCTTCCTCTATCCGGACAAATACACCAACGCGACGGATGAGGAGTGGGAAGAGAACTTCATGAATCCCAAGCGGAGCGGGCGCGTCGTCGGTGAAGGGCTCGACTTCCACATTATCTGCCCGATCGCGGAAAGGGCCGACGAAGGCGCCTGGAAATCGAGCACGCTCGAAGGCGTCAAGAAGTATATTCTGGAGCAGATGTGAATCAGCGCGGATCGGTCCGCAGAAACAGTCGCCCGGTGGTACAAATAGGCATAGAGAAAGCCTGTAATGTACCCGGCGGATAGCATTAGGAACGTGAGCATCCGACGGGTATATTACAGGCTTTATACTATGCAGGTATTTGTCAACGGTGACGGTCTGCTTCGGACCGTCGTGTCTTATTCGTCTGCGAAGACAAGCTTCGCGTTCGTGTCTTTCATGACCCACTCGACGGCTTTGTCGCTGCTCTCGAATACCCTGGGCTCAGAATATCCGCAGAACCTGCCGTCTTCGACTTTGTACATGCGCACGGTGTTCCCGCGCACTTCAGCGAACAGGCCGTCCTTTTTCACTTCGGGAGCCTCTTCGTCATGGATTTCCTTTTCGATCAGATATCCTGTCACGAGCAGGCCTACCGCAATGCCCGCCGCCAGGTAACCGAGACCTTTGTACAGCATTTGAAGTCCCTCCTTTATAAATGGTTCAATATTGTCTTTCTGTGGATTATTACTGTTCTATCCGTACAATGAGATAAGTACTGACAGCGGCGGACCCATGGCGGCCCTCACTGTTTTGACATAAATCTATTGTAACACAGTTCGATCCGTTCCATATTAAAGGACGGGAACAATCGAAGAATATAACAATTCGGAGGTAAATGACATGGCACACAAATATCTGTTTCGCAATACGGCAGTCACCCTTCTGACCGCCCTGTCCCTGGTGCTGGGCCTTACCGCATGCGGCGGATCCGGTTCCGGAGGCGGTCAGCCTGCTCCCCAGGCCGGCTCACAGACGACTGCGCAGGCAGGCGCCGCGGAGGAAGGACTTCTCCGCACCGCTGTTCTGTATGATATCTCGACAATGGACGTGACGCAGACGACCGACGACTACATGGTCCCCATGAACGTCTTCGACCGCCTCTTTGAGACGCGCACCGTAGAAGGGACCGCCCAGGTCGTCAAGAGCCTCTGCGAGGACTATAAAGTCAGCGAGGACGGCCTCACCTACGACTTCACCCTTAAGAGCGGCATCGTTTTCTCCAATGGGAGCGCCCTGACGGCGTCCGATGTCAAATACAGCTTTGAGAGGCTCCTTCGCGCTGCCGCGCAGAATACGGACATCCCTCTCGAAGTCGTCGGCGGAGAAGCCCTGATGAACGGACAGGCCGACTCCCTCGAGGGATTTACCGTCACGGATGATACGCACTTCACCGTCACTCTGAATGCTCCGAACGCCGGTTTTCTCGCTGAGCTCTCCGCTCCCGCCATGTCCGTTGTGGATGCGGAAACAATGGCGGAAGTGAAGAATTTCGGCGTTGAGCCGTCCGATACGATCGGTACGGGTCCCTACATCATCACGGAGTGGGTGGCCAACGACCACTACACACTGGTCTACAACGATAAATACTGGGGAGAGACGCCCACTGTCAAAAAAGTGATCGTCCGCGTGATCCCCGATCCCGGCACACAGAATCTGATGTTCAGGAACGGCGAACTGGATATGATCGACCTCAAGTCTCTTGACACCGCGATCGTGGAATCCACCTACAAGACAGAGTATAAGGACAATATCATCACTACTCCGAACGTGGGCCTCACCTACCTGCTCTTTAACGAAAACAACCAGTATCTCAGCGATGTCAACGTCCGGAAAGCGATCGGCATGGCAATCGATGTGGATACGATCATCAGCGACCTTTACAGTGGCAACGCGATCCGTGAGAACGGCATGATCCCTACCGGCATCTGGGGGCACAACGATGCCCTGGAAGGATACACTTATGACCCGGAAGCCGCGAAGAAGCTGCTCGCGGACAGCGGTTACAAGGAGGGGCAGATCTCTTTTGAGCTCTCCATGGATTCTACCGCCAACAGCAGCACACAGCTCTTATACGAGAACATCAGCCAGCAGCTGGAAAAGATCGGTATCAAGGCGAACGTCCGCTCTTACGACCACTCTTCATGGCTGTCACTGAGGAACTCGGGCAAGATGGACAGCTTTGTGGCCCGCTGGGGAATGGATTACAACGATCCGTCCAATATCATGTATTCCTTCTTCGGAAGCGAGTCCAATACGAAAATGCGCAGCATCAACTATCCCGACAAGGATACGATCGCGAGAGTCGCGGCTGCATCCGCGATCGTCGACGACGACGAACGCATGGCCGAGTATCAGGCGCTGGAGAAAAAGATCATCACTGAAGACGCCGCCTGGATCCCTCTCTTCGAAGAGCTCCATCTGTATTGCATCGGAGACCGCGTAGCGGGCTTTACTCCGCATTGGGCGGGATTCTCCGATTTCTACGCGATCGATGTCGTCCTGAAGTGATCCCGCTTAAAAGAGTTCACGGGACCCGGCCGGAGGATCCGCCTCTGCGGATCCTCCCCGCATGTCCTGCGCAGCGCGCTCCGTCATGGAGGTTTTCATGAGACAGAACATTTTACACCGGCTTTGGGAATCTGCGGTCGTGCTGATCGGCGTGGCGCTCCTCATTTTTATCATGCTCCGGGTCGTTCCCGGCAATCCCATAGAAACGATGATGGGAGAACACGCCAACCAGGCGACGATAGACAGAATGACCGCGGAACTGGGCCTTGACCAGCCGGTCCATATCCAATTCATACGGTATATCACAGGCGCGCTGCGGGGGGACTTCGGCACGAGCTATTCGCTCGGAAAACCGGTCTCCCTTCTTATGGGCGCTGCCTTTGTGAACACATTAAAACTGGCTGTTTTCGCTTCTCTGTTCGCCTGGATCGTCGGAATCATCTGCGGGATCATTTCCGCCGTCCGCAAGAACGGGCCGGCGGACCATATTTTCATGGGCTTTTCCCTGCTTGGCGTCTCCATGCCCGTTTTCATGGTCGCTATGATCCTTCAATTCTTTTTCGGGTACTACCTGCACTGGCTCCCGATCTCGGGCGCGGACAGCTGGAAGAATTTTATCCTGCCCGCTATTGCGCTCGGCTGGAATTCTGCCGCGGGCATATCGAGGCTCATGCGCTCGACGCTTCTGGATGTCCTGCAGGAGGACTATATCGAGACTGCGCGGGCCAAAGGCCTGACCAAAAACGCAGTGATCGTCTTCCACGCTCTTCGCAACACGATGCTTCCCGTGATCACCATGATGGCGATCCAGTTCTCCGGCATGCTCTCCGGTGCCGTCATCACTGAGACGGTATTCTCGATCAACGGCATAGGGCGCCTGGCTGTACAGGCGATCTCCGGGCGGGATATCCCCCTTTTGCAGGGGACCGTCCTTTTTTCGACTGCTGTCGTGATCCTGGGGAACCTCGCCGCGGACTGTCTCTACGCTGTCCTTGATCCAAGGATCAGAAAGGAGGCGTAAGGGATGGATAAGATAAAACGTCTGGCATCCGAAAACAAGGTCGCTGTCGTATCCGCGATCATTATCCTTCTGTTCATTCTGGCGGCGCTCTTTGCCCCGGTCCTTACGCCCTACAGTCCCAAGGAGATGGACATGGCGCACCGTCTGTCGCCGCCCTCTCCTGCCCACCTTCTGGGAACGGACGAGGGAGGAAGGGATATCCTGACGAGAATGCTGTACGGTTCCCGCGTATCCCTTCTGGCAGGCGTGCTCCCGACGCTGATGAGCATGGTGCTCGGCACGGCACTGGGACTGCTCTCGGGATTCGCCGGCGGGAAGACGGATGACCTCATCATGCGGATCGCGGACATCATGCTGGCGTTCCCTTCAACGCTCCTGGCAATGCTCATCATGTATACCCTCGGCGGAGGCCTTATCAACGTATTCCTCACGCTGTCGCTGGTCGGATGGGCGGGCATCGCGCGCGTCGTGCGCTCCGAGGCCATGCGCCTTAAGAGCAGCGCCTATGTCTCCGCCGCCCGTCTCATCGGCGTGCCGGGATACCGCATTATCCTGCGGCATATCCTGCCCAACTGTATACCGACGCTCATTGTGCTCTTTACGCTGGGAGTGCCCTCTTCGATCCTCACAGAGAGCAGCCTCAGCTTCCTGGGGCTGGGCATCCAGCCGCCGGACACCTCCTGGGGCCAGATGATCAATCTCGGGCGGCAGTACCTGTACAATGCGCCGTGGCTGTCTTTTGCCCCCTGCGCGGCGATCATGCTGATCGTGCTGGCATTCAACTTCCTGGGCGACGGACTGCGGGATGTGCTGGATCCGCACCTGCAGGACAAGAACTGAATTACTATAGGAATCTGAGTATGGAAAACCGAACAGAACTGACACTTAAGATCGATCATCTGAATGTCAGCATTAAAACAGAAAACGGCTTGATCAAGCCGGTAAACGACATCTCGCTCGAGATCCCCCGCGGAAAGGTAGTCGGTATAGTCGGCGAGTCCGGCTGCGGCAAGAGCATGACTGCCCGCGCGGTCATGGGACTATTGCCGCCGGCGACCAAGATCGAGGGAGGCAGCATACTCCTTGACGGGAACGAGCTCACCGGTCATTCGGAAGAACAGCTCTGCGGCGTGCGCGGGTCCGAGGTCTCCATGATCTTTCAGGAACCCATGACCAGCCTGAATCCCGTCATGAAGGTCGGAAGGCAGGTAGACGAAGTGATTCGCGTCCATCAGAAGGTACCGTTGGCTGAGGCAAGAAAGATGACCATTGAAATGTTCAGGGCTGTCGGCATTTCGGAGCCTGAGGAGCGGTACGAGTGCTATCCGCACCAGCTCTCCGGAGGACTGAGGCAGCGCGTGATGATCGCGATGGCCATGATCATGAAGCCATCGCTCCTGATCGCTGACGAGCCCACCACTGCGCTGGATGTCACAGTAGAAGCCCAGATCCTCCGGCTCATGAAAGAGCTCAACAAGTCAGGGACCAGCATTCTCCTCATCAGCCACAATTTGGGAGTGATCGCGCAGGTCTGCGACTACGTGTATGTGATGTACGCAGGTCAGTTCGTGGAGGAAGCGGATGTCTTTGCGCTGTTCGATCAGCCGCTGCACCCTTATACGAAAGGCCTTCTCGGAGCGGTGACATCCCTGCGCCGGGAAGAGGCGGTCTTAGAAACCATTCATGGGGTCGTTCCCGATTTTTCAGAGCTCCCGGACGGATGCGGCTTCGCGGCGCGGTGCGAAAAGTGTATGGAACGCTGTTCCGCGCTTATGCCGCGGATGGCAGAGACGGAGCCGGGACACAGAGTGCGGTGCCACTTGTATAGCGCGTGATTTTTCGACATGGTGGTAAAAATGAATAACAACACTATTCTGGCTGAGGCCAGGCATCTGACCAAAGAATACCCCGCCGGAAAAGGCAAAAAAGTACATGCCGTCACAGATGTCTCCCTGACGATCTATGAGGGGGAAACGCTCGGCATCGTCGGCGAATCCGGCTGCGGCAAGTCCACACTCGGGAATATGATCGTGAACCTTGTGCCGCCCACTTCGGGAGAACTGTTCCTGAGGGGTGAGAAGGTGACCGGACTGTCAGACAGGGACTTCATGCGGTTCAGACGACAGGTCCAGATGATCTTTCAGGACACTTACGCCTCTCTCGACCCGCGGATGACGGTACGCGATATCATCGCCGAGCCGCTCGAAACCTGGCACGTTTGTCCTGATGCACAGGCGACGACCGATAAGGTCCTAGGGCTCATGGAAGCTGTCGGCCTGCCTGCGGAATACCTGAACCGCTATCCGCACCAGTTCTCCGGCGGACAGCGCCAGAGGATCGGGATCGCGCGCGCAATTGCCGCGGATCCGGCGCTCATCGTCTGCGATGAACCTGTCTCCGCGCTGGACGTCTCCGTCCAGAACCAGATCCTGAACCTCTTAAAGGACATGCAGAAAAAGAGGGGGCTGACCTACCTCTTTATCAGCCACGACCTCTCCGTCATCCGCTATATCTCGGACCGGGTCGGCGTCCTGTTCCTGGGAAGGCTCTGCGAACTGGGCGATATGAAGGAAGTCTTCCGCGCTCCGATGCACCCCTACACGAAGTTCCTGCTCGACGCGATCCCGGACCCGGATCCGCACAGCCGGAATGATGTTGCCATGCTTATAAACGGGGAGATCCCGAGCCCGGTCGATCCCCCTTCCGGATGCTGTTTCCACACGCTGTGCCCCTACGCCACTGACGAGTGCCGCGCAGAAGAACCTGCGCTCACCGAGAATAAAGGAAGGATGGTGGCGTGCCACCATCCTATTTGAAAATTGTATCAATTTTAATCAAATAAATGTATAATTACTCCGTAACGCGAACCCCGTCCGGATCCGATATGGAGGAAATTATGATCAAGTTAATCGCCAGCGATATAGACGGCACACTCGTCAGGGAAAGCAGCCACGAGATCAGCCATGAATACTTCAAGGTCATACGTGATCTCGCCGACGTCGGGATCACCTTCTGCGCCTGCAGCGGCAGGCAGTACCAGAGTATGCTCGATCTCTTCAGGCCGGTCTCGGACATCATCTATTTCATTTCGGGGAACGGAACGATCCTGCGCACCGTAGATAAGGTCATCCACTCCTGGAAGATCGAAGAGGATCTCGTCATTCCGATCGTCGAAGCAGTCCGGAAGATCGATGGAGCGAGCATGGTCTTCGAGACGCTCGACATGGCTTATGTCGAGGACGGGGAAGACAGCGCGATCATGAAACTCATGCGCGATGAATATCACTATGCCATCGAGAATGTCGATGACCTGACCTCTCTCCCCCTGGACAGTGTTGTCAAAATTGCAGTCTGGCACGCTGAAGTCGAGACCGCCACAAGGGAGCTTCGCAATGATCCGCGCTTCGCGCATCTTAGCATGACGGTCTCCGGAGCGAACTGGCTGGACATCATGGCCGGGGAAGCGGGCAAGGGTGAGGCCTTTGCGCTCCTTCAGGCGCTTCTCGATGTTAAGCAGGAGGAAACGGTCTATTTTGGCGACAATCTCAACGACCTGTCCGCTTTCAAGGAGACAGGAGTGGCCGTCACTGTCGCCAGCGCACGGCAAGAAATGAAAGATGCGGCCGACATCGTAGAGCGGTCAGTCGCGCAGATGGGCGTCCTGCGGGAGCTTCGGAATATACTCGGGCATAAGCGAGACTATATCGAAGCATGTGAAGAACAGTAAAACAGGGGCCTCCGCACCGGTGCGGAGGCCCCTTTGATGTCCTATGCCACTTATTTCTTCTCCTCATGAACGTATTTGATGAACGCGCTCACTTCCTTCTTCGTCTTGAGCTTCACAGTGTACATGACGCGTCCCATCTGCGGCCAGTTCACGGGAGGCATCTCCTCCTGCATGACCATCACGGATCCGTACTCTGCCATGATCTCCTCGTGCGTATGGACGTAGTCATGTCCGTCCTTGCGTCCCGCGTAGACACAGTAGTACTTGTCTTCGTTCTCGGGCAGGTGCCTCTCGTCGAAGGCCACCATGTCCGCGTAGATCTGGTAAACATCCGTGGAGTGGGCGAAATTCATCATATCGGGGGTATATCCTCCCGGCGGGCGCATGTTGACTTCGAGTCCCGCGTAGTCGCCCTTTTTGCCCAGGCCCTTGCGGTCCGCTGTCAGGCGGAAGAATTCCAGATGCACGAAGCGGCGGTCCACGCCGAACTCCTTCGATGTCTTCCGGCCGATCTCACGCAGCTTCGCCGGCACATCCGGATTGGTGTAATACTTGAGGTTCAGGTCATCGTTCACGATCTCCATGATCGGCGTAGGCCAGGTCGTCATGTTCTCGAACAGAGGCTCGAACTTGGAATTGAGGATCGCCTCGTAAGAGATCAGGTCGCCGACGATGAATTCCTCCATGACGTAGGGTACAGCGGGAAGATTGTCATAGAAAGCGTTGAACTGCTCGTCGTTGTTCAGCTTCCAGGTGTCGTTCGCGCCGACGCCGATGTCCGGTTTCACGATCACGGGATAGCCGCCGATCTCGTCGATAAAGGCGCGTCCCGCCTCGCGCGTCGTCACCTTGCTCTGTCGAGCAGTGGGAATGCCCGCTTCCTGATACAGCTTCTTCATCAGGGATTTCTCTTTAATAAAGCTGATCCTGTCGCTCCGGATGCCGGTCGTCACGTTGAAGTCCGTGCGCAGCTGCGCGTCCTGCTCCAGCCAGTACTCATTGAGGGATTCGATCCAGTCGATCTTGCCGTACTTGTAGGAGAAGAAAGCGACCGCGCGGAATACCTGGTCGTAATTCTCAAGGGAATCCACCTTGAAGTACTCGGTCAGAGCGCCTTTGAGGCCGTCTTCGAGTCCGTCATAGGACGCGTCGCCGATGCCCAGAACATTCACGCCGTTCTTCTTGAGACGGTCGCAGAAGTTCCAGTAAGTATGCGGAAAGTTGGGTGAGATAAAAATAAAATTCATTGTGAGCCCCTTCCTTGTGCTAGTATGCCTGTCAAAATACAGAGCGCTAAGGCTCTCTTTTGCCAGATCCGGCAAATTGCCCGCGCCTTATATCCCCTTCTTCAACAGTCTGCGCTTAATAGCCCCATCTCTCGAGCACGATCGGCAGGAAATAATGCATCTGCTTGAACCACCAGGGCCAGTCATGGTTCACGTCATAGCCCCAGAAGTCACACCAGGCGTTGATGCCCTTCTCGCGGAAGACGCTCTCCAGATAGCGGAGGGAGCGGATGCCGTCGTCCTCCCAGGCGCCCTGGCCGACGCAGATGATGATCTGCTTCTGGTTGTAGAGATCGATGTAAGGGTGATCGGGCGACATATTGGGGAGGAAGCACTCCGGAGAGTTGTCGTAGAGCGTGTCGTTCATCCAGCCCTTGAAGAAGCAGTTGCTGTCATAGAGGCCGGACAGAGCTATGCAGCCGGAGAACAGATCGGGCCTGCGCAGCAGTGTAAGGACCGCGTGGTTGGCGCCGAGGCTGCATCCTGTCGTCATAGGAAGACGGCCGCCTGTCCTCTCGAGAATGAAAGGCATTGCTTCGTCCACGATGTAGTGGAAATAGAGCTCCTGCTTCCAGGCCCTGCGTCCCTTGTCCCAGTCGCCCTCCGACCAGCTCTCCTTGTCGATCGTATCGACTACGAAATACTGGATCTTTCCCTGCTCCAGGTACTCGCTCAGCTCGCTGATCATGCCGAACTCCTCATAGTTGTGACAGAGGGAGTCCTGGGTCGGGAACGCCAGGAAAGGTACGCCGCCGTGGCCGTAGATCACCATGTGCATGTCCCTCTCGAGGCAGTTGCTGTATTGTGTGATTTCTTCTTTGTACATACAAAATCTCCTTTAGATTTTTTATCCAAGAGCCAGTATACCATAAATGCGCGATGACCACCACCCGGCAAGGAGTCACATTTTTGTGCGCCTGCTCCGCAGTGCCGCCATGATCAGCACACCGGCTGCCACGCCGCAGCTGTCGATCAGCATATCCCTGATCTCACAGCTCCGTCCGGGGACAAAAGCCTGATGCACTTCATCCGTTAAAGCGTACAGCGCGCCGATCCCCCATGACAGCAGCGCTGTCCTCCGCCATTGTTCATTCCGCTCGAGCCGGACCGGATCATACTCGCGCACCGTCGCGAAAAGGCTCAGCCCGAGCAGCAGGTACTCCGTAAAATGCGCGCACTTTCTGACCGCGAACGACAGGACTTTCGGATCGACATGCAGGAATTCGATCAGCGCCTGAACGATCAGATTGCTCTCCTCTTTCGAAAGGTCCGCCGGTAATGCGGACTGCAGGAAGATAAAAGCCATGATCAGGATCGTGATGACCAACGGGAATAAGCGTTTTTTCCTGTTCTGCATTCGTGATCCTTTACTGCAGCTCTGCAACAAGGTCGCGCAGCGCGTTAAAGGAGCGTCTGGCATAGACGTTCACTGAAAGTGCCTTCATATCTTCGCCGACGCCCGCGTCCTCAAATGTACCTCTCACCGATTCGTAATCCTTGAACGCCTTGTCGATCATTCCGGCAACTCCGTCAAAATTCCGCTTAGCCAGCGCCTTTTCCTCATCGCTCAGGCCGTTCCATGCTTCCGTGATCGCAGCGGTCCGCGCGTAGGCATCCAGATTCCAGATCTGCTTGTCCGCAGCGAACGTCAGGATCTCCTCGGCCGTCTGCGCCTGTTTCAGTGAGGCGCCGGCCGTCCCCTCCTCCAGGCCGGTCAGTTTTTTGAACAGAGAAGCTGAAAATTCTTCCGCCGTTACATCATAGGCGTAAACACGTACGAAGGCAAAGTCGCCCGCGTCTTCCTGCCTGCTGTCGCTCCAGCGCAGTTCCCCGACTTCGGCCATAGAGAAAGAACCTTCGGCGTCTTCCCACTTCACGTCCTCATTCTCGATCAGACCGTCTTCATTGTAGGTGACTTCCGCCTTGCGTCCTCCTTTGTAGACGAGCTCGCCGGAAGCGGGATCAAATTCAAGATCCATGTCCCAGACCATCCGGTCCGCGTAGGAGCCGCTCCAGTAGATCTGCGCGTGGAAGTCTTTGCCGTTCGCCTCGTCCCACTCAGTGATCTCCATCCCGGCGCGCTGGCTGGTCATGTCCTGCCACTCACCCACGAGAATATTCCTTACCTCTTTGG
The DNA here is from genome assembly GCA_946629175.1 of uncultured Lachnospiraceae bacterium. Taxonomy (GTDB): domain Bacteria; phylum Bacillota; class Clostridia; order Lachnospirales; family Lachnospiraceae; genus CAG-791. The sequence continues at coordinate 14,577 of CAMOXN010000005.1, read as the reverse complement.
GAACGCGGCTCTCCTCGATAGTCTGAGCGGTTTCGGCAGTTGAATCCGCGCCCGCCTGCGCCGTATCAGCCGGCTGCGCGTCACCCTGTGTTCCTCCCTGCGCGTCCGTACTCTGCCCGCCCGCAGGGGCAGCCGCATCAGCCGGCGCCTCTTTCTGCCCGTCAGCTGCGGTTTCCGATGCCGGCTCTGCCTCCGCAGGCGCATCTGCCGCCGGTGCCGCCTCTTCCTGCGCTTCAGCTGCCGGCTGGGCTTCCGCCTCCGCCTGCGCTTCAGAAGCCGGCTGCGAAGCGGCATCCGTCTTTTTACCTCCACAGCCTGTCGCAGACACTATTACCATCACAGCTGTCATCATAATAACGATCCATTTACGCATGATCCTTTAAACCTCCCTGCAGTCCGCACTACGCAACTGACAACGGGAGCCAACGAGGCTCCCGCTGTCATTATACCATCATTTTCGGATTTTTATCGAACTCGTTGGCCGAATGGCCTGTTTTTCTGCCATGTGCTCCCGGCTTTACAGCAGCCGCATCCAGTCCGGCCTATATCTCTGCTTCTCTCTCGCTTCTTCCAGCTGCCGCAGCATCCTCGGGATATCCTCGTTGAAAACGCCCGCGAGCGCTACATAATTGGCCGCATGGTTGGTCCTGAAGACCGTGCCTGGCGAGTCTATCGCTTCAAGGAAGATCTTCGTCTCCTCCACGATCTCGTCCGCGCCGATCAGTTCCATCTCCCCGCGCGCGATCTCCTGCGCCATCGGTGAATCGGGACGCAGGTGCAGCGCAATGATCGCCGCGTATTCCGGGTTCATCGCGTTGATCAGTCGCGCGCTCGACAGGGCGTGGCGCTCCATATTCTCAGTTCCGCCGAGTCCTGAGATCAGAGTGACTGACGTCTTAATACCGCAGCGCTTCAGCTTCTGTCCCGCCTCGATGATCTCCGCGGCGGTCTCCCCTTTCTGAATATGCGTCAAAATATCGTCGTCCCCGGACTCCGCCCCAAGATAGACCATATCGAGACCCGCCTGCGCCAGCGCTCTCAGTTCTTCCTCAGACTTGTGCAGCACATTGGACGCCCTTCCGTAGGAAGTCACCCGCTCCGCATAAGGGAAGTGTTCCTTCACGTAGTTCAGAAGCTCCAAAAGGAGCGGCGTCTTCACGATCAGCGCGTCCCCGTCCGCGAAGAACACGCGGCGCACATACTCCCCGTACAGCGCACTGCACTCCTCGAGGTCGCGCAGGATCTCCTCACGCGTGCGGATCCGGAACCGCTTGTCCGTGTACATGTGGCAGAATGTGCACTTGTTGTGCGAGCAGCCGATCGTCACCTGAATGATCAGGCTCCGCGCCTCGCTCGGCGGCCTGTACAGATCTCCTTCATATATCATTGATGTTGCCCTTTCTCCTTACTCTAAAGGTTCAAGAAGCCGCTTTTCGAAAAGGATCCTTAACGACAGCTTCCTTTCCTTGTCCTCAAACAGAATTTTCACCTTGTCGTCGCCCACATGCGTCACGACGCCTTCTCCGAATCTCACATGCTTCACCGTAAGGCCTTCGCCTAATCCGTCTGCAAATTTTCTGTACCCCGCTTCGTCAAAAGACTGTGCAGCCGCAGAAGTCCGATTGGCCGCATATGACCGACCGGCTGCATATGACCGGCCGGCCGCAGAAACCCGGCCGGCAGTTTTTCGGACAGCTGCTTTCGATCTGCTGCGGGCCTTCGGAGCCGAATACACCCGCCTGCCGAACAGCTCATCCGCGAACAGAGATTTCCCGCCCGTCGCGAATACGTTCAGGTGCTTCCTGGCCCTCGTGACCCCTACATAGAAGAGCCTCCGCTCTTCTTCCAAAGCCTCCTGCTCTGCTCCGGCCGCCCTGCGGACATCCGCCGGCACCTTCTCGGGCAGGATCCCGTCAACGACATCCATCAGGTAGACAGTGTCATATTCCAGCCCCTTACTGGAGTGGATCGTGGAAATGATGAAGGGACAGGCCGGATCAGCAGGCTTATTCGCGATGACGTCCCGCAGAAAACCGATCCTGTCGAGCAGTGCTCCCGGAGATTCCACTCTTGCGCCGATCGTCCTGAGGATCGATATTTTGCTCTCTGCGGATCCCTGGACATGGTCGCCGTAGCCCATATAATTGACGATCCTGCTGATAGCCTTATCGCCGCTTTCGTTCCTCATGTTGAGAAGATGGGTCCGGGTCGACCGGATCCCGCGCATCACATTTGCGGAAAGACCTCCTCCGTCTGCCGGCCCCGGCGCGAGCTTCTCGGCGGCATCGAACACCGAGATCCCGTCAGCCTCGCTGACCCGGCAGATCTTCTCCGCGTCACGTTTGCTCAGATAGATCCCCAGTTTGTAATAGATCTGCCGGAAGCTCTCCGTATCCCGCGGGTCAAGGCACAGCTTCAGAAAACAGCAGAGATCCGTCACTGTCCGATGCGTAAAAAAGCTGATCTCCGCGTTCCTGACCCTGTACGGAATCCCCTGTCTCTCAAACAGGTCGACAAGCGGAATCGCGCTCTCGTTGTTGCGCATGAGGACTGCCGTCAGTTCCCTGCAGTCCGCGGCGACTTTGGCCAGGTACGTATACTGCGCGCGCCGGCCCTTCAGGCTGATCTCACGGACAGTCGGCGCCTCGTAAACTGACTGTGCCGTCTCAAAAACTGCGCCGATCGCCTGCGTTCCGTTCCTTCCTGCCACCATATGCTTTTCGTGCCGCAGCCGGTTGTTGTGGATGAACTTATCCGCGATCGCAATGATCTCTTCCCGAGAGCGGAAGTTCTGCTCCATGAGCAGTATTTTGGCATCTCTGTGTTCTTTGTCAAAATCGAGAAGCGCCTGCGGGTATGCCGCCCTGAAGCCGTAAATGCTCTGGTCCTCGTCGCCTACCATGAACAGGTTCCCGCTGCCTTCCGCAAGGATCGAGATCACGGCATGCTGGATCCGCGACGTGTCCTGTGCCTCGTCGACGCAGATATACCGGAAGCGGTCCTGAAATGCCTTCCTGACCTGCGCTGATCTCTTAAGGATCGTGAGCGCATAGACCATCTGGTCATCGTAGTCCATGAGCTGCTGTTCCCGCAGCCAGGCATTGTAGCGGCGGTAGATCTCCGCAAAATGAATTCCCGTCTCTTTGTCAAAGTCTGCTATCTCCGGACCTGTCAGCATCATATTCTTGCAGTAAGTGATCCTCACCCTGAGCGCGCGGAGGTCCCACTCTCCGGGCCACTCGCCCTCCGCTTCCTGGTAGATCCTCGACAGGACTCCCGATGTCATTTTCTCATCCGCCGCGAGCCCGAAAGCCTTTTTCCCGATCAGGCTGCTGTAATAATAGATGATCCTGGCACAGATCCCGTTGATCGTGCGGAACTCCAGGCGTTCCGCCATCTCCCCGCCGAAAAATGATTCGAACCGCCGCTTCATATCATGCGTCGCCGCTACGGTGTATGTTATTGTCAGGATATTCTCAGGTCTGATGCCGCACCCGAAGATCAGGTAGCCCAGCCTCGCCACCAGGACTGTCGTTTTCCCGCTCCCGGGCACTGCCAGCAGCAGCACCGGCCCGTTCACGGCGAGCACAGCTTCCCGCTGCTGGTCATTGAGATCCAAAGGAAAGCGGCGGAGGAATTCTTCTGCAGTCATACCGTGAGCCGCGTTTGTCATGTTGTCCATTTTCGTAATGCGGGGACCTCCTCTCCGCTTGTTTTGTGGTAATATGAACTGGTCGTACAAAAACACTGTACCGGTCTGCTGCGACCAACGGAGGAAACCGGAAATGTCTCTGCCTGCCATCTTATTATACATCATAGGACTGCTGTGTGTCCTCTACGGGACCATGGTCTTTCTGATCCGGAGCGGCACGATGTTCTTTGCCGTATGGATCGCGATGGGAGCCGGGTTTATTCTGCTCGGAGCGCTCACACAGATCAGCTTTTGGGGCAGACTGTCCCAGACAGCGCGTGCTCTTCTCCTTGCTGCCGCAATTGCCGCATTTCTTCTGATCGCGGTATGTGAAGGGTTTGTATTGAGCGGCTTCGGCCGCCGCGCGCCTGCGGGGCTCGACTACCTGATCGTGCTCGGCGCGCAGGTCCGGGAAGACGGCCCGAGCGCAGTGCTCAGATACCGCCTTGACGAGGCAGCTGCATACATGCGGGAGAATAGGAGCACCGTCTGCATCGTGACCGGCGGACAGGGCGCGGCTGAACCGGTCGCTGAAGGAATCTCCATGAGGGACTACCTTGTCGGGCAGGGGATCGACGCGTCGCGGATCCTCGTCGAGGATAAGGCGCGCAATACGATCCAGAATATCCTGTTCAGCATGCCTCTGATGTCCTCACCGGACACTTCCTGCGGAATTGTCACCAACAACTTCCACGTCGCAAGGGCCATGGCGCTTGCCCGCAAGCAGGGCCTGACTGACATCTATGCCATTGCGGCGCCGTCAGATCTGCTGTTCCTGCCTAACAATATGTTCCGGGAGGTGTTCGGCCTAACGAAGGATTTCCTTGCGGGGAATCTGTGACATATTTAACGTCGCTGATACAGCCTTACGATAGTCGTGGAGGCATACAAAGAGCGTCGCACTAAGTGACTTAGTGCGGCGCCCTTTTAAATTTCATTCAGGATCTCTTATTTCAGATAGCTTCCAAGCCAGCTTCCGCCGAGATAGGCGGGATCGGCATTGAGGAACAGATCCGCGTATCCGGGCACACCGCTGTAAACGATCTGCTTGTCCGGATTCGCATTGCTGTAAGCCTGTGAGTACTCATAGATACCCTGCAGGTGACGGCCGCAGCGCTCCTCGATCGGATGGCCTACGAGTCCGTTGACCGTCCACGGCACATACAGCATCCCTAAGTCTTCGCTCTTCTCATAGAACTTGTCCTGTCCGCCCATGACCTGCTTCTGGGAGGTCCTGCCGCGCAGACGGCCCTGAGACGCATTTGCCGTCTCCATAAGGATTGCCATTGTATCGGTGAAGTCACCCAGCTCGCGGTGGGTCAGGCCGTGGAAGTTGGTCGGAGACTGTTCCAGAGACATTTCAATGCCCTCGAGCAGCAGGTTGATGCAGCCATCTGAAGCGATGCCCATCGCATCCTGGTGCGCCACCGTAGCATTGATGACGGGATACTCAGGAGAAGCCTCATGCAGGTCGAAAGTCAGCCCGACATCCTCGGTGCGGATAAGTTCCGCGACACCATAAGCGGCTTTCTCCGTGATGTTTCCGTCCGGACGGCCCGGATATGCGCGGTTGATGTTGCGCGTCTCGGAGCCGGACAGGCGCTGGCCGGAGGGATAGTGCACATAGACGTCCGGATCCGGCCACTGGTCGATCGGATTCGTGGCTCGGGAGCCGAAGCGGAATGTGCGGGGCCCGCTCTGGGTCTGCAATGTGAAATACTGCATATTGCCCTCGCCGGGGTCGTTGTGGGTCATGCCGCTGCGGTTGGTATAAGGGATGACAAAGACGGTACCCTTATCTACCTTGGCATTCTCAATGAAAGTGAACGCGGACATATAACCGGACGGCTCATTTCCGTGCGTGCCGCCAAGGATCAGCATCTTTCCGCCGGGTTCACTGCCCTGAAGGACATAGACCGGTGTGTCGGCATGAGTGCCTTTGAGCCCCTCGAACCAGTCGGAGAGCATCTTGACCTCCGTGACACCGGGGCCTTCTACCGGCATGGGCAGCTCGCGGGCTTTGAGGAAGTTCGCGCCTGTTACACAGCAGATCGCGATCGCCGCCGCAAGGCATAGGCAGGCTGTAATAAATCTTTTGTTGTTTTTCATCGTTCAGCCCCCTTTATTTGATCATCAGCATGCGAAGAATCAGCGGGATCAGCACCATGGCACAGTTGAGCTGATTAGTGATCTTCTCTTCCGTGAACAGATTCCAGCCCACCAGGCTGATCACCATAGCGACGATCAAACGGTAAATAATTGTAATCATCGTTCCGTTCTCCTTTCTATCATTTGATGATCAAGAATTGCAGCTGGTTGGCAAAGACAATGAACAGGATGCCCCATATGATGACGATCAGGCAGGGCAGCAGGCACTTTTTAAGCACCGGCGTGTACTTCGGCATACCGACTACCTGCGCGGCAAAGATACCGGCAAGCGCTGTCGGAGGCATCATGTCGCCAAGAGACGCGATCAGTGACAGAGCGCCGGCGACAATGATCTCCTTCTTTGCGAGGAACGAGAGAAGGAAAGGAACGCCAAGCACGCTGGCAGAGCCGAAGGACGACACTGCGCCGAACAGCGGCATAGACACGGCCAGGGCAATGTAGCGCGCGAAACTGGGCATGCTCAGGCAGAAGTTGACGATAAGTCCGCGCACACCGGTAAGCGTCATGATCTGGATGAACATTCCGACGCCCATCAGGATGCCCATGACGGGAAGCACGGAGTTGACTGACTCCTTCGCCATCTTGGCCACATTGAAGCGGTTCCCGGTGAAGCATCCGACCGCCGCGCTGATGAGGAACACCAGCGGCATGCCCATATCGGGGATCGAAGGAACTGCTTTGTTGATGACCATCAGCACAATTGCGAGGACCAGCGGGATATAGATGCGGAGACCGTATTTCTCGCGGGACTCCGTGCGCAGTTTAGCGCGGACCTCTTCATAGTTCATGCTTTTGACATATTTGTAGCCGAACATCAGCACGAACAGGAAAGCGAGAGGGAAGGTCATCAATGCAAGGGGCAGACCGAATCCGCTGTACGGAATGTCGATACCTGCACCGATGATCATTGCCGGAATGTTGGTGGGAGGCGCGATCATACCGAGTATGCCGCCCATTGCCAAAATACAGGCAGTTTCCAGCGTCGGCACGCCCATGAGCATCAGTACGGGCGCCATGATGGAGCCGGCAGAGAGCACGGACGCGGTCGAAGAACCTGTGATCATACCGGGGAACATGATGATGACCATGATCAGGCAGAGCATCAGGGCCGGTACCTTATGGAACCGCTCAATGATGACTGACGATATGGCATCCAGCGCCCCGGATTCCTGTATTACTTTCATAAAGATCATTGCAGTGACTATGACCAGGATCGTGTCCACATAGGCAAACATTCCCTCGACCAGATGACGCAGGGGAATGCCCTTTCCGCCTACCAGTGCGCCTGCGATCGCAGAAAGCACCATGGAAATGCTGACAGGGAGTTTCAAGAGAAAGCATCCCAGCAGGAACACGCCGATCATTGCCAGGAAGGTTAACAGTTCTGTTGACATTATAGACCTCCATTGAGGGCAGAGACGGCGCCTGCCGCCTCTACCCTTCTGAAATCGGGTATTATTTGAATGCTGCGGGGAGCACAGTGGCAACTTCACTGATGCTGGAGATGCTGTCCATGCGGATGCCCTTCGAAGAGCAGATTCCGGACATAAGGCCGTCCTCGTCACCGGACTTGACTACAATAGCGTAGTCCGCTTTTTCAAAGACAGGCGCGATGAACTTGTCTGACAGGTCGCCGCGGCGGGCGCTTCCGCCCGTGTGCATGGCGATGACCGTCATCCCTTTGCTCTTCGCAGCGTCGATCAGCTCGCCTACGCGCGCCAGCTCTCCGTCCGCGTCGATGCCTGCGGCGCCGAGTCCCTTGGAGGATCCGCCCACAACAACTATGAGCGTTTTAGCGTCTCCGAGGTCTGCGGAAGTAGCCAGGTTGTTGATCGTGAAGTCCATGCCCTGCTTGGTCATGACCGTTCCGATCATCTGATAGTCCGCGCTCTGGCCGCCAGAGGTCACCAGTGCGGGGAATTCCGCAATAGCGTCGCTGTTGCCGGCGGATTCACCGGCGGCAGCAGGAGCAGCTGCAGCAGGAGCAGCGTCAGCAGGCGCGGCGCTTGCGGAACCGCTTCCGGCAAACGCAGCAGGAAGCACGGTAGCCACCTCGCTGATACTGGAAATGGTGTCCATGCGGATGCCCTTCGAAGAGCAGATTCCGGACATAAGGCCGTCCTCGTCACCGGACTTGACTACAATAGCGTAGTCCGCTTTTTCAAAGACAGGCGCGATGAACTTGTCTGACAGGTCGCCGCGGCGGGCGCTTCCGCCCGTGTGCATGGCGATGACCGTCATCCCTTTGCTCTTCGCAGCGTCGATCAGCTCGCCTACGCGCGCCAGCTCTCCGTCCGCGTCGATGCCTGCGGCGCCGAGTCCCTTGGAGGATCCGCCCACAACAACTATGAGCGTTTTAGCGTCTCCGAGATCCGCGGAAGTAGCCAGGTTGTTGATCGTGAAGTCCATGCCCTGCTTGGTCATGACTGTACCGATCATCTGATAGTCTGCGCTCTGGCCGCCTGATGTCACAAGCGCAGGGGACTGCGCAATAGCGTCGCCCGCAGCAGCTCCCGCGGCATCAGCTGCGGCACCGGAGGACGCAGGAGCGCCGGCCGCACCATCCGTGAATACGGCGGGGAGCACAGTGGCGACCTCACTGATACTGGAGATGCTGGCCATCCGGATGCCTTTTTCGGAGCAGATGCCGGACATAAGGCCGTCCTCATCGCCGGCTTTAACAACGATGGCGTAATCCGCTTTCTCAAAGACAGGCGCAATGAACTTATCTGACAGATCACCGCGGCGTGCGCTTCCGCCTGTGTGCATAGCGATGACCGAAATGCCTTTGGCTTTCGCCGCGTCGATCAGTTCGCCTACACGCGCAAGCTCTCCGTCCGCGTCAATGCCGGCAGCACCGAGTCCCTTGGAGGAACCGCCCACAACAACGATGAGTGTTTTGGCGTCGCCGAGATCTGCAGAGGTAGCCAGATTGTTGAGCGTGAAATCCATGCCCTGTTTGCTCATGACCGTACCGATCATCTGATAGTCTGCGCTCTGTCCTCCCGAGGTCACCAGCGCGGGAAACTGTGCAAAAGCTTCCCCGACCCCGGTCGCTGTACCGCCGCTGCCGCCGCCGGAGCTTTCTCCGGAGCTGCTTGCGGTCACTGTATGCGGAGGTGCGGGCGGATCTGTTGTAGTCGTGCCCTCTTCCGCACACGCCGCGAAAGCGAATACTATAGTGAGCGCCATGAGAAGCGCTGTTATTTTACGTTTCATTTTGTTCGTTTCCTTCCCGCTTGAACTGATCTGTTAATACGCCAGAGCCTTGCCGTCACGACGAGGATCGGCACCGCCGCGCAGCGTGCCGTCCTTGAGGATCTCAATACCCTGCACGCCGCCGAAGAACAGGTTCCAGGAGCCCTTGTCGACCATCGTGTGGCCCATGGCCTCCAGCTCTGCCGCGACCTCAGGCGTCACCGGGGTAACACCGTCGGACTCGTAGTTCAGCTCTTCCTTGTGGTTATCAAAAATACGCGCTGTATCGATAGCTTCCTGAATGTCCATATCATAGTCGATCATACGCTCCACGATCTGTGTGATCGTCGGCCATATACGCAGGCCGCCCGGTGTGCCGATCGTAAGGAAAGGCGTGCCGTCGGGATAGAGCACGATAGAGGGTGACATGGAGCTGAGGGGACGCTTGCCGCCTGCCACGCAGTTGACTGACGTGGGATCGGAGGAGAAGTCGTCCATCTCGTCGTTCATAATGAAGCCGTATCCGGGAATAGCTACCTTGTTTCCGTAGAAGTCGTTGATCGTCTGTGTGCAGGCCACCATGTTGCCCCACTGGTCGATCACGGAGAAGGACGTGGTAGAACTGGACTCATACAGATTAGGATCGTCCGCCTGGTAGCTGCCGCTCTTATCGGTTATCTTTTCAGCCAGCTTCTTAGCGTATTCCTTGCTGGTCAGTCCTGCCAGAGGAACATCGGTGAACGCTGTGTCGGCCATATATGCTGCACGGTCGGCAAAGGCCATCTTGAACGCCTCTGAGAACAGATGGATATACTGGGCTGAATTGATGCCGTAAGACTTCATGTCGAAGTTCTCAAGGATATTGAGCGCCTCGATCAGGTGCGTGCCGCCGGAAGAAGCCGGGGGCAGTGAAAAGATCGTATAATCGCGATAAGTGGAAGTCACGGGCTCGCGGACCTCGACCTTGTAGTTGGCAAGATCATCGGTAGTCATAACGCCGCCATATTTCTGAATAGTGTCAGCGATGGCCTGGGCGACCTCTCCCTTGTAGAACGCATCCGCGCCGCCGTCCGCGATCATCTGGAGCGTCTTGGCAAGGTCTTCATTCTTCCACACTGTGCCCACCTCGAGCGGCAGGCCGTTCTCATCGAGATAATAGCCTGCGACTTCGGGCATATTGGCGACCTCAAAGTACTCGTCCTCAGTGCAGTTCTTCATCGTGACCGTCACGACATAGCCGTTGTTGGCAAGATCGATGGCGGGCTGCATGAGCTGCTGGCGGGTCAGGTTGCCGGAGCCGAAGTTCTCAAAGGCATATTCCATGCCTGCGACCTCGCCGGGTGTGCCGGAGGCCATACCGCCGACCTGGGAGAGGTGCGAATAACTGCCGGAGAACTCCATGCCGTTGGGGTCAACGAAAGTCTTGACATTTCCTTCTTCATCCAGCCACATTTCCGGTGTCGCATTTGCGGGAGCGATCTCGCGGTAATCGATAACGGAGACTTCTTTGGTCTCAGCGTTATAGATGATCATGAAACCGCCGCCGCCGAGTCCGGAAGTATAAGGCTCTGCAACGCCCAGCGTGTAGGATGTCGCGATCGCTGCGTCCACGGCATTTCCGCCGGCTTCGAGCACATCGAGACCTGCCTTGGAAGCGTACCAGCTGGAGCTGGCTACGGCGCCCTTAGTGCCGGTCGCGTCGCGGTCTGTCCTTTTTGTCTGAAGGTTTTCATCATAGGGAAGCCATACGCCGTCGGGAGCTGCCGCCTCCGCGGGCGCTTCGACCTCGGCAGTTGTTTCTGCCTCAGCAGGAGCTTCTGCCTCTGCAGGTGTCTCAGCCTCAGCAGGAGCCTCTGCTTCTGCAGGCGCTTCTGCCTCTGCGGGCGCCTCGGCCTCAGCGGGCTGTGCGGCTTCCGCAGCAGGAGCAGGCTCAGCAGGCTTTTGCCCGCATGCGGTCAAAGACAGTACCAGAGCCAGTACAAGCAGTATTGATATCGATTTACGTTTTTTCATAATGTTCCTCCTCTATTAAAGAACTGACAGAGTAACAGCATTTCTATAAATGCGCCCCTCCGCCTGAGCGGAGGGGTGCCAATGAACGTAAAATCAGGAATTAGCGTTTATCAGTATCCTACAGCTTTACCGTCCTGACGAGGATCCGCGGTGCCGTAAAGAGTGCCGTCCTCCATGAACTGGATCGCCTGCACTGAGCCGGAAGCCGCGGTAGTGATCTCGCCGTGGCCCATATCCACAAGTGCCTTGAGGGTATCTTCCGTAACTGCGTAATCTTCGTATCCCTTAAGAGCTTCTTCATACTGCAGTTTGTTCTGCGGTCCGTTGTTCCAGATCTTCGGGATGCAGATCGCATCGTGAAGCGGAATGCCGCTGTCGATCACGCGGGTGATGATCTGCGCAACGGAAGCAAAGATCCTGGCGCCGCCGGGAGTGCCGAGCACCATGAACGGTGAGCCGTCCTCATTGAGCAGCACAGTAGGGCTCATGGAAGACAGAGGCTTCTTGCCGGGCTCGATCTTGTTGACGCTCTCGGGATCAGTGGAGAAGTCGTCCATCTGGTTGTTCATCATGAATCCCCAGCCGTCGACCATAACGCCGCTGCCGAAGTAGTAGTTGATGGTCTTTGTGATGGCGACACAGTTACCCTCGACGTCTGCTACTGAGAAGTGAGTGGTATCGGTGTGCTCATAGACCGTGGGATCGCCGAAATCGACGGGCTCCTTGGCAACGTTCATGTCGATGAGCGCTGCGCGTTCCTTAGCGTACTCCTTGCTGGTCAGACCGGTCAGAGGGACATCAGCGAAAGCTGTGTCCGCCATATACTGCGCGCGGTCAGCGTAGGCCAGCTTGAAGGTCTCCGCCAGCAGGTGGATGTACTCCGGAGAGTTGACTTTCATGGAGGCGACATCAAAGTTCTCAAGGATATTCAGGATCTCGATCAGGTGCGTGCCACCGGATGACGGCGGCGGGGAAGAAATGACCTGATAGCCGCGGTATGTGCCGGTGACCGGCTCGTGGACCATGACTTCATAATTGGCGAGGTCATCTGTGGTCATGACGCCGCCGTACTTGGCCAAAGTATCGACGATAGCCTGAGCGATCTCTCCCTTGTAGAAGCCATCAGCGCCTTCATCGGCGATCTTCTGAAGTGCCTTTGCAAGATCCGGATTCGCGATCACATCGCCCGGCTCATAGGGCAGGCCCATTTCATTCCAATAGACTTTCTGCATCTCCGGGAACTCCATAGCCGTCTCATAGGCATCAGAGATCGCGTTCGCGCAGTACTGGGAGACCGTGAAGCCCTCTGTAGCGATGCGGATCGCGGGCTCCATGACTTCCTGACGTGTAAGATTTCCGGAACCGTAGTTCTCAAGCAGATAGAGCAGGCCGGCGACTTCACCGGGCACACCGGAGGCAAGACCGCCCTTTAAGGTGTTTCCGTTATTCTTTCCCTCTGCGTCGAGATAAAGGTCCAGTGTTGCTGCAGCGGGTGCGACTTCGCGGAAATCAATAAAGAAGTTCTCGCCCGATGCTGTGTGGATGGTGCACAGTCCGCCTCCGCCGAGGCCGGATGTGAACGGTTCGCAGACGCCCAGCGCGAAGCCCATGGCTACTGCTGCGTCAACGGCGTTGCCGCCCTTCTGCATGATCTCTGCGCCCACCTGTGAGACCTCATATTTAGAGGCTGACGCGATAGCGGTATTGGCTGTGGCATCGCGTCCGGTGGTGATGCGGTTGCCCTGGGCATCGACAGTTTCAAAGCCTTCGACCGAATATGCCGGTGTGAGCGCCGGAGCTTCAGCGACGGGCTCCTCTGCCGGAGTCTCAGCTTCTGCAGGGGTCTCCGCTTCTGCAGGAGCTTCCGCCTCCGCGGGGGTCTCTGCCTCAGCGGGAGCTTCCGCTTCTACGGCGGGCTCTGCTGCCGCGGGCTGTGACTGCTGGCCGCCGCCTCCGCAGGCGATCAGCGAGATGCCCATGGCAAGCGCCAGAACAATGGATAACACTTTTTTCATACTCCTCCTCCTTTTTAAAAATAGTCCGTGCCTTATGCATTATGTGTAAAAAGGCTTGGTGCTTCCCTTTCATATTAGCACGTTTATACAACGGCTGTCCATGAGCCTTCCGGTTTTTCCGATATATTCTACATATTCTGTCGGTTTATCGCCCTTATCATTTTGCGAACTTTAACAAATGCGGTTTTCTGTACAAAAGCAAGCAGATTAATACAAATCCGGGTAAACCTGCCGGTGAACACCGGCAAAGGGCGAACGAGATACACACTCGTTCGCCCCTTAAGCGTACATTTCCGGATAACATCTACAGCATTCCATAGAACGTCAGAACCTTCTCGACAAAGCGGATCTGCCTTGCAACGCGCTCTTTAAGCACCTCTCCGCGCCAGGTCTCCAGCGTAACGGCAGGAATGCCAAGCTGCTCACTGACCGCGCGGTTGACACTTCCTTCCGGAGGTGATCCCATAAGCGTCAGATCTCCCTCTACTGTCAGCTCCCAGACAAGATCACTGATCTGCGCCACGTCATTTACGATGACCGCATTACGCAGGTCGTCACGCTCCGGAGCGCTCTCCTGCGGCCCTTTCGTCTCGTGCAGATCGATCAGCAGATCCGGGCTGCATGCTTCCACATCCGCGTAGATCGACGCGGCGATGCGCTCGGCATCCCAGCCTTCCGGATCGCCGGGGAAATTACGGTTGAGATCGCGGTCCGACCGGGTCGTCCTCTTATCGTGTTCTGCGCCGTATACATTTGCCGGACTCAGGATATAGACCGTTCCGGCCTTGGGACACACCTCCTTGAGCAGATTTGCCGCTGTCCAGCCCGCAGTCTCGTCTCCATGGATACCGCCGACAATATAGACAGAAGGCCCTTCCTGCGCGCCGCGACGGACAACGACCGTGTTCTCCCACTCCGTTCCTTCGGCGATAAAATAGCGCTCCTCCTCTGCATCCGCCTCACAGAGAGCCGGCGCGAAATCGGACAGCTTCCAATTCTTGCTGTCCTCGGGAAGATCAAGTGCGGAAGCCGTTCCAACCGTTGCATCCGCAGCAGCCGTTCCAACCGTTGCATCCGCAGCAGCCGTTCCAACCGTCGCATCCGCGGAAGCCGTTTCGACCGCCGCTCCCGCAGCCGTATTCTCCGCTGCGCACCCCGTGAACAGAACGAAGATGAGGACAAAGCTCAGGAATCGCCGCATACCTCTTCCTCCTTTCGGCGCTTCCGCCGCCCGACAGCGATAAGCGCCGCCGCGCCGCAAATACCGAGAACAGCGGCAGGTATCGGAAAGCGTTTGCTGTAATAGACAGCGCTCTGTCCCGGAACTGTGGGCTGCTCCGGATCGTAGGGCAGTCCGTAGTCCGCAACGAGGCGCTTGATGTTGAGCAGATGCAGCACCGGAAGTCCGGCAGCGTTATACAGCTCCATCAGTCCGCTCCCATCCCCTGCTCTTTTTACGGAATAGGGCCGCACCAGCCCGTAGGGCACTGT
>CAMOXN010000004.1 GCA_946629175.1 uncultured Lachnospiraceae bacterium | reverse complement strand
AGGTCTGAAATCAGTAACAATCCAATTTGTATGATCACCTGATCGATCAGAAGGCACTCCGAACGGGGTGCCTTTTATGTTATCTATATTAATGATCCTGATGCTGTTGCCTTGTTCTGCTGCCGCCGTGGCACCTGCGGGTCCAGGAGGATCTGCCGCCGCAGAGGAAGCTGCCGCTGCCGGGGAATCTGATACATCTAAGGAACGTGTCGTCCTGACGATCGGAGACAGTGCCACGCGTTCCGGGCTGAATTCAACCTTGATTAATGGGCACCACACAAATATCAGAACAATATTTTTACAAATGAGATATATGACGGCTATACGGATCCCGCGCATTCCATGTGGTGGGCATCCATGGAGTGGGAGAACAAGCTTTACAGGGCCGGCAAAGAGGACGGATCTTACGATCTCGAGCTCTTCACCCAGACTCTGGAGCAGTTCGACGCCAAAATAGTCCGCGGCCAGTATATGGGACTGCATGCCGTCAAAGGGGGGGCTGTATAACAATAAGATCAAGACCGATCCGGATACGCTTGCCGGGTACAACACGGTCCCGACTTCCGCCACCAATTATTATACGAACGTCTATCAGCTGATGGGCAACGGCCCCGGCTATATGTGGTTCATATCGGCGATGCGGAACAGTTCGATGACCTGACCATGATGTGCCTTGAGTATAAGGGGGCGGTTAATTAATAGAAAGTTTCCGGTATATCATAGCTTCCTTCGGAACTGCGTTCCGGATGGGTGCATAAAAGAATTCTGTTATCGCCTATTGACATAGTATGTAAATCGGTATATGATTGCTCCAGTTGCAGTAAGGAGGCGGTCAGATGCTTCGGAAAACAGTTATTAAGCAGAAAATCAGCATGTGTTGTCGAATGTCATACTCCCGGGCATACTATATGGCTGGGGTGTTCGGCTGCTTGTCTGTACGCCTCGTTAATATGCAGAAATAAAAAGACTGTGTGTTCACTATTTGCCATTTGCCCGGGAGCTTTATGAAAAATGTCCCGGGTCTTTTCATGCCCGGAGATGTTCAAAGGTCGCGAATTAAGGCATCTGATCAACAGGACGGATGAGAAAAGCAAGAGGTGCTCATTTTGAAATGGGATTTTATTATGAAATATCTGCCGCTGTACCAGAAGTCAGCGGTATTGACAGTAAAAATAGGGGTTGCCGGTATTCTCCTTTCGATCCTGATCGGGATCTTCTGTACAGCAGCGCAGAATTTCAGGATCCCGTTCCTGAGGCAGGCAGCTAATGTATATGTCGAGATCAGCAGGAATACGCCATTACTGATCCAGCTGTTCTTTATATACTACGGGCTTCCTAAGATCGGGATCAGGACAAACGCGGAGGTCTGCGGAATAGCCGGCCTTGCTTTCCTGGGCGGGAGCTACATGGCAGAAGCATTCCGAAGCGGAATAGAAGCCGTCGAGACGGTACAGTATGAGAGCGCGTACAGTCTGGGGCTGAGCAGATGGCAGACACTGCGATACGTTGTCTTCCCGCAGGCTTTATCCATCTGTATGCCGGCATTTATGGCCAACGTTATTTTCCTGCTCAAGGAGACGAGTGTTTTTTCCGCCATAAGCCTGATGGACCTGATGTTCACTGCTAAGGATCTGATCGGCCTGTATTATCAGACGACAGAGAGCCTGTTCCTGCTGGTGATATTCTATCTGCTGATCCTGCTTCCGGTCTCGCTGGCCGGGAGCCTGCTGGAAAGGAGGCTCCGTTATGCCGGATTTGGGACTTGAAGTCCTCTTCAAGGGAAAGAACCTGATGAGGATACTGGGAGGACTGGGAGTCGCGCTGAAGATCAGCCTGATCTCTGTCGCGATCAGTATTTTGGCAGGTGTTCTTGTCGGAATGCTGATGACATGGAAGAATCCGATCAGCCGGGCGGTCACCCGATGTTATCTGGAGATCGTGCGGATCATGCCGCAGATGGTCCTGCTTTTCCTCGTATACTTCGGGACGACAAGGATCTTCGGCTGGAACCTGTCCGGGGAATTGTCCGCGGTGATCGTGTTCTCATTCTGGGGAACAGCCGAAATGGCCGATCTTGTCAGAGGAGCGATCATCAGTATTCCCATCCATCAATATGAAAGCGCGGCTGCCCTGGGGCTGACAGGAATGCAGACATACCGGTATATCATTCTGCCTCAGACGGTGAGGAGGCTGATACCTCTGTCGATCAACCTGATCACCCGCATGATCAAGACCACCAGCCTGGTGCTGATGATAGGCGTAGTGGAAGTCCTGAAGGTCGCCCAGCAGATCATTGAGGCGAACCGGATGAGCAGTCCCAATGCCGCGTTCGGAGTCTATCTTACTGTGTTCCTGCTGTATTTTGCCGCGTGCTGGCCGATCAGCATGCTGGCCGGATATCTCGAAAAGCGATGGAGGTGAGCCATTGTCTGAAAAAGTCTTAGAAATAGAGCATCTGGTCAAGCGGTTCGATGACCTGACTGTACTCAATGACATCAGCCTTGACGTGCACGAAGGCGAAGTCATCGTGGTCGTCGGACCCAGCGGATGCGGAAAAAGCACACTTCTTCGATGTATCAACGCCCTGGAGGAGATCCAGGGCGGAGAGATCAGGCTGAAGGGGGAGGCGGTATCCAAAAAAAGCAGGAACCTGCCCGAGATCCGTCAGAAGATCGGCATGGTCTTCCAGAGTTATGAGCTGTTCCCGCACCTGAACGTGCTGGACAACATCACGCTTGCCCCGACAAAGGTGCAGAAGCGTTCCCGGGAGGAAGCGGCAGAAGAGGCCCTTGCCCTTCTCTCCCGTGTAGGACTTCAGGAAAAAGCCGGCAGCTTTCCCAGACAGCTCTCCGGAGGTCAGAAACAGCGTGTCGCGATCGTAAGGGCCCTCTGCATGCACCCGGAGATCCTGCTCTTTGACGAAGTGACGGCAGCGCTGGATCCGGAGATGGTGCGGGAAGTCCTGGATGTGATCCTGGGGCTTGCAGAGCAGGGCAAGACCATGATCATCGTCACGCACGAAATGCAGTTCGCAAGAGCGGTCGCGGATAAAGTCATCTTTCTGGATGAAGGCGTGATCAAAGAGGAGGGCGATCCCGATCAGTTCTTTGATCATCCCAAAACGGAAAGAGCGAAAGAATTCTTAAGGACATTTACTTTTGAGAGGAAACACTCGCATTCATAAGAGAAAAGGGCGGTGAGCCCGGGAGGAAATATGAAAAAATTACGTGAGATAGTAGGAATCGGGTTGGCATCGATACTGGCAGTGTCGCTGGCGGCATGCGGATCATCCGCGTCAGCGCCGGAACCGGCGGCTGCTCCGGCAGAAACAGAAACAGTTGCCGAAGCCCCTTCCGAAGACGCGCAGGCACAGGACGCCGTCTACAGGACGCTCGATCAGATCAAGGAGAGCGGCACCGTCAATATCGGCGTCTTCTCCGACAAGAATCCCTTCGGATATGTCGATGAGAACGGGGAATACCAGGGCTACGATGTCTATTTCGGCAACAGGATCGGAGAGGATCTCGGCGTAGAGATCAACTATGTCTCTACGGAAGCGGCGAACCGCGTGGAATATCTGGAGACAGGAAAGGTGGACATTGTCCTTGCGAACTTCACGGTCACTCCCGAACGCGCTGAGAAGGTCGACTTCGCTCTGCCTTACATGAATGTCGCGCTCGGCGTCGTGTCTCCCGACAGCAGGGTGATCACCGATCTGTCGCAGCTTGGCGCGGACGATGAAGTGATCGTGATCTCCGGCACGACCGCAGAGGATTACCTGATCAAGAACAATCCCGAGATCAAACTCCAGAAATATGACACATATGCAAACGCGAAGAACGCGCTGGAGAACGGCAATGCCGCGGCATGGGCCAATGACAATACGGAAGTGATCGCGTATGCGCTTCAGAATCCGGGCTACACGGTAGGCATCCCGTCTCTCGGCAGCCAGGATACGATCGCTCCTGCCGTCTCCAAGGGAAATGAGACCTTACTGAACTGGATCAACGATGAGATCAAAGCGCTCGCAGCTGAGAATTTCTTCCACAAGGATTATGAGGCTACACTGGCGGATACCTACGGACTGGAGTATGAGGACAGCCTTGTCGTGGAGGGAGGCGTTCCTGCAGGACAGGCTGCGGGGACCGGCGCTGAGACAACAGAAGCGGCTGTGCTGAAAGTCGGAGCAAGTTCCACTCCCCATGCAGAGCTTCTGGAGATCGTAAAACCTGTCCTTGCGGAGCAGGGAATCACTCTCGAGATCGTTATCTATGATGATTACGTGCTTCCGAATACCGCGCTTCAGGACGGGACTCTCGACGCCAACTATTTCCAGCACAGGCCGTATCTGAACAGCTTCAATGAGTCGAACGGTACAGACCTGGTATCCGCAGGACTGATCCATTATGAGCCTTTCGGCATCTACAGTTACAGCGTAGAGGACCTGAATGATCTGGCTGAAGGCGCAGTGATCATCGTTCCGGATGATGATTCCAACCAGACCAGGGCACTGCTGCTGCTTCAGCAGGAAGGGATCATAGAGCTTCCGGAAGGCGCGTCTGTCGAGAACGGCGTGTCCATCCTCGATATCGCGGATGACCACGGTTATCAGATCCAGGCTGTCCAGGCGGATGCGGTCCCTGCTCTTCTGAAGAACAGCGACGCGGGAAGCATTGCGGTCATCAATTACAATTACGCCTTAGGCGCCGGCTTCAAAACAACGGACGCGCTCGCCATTGAAGACGCTTCCGGTGACGCCGCGCAGACCTACTCCAACATCATTGCCGTGAGAAGGGGAGACGAAGAGGATCCTGCTATCAAGGCACTGGTGGCAGCCCTGAAGGACGGTGTTGTTGACCAGTATAATGCGGAAACAGGCGCAGGCATCGTACCGATTCAGTGAAGATGACTTATTGAGCCCGGGATCATGCCGGCTGATTCATGTGAACGCTCCGGGGAGTCCTGTCTCCCCGGAGATGGAGGTGTATGATTTCATGATAGAACTGAGATCCCTTGGAAAGACCTATCATACTTCTGACAAAGAGATCGTTGCGCTGGAAGATATCGATCTGACCATTCGCGACGGAGAGATCTACGGGATCATCGGCCTTTCCGGTGCGGGGAAAAGCACCTTGGTCCGATGTATCAACCTGCTGGAACGTCCGACTTCCGGACAGGTGCTCATCGACGGAAAAGACATCCTTGCGCTCTCCAGAAAAGAGCTGCTGAACTTAAGGCAGTCCATAGGAATGATCTTCCAGGGCTTTAATCTTCTCGAGCAGAGGGATGTACTTCATAACGTGACCTTTCCGCTGGAAGTCTCCGGAGTGAAACGGGATGAAGCTAAGGAAAGGGCAATGGAATTACTCGAGCTTGTCGGTCTTAGAGACCGCGCAGGCTCTTATCCGTCTCAATTATCCGGAGGGCAGAAGCAGAGGGTAGCAATAGCCAGGGCTCTTGCCACAAAGCCCAAATATCTGCTCTGCGATGAAGCCACTTCCGCTCTGGATCCCAATACTACAAGGTCTATCCTGGAACTTCTGGCGACGATCAATGAAACTATGGGAGTGACGATCGTGATCATCACCCATGAGATGAAGGTGATCGACCAGATCTGCGACCGCGTCGCGGTGCTCGATAACAGCAGGATCGCGGAGGAGGGAAAGGTCAGCGAAGTGTTCACAAATCCCAGGTCAGCGATCGCAAGGGAACTGATCCTGCCGGACAGCCGCTCTGATGCGATGGAGCCCGGGGGAAGGCGCGTCAGGCTGACATTCCGGTCGGAACATTCACAGGAGCCGGTGCTCTCGCGGATGATCCTGGACTGCGGATGTCCTGTCAATATCCTGTACGCGAATATGAAAGAACTGGATTCCGAGACGTATGGGCAGATGCTTCTGGAGCTGCCTTCTTCCGAGAGGGATTCGGAGAAGATCATTGCCTGGCTGAAGAGCAGCCCGATCGAATGGCAGGAGGAGGTGTAAGGCATGTTTTCAGAGATGTTCCTTAAATTGTGGGATAACGGACTCATTCAGCTGGGGGTATGGGAGACTGTCTACATGACGGTCCTGTCAACGGCGCTCTCTTACTGTATAGGGCTTCCGCTGGGCGTCATACTCAATATTACGGACAAGGAGGGAATTCAGCCGCTGCCGCTGCTCAACAGAATCCTCGGACTCATCGTGAATTTCTTCCGGAGCATTCCGTTCATCATCCTGATGGTGGCCATGCTTCCTGTGGCAAAGCTGATCGTGGGCGTAAGTCTCGGGAATAAGGCAATGATCGTGATGCTGGTCATAGCAGCTTCCCCATATGTTGCCCGCATGGTGGAAAGCTCTCTCAAAGAAGTGGACGCGGGGGTGATCGAAGCCGCGCAGTCCATGGGAACGAACAACCTGCAGATCGTATGGAAAGTCCTTCTTCCGGAGGCGAAGCCATCCCTGATCACAGGAGCGGTCATTTCCATGGTGACGATCCTGGGCTATTCCGCAATGGCCGCGACAATCGGCGGCACCGGGCTGGGGCAGATCGCCATCAGCTACGGACATCAGCGCTTCAATCCGGATGTGACATGGTGCTGCGTGTTCCTTACGGTCATCATTGTGCAGATCATCCAGGAAGCCGGCAACCGGATCGCGCGAAGGACGGACAAGAGGTACAGAGCATGAGATCTGTACCTCTTTGCTAAAATACAGAAATTGCATTGAAATCATTCCCGAAACGTGATACGTTAAATGACCGGTCAAAGAATTTAATTGCGGAGGTTAACTGAAATGACGGATACAGGATCCCACAGCTATCATATGGAACTGGCTGACAAGCTGGAACGCGACAGGGATCTGTCTGACGACGAATTTGCCGCTGTCCTCATTTCTGATGATCCGCAATTCAGCGATTATCTCTCTGCAAAAGCCAGATCAGCGAGAGAAAAGGTATACGGCAAGGACGTATATCTGCGCGGCCTGATCGAATTTACGAACTATTGCAGGAACAACTGCAATTATTGCGGGATCCGGAGCGGGAATAAGAATGCCGAAAGATACCGCCTGAGCATGGAGGATATCATTTCCTGCTGCGACATGGGATATGGACTGGGCTTTCGGACCTTCGTCCTGCAGGGAGGCGAAGATCCGTATTATACGGACGAGCGGATCGTTTCCATCGTCGGCAAGATCAAAGAGCGCTACCCGGATACGGCCGTCACGCTGTCGATCGGTGAAAGGGAGAGGGAAAGCTACCAGAAGTTTTATGACGCGGGCGCCGACAGGTATCTGCTCAGGCACGAGACTGCTGATAAGGACCATTATGAGACGCTTCATCCGGCGAACATGTCGTTCGATCACAGGATGAGGTGCCTTCAGGATCTGCATGAGATCGGCTTCCAGGTGGGATGCGGCATGATGGTCGGCTCGCCGGGCCAAAAGACGGAACACCTGATCAAAGACTTAAGGTTCTTACAGGAGTTCAGGCCCGAGATGGTGGGGATCGGTCCCTTTATTCCGCACCGCGACACCATATACGCGGACCGTCAGCCGGGAACAGCCGGAATGACGCTGCGCCTGTTATCAGTGATCCGCCTGCTCCTGCCGGAGGTATTGCTTCCGGCAACGACCGCGCTCGGGACGATCGACGTCCGGGGACGGGAAAAGGGCATTATGGCCGGAGCGAATGTCGTGATGCCGAACCTTTCCCCGGTGAATGTCCGCGGGAAATACCTGCTCTACGACAACAAGATCTGCACCGGAGATGAAGCGGCGGAATGTATCCGCTGTATGTCGATGCGGGTGGCAGGGACCGGATACCGGGTAGCAGAGAGCCGGGGAGACCATATCAGATACGATCGCGGCGGAAAAGACCATCCGCGAAGATAAAGTGGTGATAAAGAAAATATAGTGACCGTCCGTTCTCCGTTTATGGCGAGCGGACGGTCACTTGTCATTTGCTCCCCGGTTTGGGCCATACTTACTATCTTAAAATGAAAAAATAGTGTATAGTAGAAATGTTACAGGATTAACCTTTTGGAGATCAAGAACGTAAGAGCGGATACCTGCGGAAATACAGTCCGCATTAATTGCGTTAAGAGTGGGGAATCGGTATGTGGAAGAGATTACTGACTGTTGCATTAGCCTTGTGCCTGTGTCTTTGTGCTGCGGCATGCGGCAGTTCGGAAGGGATCAACAGTGACATCAACAGGAAGATAGGAAAATTTCAGACTTATGACCTGCATGGAAAAGAGGTGAACGAGACGGTCTTTTCCGCAAAAGACCTCACGATCCTCACCGTCTGGGGGACTTTCAACAAATCCTATATCGATAAACTGCCGGCGGTCGCCAAATTCGCGCAGGAGCTTCCCGAAAATGCCCAGATGATCCTGCTGGCATGCGATGTCCGTGACCTCGAGTCCAACGAGTACAAAAAAGCTGTGAATATCATGCTGGGAAGCGGCGCCGAAATTCCTTTCATCATAACGAACGATACTCTGACAGTATTCGTGGACCAGTTCGAGAACGTGCCCACCACGATCCTCGTCGACAAAAAGGGCAGAATAGTAGGATCGGTGTTCGCAGGAGAGGACATAGCGGGATACCGCACTGCGGTCAAAGAGTATCTGGATGGCCTGAGATGAACGGGGTCGAACTGAAATGGCCGGAAGATGAAGCATACTACATTATACCAATCGGATCACAAAGGCGAAACCGCATTGTCTAAAATTCTAAAAGAGTGTATATTTATTAGTAAAGATAAAGGGGGAACGCAATGAAGGACTGGGCTGCCATATCACAGAGACTGGTCATGATCGGACAGCTCGGCCTATCTCTGCTCATGCCTTTGCTGCTCTGTCTGGGAGCATGCTATCTTCTCACCTCTAAACTGGGATTGGGACTCTGGATCTATTTTCCCGGATTTGTTCTTGGTCTCGGAGGCTCCTTTATGACAGCTTATAAGCTCTGGCTTTCCGTGAATCGGAAAGCGCATGAGGAGGGGGAAGCCGCAGAGACTGCCTTTAACAGACACAGCTGATCCCCTATTGAATCGGATCGAATGATCTTGAATTAGCGCGGACGGAAAGGGTTTGAGATTTGAAACTGCAAAAAGCGGTCAAGGATGAGACGACATTTGTGGCGCTGGGATCCGTGATCCTGAGCGTTTTGATGGTAATAGTATTCTTCGGTCTGAATAAGGCCTTTCCGGAACAGGTCCCGATGGGGATGCCTGTTCTGGTCGGCGCGGCCGGAGGCTGTGCGGTGGCGGTGGGAAATTTCTTCCTCATGGCGCTGACCGTACAGAAGGTAGCCGGAATTGAGAACTATGAGCAGGCATACCGCTCGATGCAGGTCAGCTACAGGTACAGAACGTTCCTGCAGCTGATTTGGTGTGTCCTGACGATGGTCCTTAAATTCATAAACCCCGTGGCCGGAATGCTGCCCCTTCTCTGGCCGAGCCTCTTGATCAAAGGCAGGGGGATCATTAGCGGGGTCAAAAAACAAGGGAAGGAGGTAAATGTGTAGAGATGGAATTTGATATTTCCGGAGCAAGGATATTCTTTCGAATTCCAACGGGAATCCCGATCCTGGGGGATTTTCTGGTTACCGAAACGCTGGTCGTAAGCTGGATCGTCATGGCGATCATCACAGGCCTGTGTATCTTTCTGACAAGAGACCTTAAGGTCGAGAAGATCTCCAAGCGCCAGGCGGCGGCGGAAATGATCGTTGACGCCGCGAATAATCTGGTGCGCAACAATACCGGGGGAACGAAGTTCGACAAACTGATCCCGTTCGTCGCGGCGCTGTTCGCTACAAGTATCGTGTCGAACCTGATCAGCCTGACAGGCATTCTCAGAAGCCCGACAGCGGATCTTTCCACTGAAGCGGCCTGGGCGGTCGTCGTCTTTATCATGATCACGACGGAGAAGATCAAGGCCGGCGGCGTACTCGGTTACATGAAGGGATTCACTGAACCGATTCCGGTGATGACACCTTTCAACATTCTCTCGGAGCTGGCGACTCCTGTCAGTATGGCATGCCGTCACTTCGGCAATATTTTGTCCGGTGTCGTCATAAACGGACTGATCTACGCGGCGCTTGCCGTGGCGTCTTCCGCTCTGTTGGGGCTGATCCCCGGCGCGGTGGGAGATTTCCTGAGCCATATCCCGATCCTGAGTGTCGGCATACCTGCGATCACATCGTTCTATTTTGACTGGTTCTCCGGTGTCATGCAGGCATTTATTTTCACGATGCTGACGATCATGTACATCGCGAACGCCGCGGGATGACGGGAAAATACGGACCTGGTAAAAGATTTTATCGTTCAGAACATTTATCATTCATTGTCAGGACTCAGCGCGGTGGACCCGCGTGAGAAATATATCAACCAATTACAGGAGGGAAATCATGGATTATACTATACTCGCTAAAGGTATCGCACTTGCAGGATGCGCAATTGGTGCAGGATGCGCACTGATCGCAGGTATCGGCCCCGGTATCGGTGAAGGTAACGCCGTAGCAAAGGCTCTTGAGGCTATCGGCCGTCAGCCCGAGTGCAAGGGCGATGTCACCAGCACGATGCTTCTCGGCTGCGCGATCGCGGAGACGACGGGTATCTACGGTTTCGTTACGGGTCTGCTTCTGATCTTTGTCGCGCCCGGAATGTTCATGGGCTATCTGGGTTAAGTCCTGGGCTGGTACTTCAAAATCGCTGTCTGTTCTCAGACAGCACAGCCACAAGGAGGCAGTAAATGGGTAATACACAGGAACTTGTGACGATCATCCCATGGACATTCATCGCACAGATCCTCAACCTGTTCATTCAGATGTACCTGATCAAGCGCTTCCTCTTCAAACCGATCAACAATGTGCTCGAAAAGAGAAGAGATCTGGCGGACAAGGAGATCAGG
The DNA here is from genome assembly GCA_946629175.1 of uncultured Lachnospiraceae bacterium. GTDB lineage: Bacteria > Bacillota > Clostridia > Lachnospirales > Lachnospiraceae > CAG-791. The sequence continues at coordinate 25,013 of CAMOXN010000004.1, read as the reverse complement.
GAAGCCAGGGAAGCCAAGGAAGAAGCAGACGGCCTGAAGGTACAGTACGAAGAGGGACTGGCAAATGCCAGGACCGAGGCGGCGCAGATCGTGCAGAGCGCGCAGAAAGAGGCGTCGATCAAAGCGGAAGAGACTGTACGCCAGGCTCAGGAACAGGCTGCCGGTATCCGCAGAAAAGCTGAGGCGGATATCGCACAGGAAAAGAAGAAAGCGATCAATGAAGTGAAGGATGAGATCGGCGGCCTTGCCATGGATATTGCGGGCAAGGTGGTCGAGAAAGAGATCAACGAAGCGGATCACAAAAAGCTCATTGATGAGTTCATCAGGAATGTAGGAGAGGCATCATGACGACAGCGACAAGTCTGTACGGGCAGAGCCTGTACGACCTTGCTGCGGAGGAAGGTCTCTCGAAAGAGATCATGAATGAGATGGAGGCGGTGGAGGCGATCTTTAAGGAGAACCCCGATTACATCACGCTTCTCCTCGAACCGTCCATACCCAGAAGAGAACGACTGGGACTGCTCGGAGAAGCGTTTAAGGACCAGCTCCATCCGTACCTCATGAATTTCTTGATGATCCTGCTTGAGAACAACCTTCTGAGGGGCTTCAGCGCATGCTGCCGCACATTCCGTACAGCCTATAATAAGGATAACGGTATCGCGGAAGCAACGGTGACAAGCGCGGTCGCGCTGTCAGAGGCGCAGGCGGACGCCCTCAGATCCAAACTGGAGGCTATGAGCGGAAAGACAGTTCATCTCAGGCAGAAAGTCGACAGCAGCGTGCTCGGCGGCCTAAGGGTCGAGATCGAAGGAAAGCTGCTGGACGGCACCGTCATGGGCAGGCTTGCCGACCTTCGCAAAAAGGTCAGTGAAACAGTATTGTAAAGGAATAAACTAATGGAATTAAAACCAGAGAAGATATCCCAGGTGATCCGCAGTCAGATCAAGAATTATCAGAATGCGATCATACAGAATGAGACCGGAACGGTCCTTACCGTCGGCGACGGTATCTCCAGGGTGAGCGGCCTGGTGAACTGCATGGCGGGCGAACTTCTCGAATTTGAGAACGGGACCTTTGGCATGGCGCAGAACCTCGAGGAGACCAGTGTTTCCGCGGTTCTGTTCGGTGAGGACAAAGGCATTAGTGAAGGACAGACGGTCAAGAGGACAGGGCGCGTTGTTTCTGTCCCGGTCGGGGAGGCGATGATCGGCCGCGTAGTGAACGCGATCGGACAGCCGATCGACGGAGCAGGCCCGATCGAAACTACCGAGTTCCGTCCCGTGGAGACCCGGGCGCACGGAATCATCGAAAGACAGCCGGTAAAAGAGCCGCTTCAGACGGGCATCAAGGCGATCGACTCCATGATCCCGATCGGAAGAGGACAGCGTGAGCTGATCATCGGCGACCGCCAGACCGGCAAGACCACGATCGCGACCGATACGATCCTGAACCAGAAGGGCAAGGACGTCATCTGCATCTATGTCGCGATCGGCCAGAAGCGCTCAACGGTCACGGGTATTGTATCCCAGCTGCAGGACGGCGGGGCAATGGATTATACCATCGTCGTCGCGGCCACCGCTTCAGAGCCTTCACCGCTCCAGTACATCGCGCCGTATTCCGGATGCGCGATGGGCGAGTACTTCATGGAAAAGGGCAAGCATGTCCTGATCATCTACGATGATCTTTCCAAGCATGCGGTCGCGTACCGCGCGCTGTCTCTTCTGATCCGCCGTCCCCCGGGACGTGAGGCGTATCCCGGAGATGTATTCTATCTGCACTCAAGACTGCTCGAGAGAGCAGCCAAGCTCTCTGATGAACTCGGCGGCGGTTCCCTTACCGCGCTTCCTATCATTGAGACACAGGCAGGCGATGTCTCCGCGTATATCCCGACCAATGTCATCTCCATCACGGACGGACAGATCTTCCTTGAGACGGAGCTTTTCCACTCCGGTATCATGCCGGCGGTCAACCCCGGTATCTCTGTCTCCCGAGTCGGCGGAAACGCGCAGATCAAGGCGATGAAGAAAGTTGCGGGTACATTGAAACTGATCTATTCACAGTACCGCGAGCTGCAGAGTTTCGCGCAGTTCGGTTCCGACCTCGACGCGGACACCAAGGCAAGACTGGCTCAGGGCGAGCGTATCGTGGAAGTGCTCAAGCAGGGCAAGTCGGAGCCTGTTCCCGTTGAGAAACAGGTCGCGATCCTTTATGCGGTCGTCAAAGGGATCCTTACGGATGTAAACGTCAAGGATATCGCTGAATATGAGAAAGGCCTTTTCAAGCGTCTGGATGAGGATCCGGACGGAGCAGCGGCCATGAGGACGATCCGCGAGACCGGCGCTCTGAGCGAGGAAGCGGAATCCGGACTGAAGGCAGCTTTAACTGCATACACACAGGAGTTTATAAAGAACAGATAACGGAGGGCAAATGATATGGCAGCTGCCAATATGAAAGCTGTAAAACTCCGGATCAAAAGCGTTCAGAACACGATGCAGATCACAAGGGCCATGCAGCTGGTCGCGGCCTCCAAACTTCGTAAAGCCAAGGAAAGGGCAGATCTGAGCAAACCCTATTTCCAGATCATGAAGGAGACGCTCATCGATATTTCCAAGGGAAATACCGATTTCCAGTCCCCCTATACGAAGCAGGTCGAGAATAACAAGTGGCTCTATGTCGTGATCGCGGGTGACAGAGGACTTGCGGGCGGATACAACGCCAATCTGTTCAAGTTCATGGAAAGCGAGACGAAGGGACGGGAGTATATGGTCCTGCCGATCGGCAAGAAGTCCGTAGAGTATTTCCGCCAGCGCGGAGTCGAGCTTTTGACCGAAGAATATGCGGAAGTCGCGAAGATCAGTGTTTCCGACTGCTTCGGTGTTGCCAAACTGATCTGTGACGCTTATTCCAAAGGAAAATTCGGACACGTCCTTCTGTGCTATACGGATTTCGTATCGATGATGACACAGACGCCCCGCTCCTCGTCGCTCCTTCCCCTGGCGGATTTTGAACTGGAGGCGGAGACCGAGGGTGAGAGCAAACAGCCTGTGCGCGATCTGATTCTTTATGAACCGGACAGTGAAACTGTCTTTAACGCGATCGTACCTGAATATCTTGCGGGTCTCTTGTACACCAGCATCAACGTATCGGTGGCAAGTGAGCTGGCGGCGAGACGCACCGCGATGGAAGCGGCGACGGACAACGCCGGCGAGATGATCGAAAAGCTGAGCCTGTTCTACAACAGGGCAAGGCAGGCGAGCATCACGCAGGAGATCACGGAGATCGTGGCCGGCGCAGAGGGAAATTGATACTAAAGGAGTACATATAAATGAGTGAGAAACATACGGGAAAGATCATACAGGTCACAGGCCCGGTTCTGGACATCCGCTTCGGGGAAGGCGAACTGCCCGATCTGCTGAACGCCATTGAGATCATGGTGGGAGACCGCAGGCTGATCGCCGAGGTCGCGCAGCAGATCGGAGATGATGTGGTCCGCTGTGTCGCCATGAGTTCTACTGACGGATTGGTCCGCGGAACGGATGCGGTGGATCTGGGCGGCCCTATTACGGTACCTGTAGGAGACGAGTGCCTTGGACGTATCTTCAATCTGCTCGGCGAGCCGGTAGACAATCTGCCTGCCCCGGAAGTCAAAGAGCGCTGGCCGATCCATCGTCCCGCCCCTACTTTTGAAGAACAGACACCGGCAACTGAGATCTTTGAGACCGGCATTAAAGTCGTCGACCTGATCTGCCCTTACGCAAAGGGAGGAAAGATCGGACTGTTCGGCGGCGCAGGTGTAGGAAAGACCGTTCTGATCATGGAACTGATCAACAACGTCGCGAAAGCGCACGGCGGTATTTCGGTCTTCACCGGTGTCGGAGAGAGAACACGTGAAGGAAACGACCTTTACGGAGAAATGAAAGAGAGCGGCGTTCTTGACAAGACAGCCCTTGTATACGGCCAGATGAATGAGCCTCCGGGAGCGAGAATGAGAGTCGGTCTGTCGGGACTTACCATGGCGGAGTACTACCGCGATGTCAAGAATCAGGACGTGCTGCTGTTCATCGACAATATCTTCCGTTTCACGCAGGCCGGCTCGGAAGTTTCGGCGCTGCTCGGACGTATGCCTTCGGCAGTAGGTTACCAGCCTACGCTGGCGACGGAAATGGGTGCCCTGCAGGAGAGGATCACATCCACAAAGCGCGGCTCCATCACATCCGTTCAGGCTGTTTACGTCCCTGCGGACGACCTTACGGACCCCGCGCCCGCTACGACATTCACCCATCTGGATGCTACAACGGTCCTTTCACGTGATATTGCTTCCCAGGGTATTTACCCTGCGGTGGATCCCCTGGATTCCACCAGCCGTATCCTCTCTCCCGAGGTCGTCGGCCAGGAGCATTACGATATCGCGAGGCGCGTGCAGCAGGTCCTTCAGCGATACAAAGAACTGCAGGATATCATCGCCATCATGGGTATGGATGAACTTTCCGATCAGGATAAGCTCAGCGTTTACAGGGCCAGAAAGATCCAGAACTTCCTGTCCCAGAGCTTCTCTGTCGCGGAACAGTTTACCGGTATGCCCGGCAAATATGTCCCGCTCAAAGAGACCCTCCGCGGATTCCGCATGATCCTCGACGGTGAGTGCGACGATCTTCCGGAGAGCGCTTTCCTGTTCGCGGGCACGATCGACGACGTCTTTGAGAAGGCCCAGAAATAACCAAACGGAAGAGGAAGGGAGGAAGATGCCATGGCGACCTTCCGGTTACAGATCGTCACAATGGACGGTCCCATATATGACGGAGAGGTGCAGCGGATCAAACTGCGCACCATCCACGGTGACCTCGCTATTCTCGCAAGGCACATGAATTATGTGACGGCGATCGGTATGGGAACTGCCACAGTGACCATGGAAGACGGCACGGAGCGCAGAGCGGCCTGTATCGGCGGCATGCTCACGATGATGAACAATCTTTGCCGTGTGATCCCGACGACTTGGGAGTGGGGAGAAGACATCGACCTTGAGAGAGCAAAGGACGCCAAGAGAAGGGCGGAAGAAAGGCTTGCCGAGAGCAATCTGGACGAGATGGCCAGATTGAACGCCGAAGCCAAGCTCTACAGGGCTCTTGTAAGAATAAACAGTGCAAATCACTGAATAAAAAAACTGCCGCACCGGAAATCATTTCCGGTGCGGCAGCTTTTGTTTCAAGTCATGCTTTGGCTTTTGTCTAAAGTTTGGCTGCCCGTCTGTTCTTTGCGCTGTTCGGCCCGCATCCACGCGTACAATCCCGCACAGGAGATCAGGATCAGGATCTCCCACATAGCAGGCTTCGAGGTGTCCGCTGTCTTGGCTGATACGGATCTCTTTGTTGTAGTGCTCGTTCTGGCGGGAGCGGATCTGGAGACCTTGCTCGTGACGACGGTCTCAACGACGACTCCTTTCTTAGCGGATACTCTCAGGTCAGGGGTGATCACATTCTGCCCGATCCTTCCGGCAGGAAGAGGCTCGTGAATATTGATGATCCTGTATCCGTCAATGCCGGATCCCGCGATCGTTCCGGTGTACCCCTCCACTCTTTCCTCTATGACAGAGTAGGAGAGCGCCTCTCCGTTCCGGGAGGCGTCCATGTCCTCAAAACAGCCGCTCCATCCGTTCTCTTCATCGAGCGTGATGCTTTTTCCGGTCTCCAGGCCGTTCGCATACAGTGTTACCGTTACTTTTTCAGGCCTGATCCCGTCCCTGTCCTCTTCGTCGTCCCATTCGCAGCTTACGGCAATATCTATCCGGAGGAGCTCATCCTCCTGTCCGTGACGTCCATGCCGGGTGTCGCTCAGATCGGTCCCGGCATTCCGCCTTTCATGGTCCTCGCAGGCGGCCTGCACGCTGCGTCCGGCTGTCATAAATAAAATAAAAAAGAACAGGATCGCCCGCAAAAGGCTCGTTGTTCTATACTGCGTATTCATCTTCGCAACTCCCGAATACATGATCAGTGAGATGACTGTGACAAATGATCGTTATGACACCATTCCGGTCTTTTATACTGGTTGTTCTTATATTTTACTATAATGTTACAATTTTGTAAATAATATTGTGAGAATAATATAATAAATGGAAAATATTTTTAAAAATATTAAGAAAATAAAATATGGAAATTTAAACAGCATTCCATTACAATTTATAAGGTTAAGGTTAGCAAAAACGAAAGAAAGAGAGGACTTATGGCAAAGCGTACAGATATTCATAAGATTCTGATCATCGGTTCCGGTCCCATCGTTATAGGCCAGGCATGTGAGTTCGACTACTCGGGAACACAGGCATGCAAGGCTCTGCGCAGTCTCGGCTATGAGATCGTCCTTGTCAATTCCAACCCCGCGACGATCATGACAGACCCCGAGATGGCCGACATCACTTATATCGAACCCCTTAACGTCAGACGCATGGAGCAGATCATTGCAAAAGAGCGTCCTGATGCTCTTCTGCCCAATCTCGGCGGCCAGTCCGGCCTCAACCTCTGCTCCGAGCTCTATAAAAATGGAATACTCGACAAATACGGCGTGAAAGTCATCGGCGTGCAGGTCGATGCCATCGACCGCGGCGAAGACCGGGTGGAATTCAAGGAGACCATGAACAAACTCGGCATCGAGATGGCGCGCAGCGAAGTCGCGTACTCCGTTGACGAGGCACTGGCGATCGCGGACCGGCTCGGTTATCCTGTCGTCCTTCGTCCCGCTTACACGATGGGCGGTACCGGCGGCGGTCTTGTATATAATAAAGAAGAACTCAGGACCGTATGCTCTCGCGGCCTGCAGGCGAGTCTCATCCACCAGGTCCTCGTAGAAGAGTCGATCCTGGGCTGGGAAGAGCTTGAGCTCGAAGTGGTCCGCGACAAGGACAACAACATGATCACCGTCTGCTTCATCGAGAACGTGGATCCCGTAGGCGTCCACACCGGTGACTCTTTCTGCACGGCCCCCATGCTCACGATCAGCGAGGATCTGCAGAAGAAACTCCAGGAGCAGTCTTATAAGATCGTGGAGCACATCGGCGTCATCGGTGGAACGAACGTGCAGTTCGCGCACGATCCCAAGACGGACCGCGTCGTGGTCATTGAGATCAACCCGCGCACGTCCCGCTCCTCCGCACTTGCCTCCAAAGCGACCGGTTTCCCGATCGCGCTGGTATCAGCCAAGCTCGCCACCGGGCTCACTCTTAAGGAACTGCCCTGCGGAAAGTACGGAACGCTCGACAAATATGTGCCCGACGGCGATTACGTCGTCGTCAAATTTGCCCGCTGGGCGTTTGAAAAGTTCAAGGGCGTCAATGACCACCTCGGCACGCAGATGCGGGCGGTGGGCGAAGTCATGAGCATCGGCAAGAACTACAAAGAAGCTTTCCAGAAAGCGATCCGCTCCCTGGAAAAAGACCGCTACGGCCTCGGCTTTGTAAAGAACTATAACGAACTCAGCAAAGAGAAACTCTTAAAACTCCTTGTCATTCCCAACAGCGAGCGCTATTTCATCATGTATGAGGCGCTCCGCAAAGGCGCGACCGCGGACGAGATCTTTGAGCTGACCGGCGTCAAGCACTATTTCGTCAATCAGATGAAGGAACTCGTGGAAGAGGAGGAGGCGCTGATGCGCGGCCCGCTCACTGCAGAGGCTCTGACACAGGCCAAGAAGGACGGCTTCTCCGACAAGTACCTGAGTGAGATCCTCGGGATCCCGGAGAGCGAGATCCGTCATATGCGCGAAGAGCTCGGCGTCGTCGAGAACTGGGACGCTGTCCACGTCAGCGGCACTGAGGACAGTTCATATTACTATTCCACCTATAATGCGCCTGACAACGATCCCGTCGAGACTGAGCGCCCGAAGATCATGATCCTCGGCGGCGGCCCCAACAGGATCGGACAGGGCATAGAGTTCGACTACTGCTGCGTACATGCGGCGAAGTCGCTCAGAGAACTCGGATTTGAGACGATCATCGTCAACTGCAATCCGGAGACCGTCTCCACGGACTACGATACATCCGACAAACTGTATTTTGAACCGCTCACGCTGGAAGACGTGCTCGCTATTTACTACAAGGAGAAACCTTTCGGCGTCATCGCGCAGTTCGGCGGCCAGACGCCCCTGAATCTCGCGGCGGACCTCAAGGCCAACGGCGTCAGGATCCTCGGAACGCAGCCGGAAGTCATCGATCTCGCGGAGGACCGCGACCACTTCCGCGCCACTATGGACAAGCTCGGCATTCCCATGCCTGAATCAGGTATGGCGACCACAGTCGAGGAAGCGATCAGGATCGCGAACGGGATCGGCTATCCCGTCATGGTCCGTCCCTCCTATGTCCTGGGCGGACGTGGTATGGAAGTAGTCTATGACGACGATTCCATGAAGGACTATATGCTCGCGGCAGTCGGTGTCACACCTGACAGGCCGATCCTCATCGACCGTTTCCTCAACCACGCGATGGAGTGTGAAGCGGACGCGATCAGCGACGGCAAGCATGCCTATGTGCCCGCAGTTATGGAACACATTGAGCTCGCGGGCATCCACTCCGGAGATTCCGCCTGCATCATTCCTTCCAAACATATCCAGAAGGACAATCTGGAGACGATCAAGGAATACACGCGCAGGATCGCTGAAGAGATGAATGTCGTCGGTCTGATGAACATGCAGTATGCGATCGAGAACGGAAAGGTGTACGTGCTGGAGGCCAATCCCAGAGCTTCCCGCACAGTTCCGCTCGTGTCCAAGGTATGCGGGATCCGCATGGTTCCCATCGCGACCGATATCATTACTTCCGAGCTCACGGGAAGGCCTTCTCCCGTCGCTTCGCTCGGCGAGAGAACGATCCCTTACTATGGCGTCAAAGAGGCCGTCTTCCCGTTCAATATGTTCCAGGAAGTCGACCCCGTCCTCGGACCCGAGATGCGCTCCACGGGAGAAGTGCTCGGAATCGCCGACAAGACAGGTGAAGCTTATTTCAAAGCGCAGGAAGGTGCGAACGCGACTCTTCCTACGAGCGGCACTGTCCTGATCTCCGTGAACAAGAAAGACAAGCCCGAAGTCGCCGAAGTTGCTGAGATCTTCCATGAGTGCGGTTTCAAGATCCTCGCGACGGGCGGCACCTGCGACCTGATCCAGGCGGCAGGGATCCCCGCGGAGCGCGTAAAGAAGCTCTACGAGGGAAGACCCAATATCATCGACCTCATCACGAACGGAAAGGTCAACCTGATCATCAATTCCCCTGTCGGCAAGGACAGCATCCACGACGACAGCTATCTGAGAAAGAACGCCATCAAGGCGCGCGTCCCTTACATCACGACGATCGACGCCGCGCGCGCGGCGGCAGAGGGGATCCGCTATGTCATAAAGCACGGCGACAGCGAGATCAGGTCGCTTCAGGAATGGCACTCGATGATCAAATAAAAATTCAGAAAAATGTAAGATAATCGTTATGATTTTGCCTGTAAGCCGGTTTGACTTACAGGCATTTTTCATGTAAAACATTGTCTGTCAGGAAAGAGGACATGTCCTGGCAAGCAAAACGTGATCAAAAATACAGCATTAAAAAACAGCATAAGGATGATATCTATGTTTTCTGAACTGATCTTAAAATTGGGCTATTTTGCCGACGTCCTGTTCAATGAGGAGGACAGGGCCATATTCATGATCGTTCTTTCAACGGTCGTGATGCTTCCGGTCCTTCTGTGCATTCTGAGGTGGAAGCCGCTCGTGAGGGGGACGGCCCTGATCGTATTCGCGGTCTATATTCTCGGGAATCTGAGTTTTACGATCCTGAACAGGAGCCCGGGGTATTTTGGCGAGGCGCCGGCGTTTTTCAACTACCGGCAGGCGTTCGATCTGGATCTCAGCCTGTGGGATACCCTCAGACTCCTGCCCGAAGGACTTGAGGAGACGCTGTCGCACATACATATCAGCAGCTATACCTATGCAAGGGAGGTGTTCCTCAATATCCTTCTCTATATCCCGATGGGGTACCTGCTGCCCTTCATTTTTAAACCTATGCGGTACAGCGTGACCGCCTGTACTCTGGCCGGATTTCTGTGCAGCTGCGCCACGGAATACGCGCAGCTCCGGTGGGGACTCGGATGTTTTCAGGTGGATGACATCGTGAACAACACGATCGGATGCCTGATCGGAGCGGTCGCGGGCTGCATGCTGGCAAGGCTCTGGAGGACGAAGTAATGATCCGCGCCGGATTTTGATATCGTATTTGACAAAACCGCTGTTTACACAGCATAAATTGTGCTAAACTATTAGCAAGTCCGGTATCGGACGAGTTGTGTTTGTTTTGGTTTATGGAGGTACGAATATGTCGGATATTTATGCAAAACTCGGCAAGAATCTTATCGGTACGAAGACTTTTGACAACCTGATGGAAGCGTTCGCAGGCGAGTCCCAGGCGCGCAACAAATATACTTATTTCGCGTCCAAGGCGAAAAAGGACGGATATGTCCAGATCGCCAAGATCTTCGAGCAGACTGCGGCGAACGAGAGAGAGCATGCCAAGATCTGGTACAAGATCCTTGAGGGCGTACATGACACAAGAGATAATCTTGAGATCGCCGCGGACGGCGAGCAGCACGAATGGCAGGAAATGTATCCCGGATTTGCCAAGACGGCAAGGGAGGAAGGATTTACGGAGATCGCGAACCTCTTTGAGATGGTAGCCGCGATCGAGAAAGAGCATGAAGCAAGATATCGCAAGCTGATCGAGAATATTGAGGGCGGCCTGGTATTCTCCAAGGACGGCGACCGCGTCTGGGAATGCGGCAACTGCGGCCATATCGTAGTCGGCCCGAGCGCTCCCGATGTATGTCCTGTATGCGATCACCCGCAGGCTTATTTTGAAATTCACGCTGACAACTATTAATCTGTTTATTCCGGAATAAGATTCGAATAGGATGCTTAATACGGTGGAGGATTATTCGTCAAGGGTAATCCTCCTTCCGCTTTACAGCAAAGATGATCCCGCCGCGTTCCTGCGGCGGGCATGACGCGTTAGAAAGGATATTTGATCATATGAAAAGACAGTGCGGTATTCTGATGCCGGTATTTTCACTGCCCTCCCGCTTCGGGATCGGGTGCTTTGACAGGGAAGCGTATGCTTTCATCGACTTTTTGAAGGAATCCGGACAGAGCATGTGGCAGGTCCTTCCCTTCTGCCAGACAGGCTTCGGAGACAGCCCCTATCAGTCCGTCTCTTCTTTTGCGGGCAATCCCTATTTTATCGATCTCGAACAGCTGATCGGCGACGGGCTGCTCACATGGGAGGAATGCGAATCGGTATGGTTCGGTTCGGATCGGGAAAAGGTAGATTACGGCGCGATGTATGAGAACCGCTATCCTCTTCTGAGAAAAGCTTACGGGCGATTTAAGGAGAGCATGGACGGCAGGCTGCAGAACGGCGCGGCGAAGCAGGCAGGAGAATATAAGGCATTTCTTGAAAAAGAGGCGTACTGGCTCAGGGACTACGCGCTTTTCATGTCGATCAAACAGAGAGAAGGGGGAAAGAGCTGGCAGAACTGGGAGGAAGACCTCAGGCTCCGCGTGCCCGCCGCCCTGAAAAAGGCGGAGGCGGAACTGGCGGACGAAATGGGATTCTATTTCTTCCAGCAGTACGAGTTCGAGAGACACTGGGAGAAGCTCCATACCTATGCCACAGAGAAGGGCATCAGCATCATCGGGGATATCCCTTTCTATGTCGCGATGGACAGCGCCGCTTCGTGGGCGCACAAAGAGATCTTCTGTTTTGACAAGCACGGAGATCCCACTCATGTCGCGGGCTGCGCGCCTGATGCTTTCTCAAAGACCGGGCAGCTCTGGGGCAATCCTCTCTATGACTGGAAGGCACTCAAAAAGAGCGGTTATAAATGGTGGATCAACCGGATCAAGCGCAATATGGAGTTCTATGACGTGCTGCGCATCGACCATTTCAACGGCTTCGCGGAGTATTACGCGGTGCCCGCCGGTGAAGAGACGGCCGAGAACGGGAAGATCATGAAGGGACCGGGCATGGACTTTTTCAAGGCCCTTAAGGAGCAGCTCGGAGATGTGCCGATCATCGCGGAGGACCTCGGGACGCTCACACCTGTCACGGAGAAGCTCCTTGAGGACACCGGGTATCCCGGAATGAAAGTCCTTCAGTACGCTTTTGACTGGACGGAATACAGCTATTATCTGCCCTACAACCATATCAGGAACTGCGTCGTTTATACCGGAACACACGACAATACGACGACGAGGGCGTGGATCGAGGAGATCAGCGACCATGACAGGGATCTCGCGAGGAGATACATCCACTCGGAGAATACGGATTACGGTACATTCGTGTGGGATATGATCCGGGAAGCTTACCGCTCCGTGGCGGATCTGTGCATCATTCCGCTGCAGGACTATCTGGTAAAAGGAAAAGAAGCGAGGATCAACCACCCCGGCACACTCGGGGAGAACTGGCAGTGGAGGCTGGAGCCAAGGTTCTTATCAGCGGATCTCAGCAGAAGTATTTATCAGCTTGCAAAACTCTACGGCAGGATACCCAAAAAAGAGGACGATAGTTCCCGGAGGAAGTGATGGCTAAGAATGGACGAAGGAAAAAGAGGAGAACGAATCCCATCCTGTTAATATTAAAAGTGCTTATACTGCTGTTCCTTACAGGGATGCTGGCCGCACTTTGCATTTTCTATTTTGGCGGTTACTATGACAGGGTCAAAGCGATGAAGGATGAAGCGGACAGCTTCGTCTCTGAGTCTACGAAGGAGACTTTCGTCCCTTCCCAGACAGGAGAGATCTATGACTCCGAAGGCACACTTATTTCGGAGACTCTGCCTGATAAGGATTCGAATTACCTGACTTATTCCCAGATCCCCGAACTGTTCAAGCAGGCGATCGTCAGCATTGAGGACAAGAGCTATTACAAGCATAACGGCGTCGATTACAAGGCGATCGTGCGCGCGGCAAAAGAGCTTGTCCTGCGAAGACAGATCACGCAGGGCGGAAGCACGATCACGATGCAGCTCGCAAGAGGGATCTTCCTGAATAACGGGCGTACCTGGGAGAGGAAGATCGAGGAGATCTTCATCGCCTGGGACATGGAGAAGAAATACAACAAGGACCAGATCCTTGAGTTTTATCTCAACAATATCTACTTCATGAACGGCTATTACGGGATCGCGTCCGCTTCGGAAGGATATTTCAACAAAACGCCTGATAAACTGGATCTGTCACAGGTGGCATACCTGTGCGCGATACCGAACAGCCCGACCTATTACGATCCGCTTGTCTATCCGGAGCATACCGTGCAGAGAAGGAACCTGATCCTGTCCAATATGCTCAGCGACGGTGTGATCTCCCAGGCTGAGTATGACCAGGCTGTCAAGGAGAGCATTGTCCTGGATCTGAGCGGGAACAGGAAATCAGACCTGAATGAGAACACATATGTGCTCACTTATACCTATAAGTGCGCTACCGAGGTCCTGATGCAGATCGAGGACCCTGATTTCTCACTCCGGTATGACTTCGCGTCAGACCAGGAGCGGGCTTCCTATGATAATATCTACAACGATCTTTACGACGCCTGCCTTGCCAAACTCTTCAAGGGCGGTTATAAGATCTACACTTCGTTCGATATGGAGAAGCAGGATGAACTGCAGGAGTGCGTGGATGAAGAGCTGTCTTCCTTCACGGACACGGCGGATGACGGCAAGTACAAAATGCAGGGCGCGGCTGTCTGCATAGACAACAGTACCGGACAGGTCGTGGCAATGGTCGGCGGGCGCTCGCAGGACATAGACTCCGCGCTCACGCTGAACCGCGCGTTCCAGAGCCACAGGCAGCCCGGCAGTTCCATTAAACCGCTCGTGGTGTATACGCCGGCATTTGAGAGGGAATACTATCCCGGGACTCTGGTCGAGGACCAGGAGATCGAAGACGGACCGAAGAACGCGGGCGGAGGCTATTACGGTGAAATGGAGCTGAGCGAGGCGGTCCAGAGATCTCTCAATACTGTCGCCTGGCAGGTCTATGAGGATGTAACGCCGAGATACGGCCTTTCCAAACTTAAGGGAATGCATTTTTCGCAGATCGTGGATTCCGATTATACGCTCGCGACGAGCCTGGGCGGATTCACCTACGGCGTCGAACCGGTCGAGATGGCCGCAGGTTACAGCACACTGCAGAACGACGGAAAATACAGGATCCCCACCTGCATCACGAAGATCCTTGATTATAAGGGCTCAACGATCTATTCCTATGACGGAGTGTCCTCCAAGATCTATGATAAGAACGCGGCCAGAGAGATGGTGAGCGTTCTGCAGGGCGTTATGGAAGAAGACTGGGGCACCGGGCGCGGCCTGGGACTCAGGAACGGAATGCCCTGCGCAGGCAAGACGGGAACGACGGACGATGCCAAGGACGGATGGTTCTGCGGCTTCACGCACTATTACACGACGGCAGTCTGGGTTGGCTGTGATACGCCGGAAAGCGTCCGGGGACTTCAGGGAGCGGCTTGGCCGGGAAGGATCTGGAACAGCTTTATGAACCTGATCCATGAAGACCTCGAGGCGGTCGAATTCAAGGACTACGACCGCGCCAAAGAGAAGAGGGCTCTCAAGGACCAGGAAAGAGATGATGACGACGACTACCACGGCCATCATGATGATTCCAATACGGAAGCGGCCACCGAGAAGAAAGAAACGACCAAAGAAGAGCAGTTCTTTATCGAAGAGCCGCCTGTATTTGTGGAACCGGACAATGATAACGGCGGACAGGGAGATAACATCGGCGGCGGAGATAACAGCGGCGGCGAGGAATTCCCCGAAGGCGGGAACAATCCCGGCGGCGGAGATAACAGCGGCGGCGGGAACAATCCCGGCGGCGGAGATAACACCGGCGGCGGAGACAATACCGGCGGCGGAGACAACACCGGCGGCGGAGACAACACCGGAGGCGGAGACAATACCGGCGGCGGAGACAATACCGGCGGTGGAGACAACACAGGCGGCGGAGACAACTCCGGCGGCGGAGATAACACCGGCGGCGGAGATAACACCGGCGGCGGAGACAACTCCGGCGGCGGAGACGATTCCGGAAGCGGTGACTTCAGCGCAAGCAGTGACAACAACGTAAGCGCAGATGCTGCGGACGGACAGTAACACGCAATCCTGAGAGGTATGTTCGCAAGTTATGAGTGATCCCTTTATTCTGTTTGAAAATGTCACGAAGATCTACCGTATGGGTGAGGTGGAGATCAAGGCAGTGAACGGCGCTGATTTCACCATTGATAAGGGAGAGTTTACGGTGATCGTCGGTCCCAGCGGGGCCGGAAAGACGACGATCCTCAATATGCTCGGCGGCATGGACCAGTGCACATCGGGCAGGATCGTTGTGGATGGAAGAGATGTCAGTAAGAGCTCTTCCAGACAGCTGACGGAATACAGGCGCTACGATATCGGATTTGTCTTCCAGTTCTACAATCTGGTGCAGAACCTCACTGCGCTCGAGAATGTTGAGCTTGCCTCACAGATCTGTAAGAACCCGCTTGATGCGGAAGAAACAATGAAAGAGGTCGGACTGGGGGACAGGATGAACAATTTCCCGTCCCAGCTGTCCGGCGGCGAGCAGCAGCGCGTGGCGATCGCGCGCGCTCTCGCTAAAAACCCCAAACTCCTGCTGTGTGATGAGCCGACAGGAGCTCTTGACTATGTGACGGGCAAACAGATCCTGGCACTTCTGCAGAAGACCTGCAGGGAGAAGGGAATGACCGTCATTGTCATCACGCACAATCTGGCACTGACACCAATGGCTGACAAAGTGATCCACATTCGGAACGGGAAGGTGGACAGGCTCGAGATCAACGAGGACCCTGTACCGGTCGAGCAGATCGAATGGTGATCGGAAAGTGATGTTGGATGCGCACACGGAACCGGCTTTTGACAGATGCGGTCAGGGAGATCCTTCACACGAAGAAGAAGTTCTTCTCCCTCCTGATAATGAACTTTCTTGCGGTAGGGTTTCTGGCCGGGCTGCGCATGACGGCGCCGGACATGAAGCACTCGCTTGATGTGTATTACGACGAGCAGAACCTTATGGACCTGCGGATCGTCTCCACATTGGGACTGACTGACAAAGATCTGGAAACTTTGAGAGAATGGAGAGGCGCCTCCGGCCTTCCGGTCATTTCCGACGCGGAGGGCAGCAAGTCTTTTGACGCGCTGGTGGAGGAAGAGACGGTCACTGTATTCTCACTTCCGGTCATGATCAACCGGTTGAGACTCACCGACGGAAGACTGCCGGAGAACAGCGGCGAATGCGTCACGGAACAGTTCTTTCTGGATAAGCTCGGGATCGGGATCGGAGATACGATCACGATCGATACGAAAGACGCGGATAAAACGACGACGGAAAGCAGTGTGCTGAAGGAGCACTCCTTCGTAGTTGTCGGCGCCGCGAAGAGCCCCATGTATATCACGAGGACCAGAGGAGCATCGCGCATCGGCAGCGGGACTGTGACAGCATGGATCTCGATTCCGGAGGAAGCGTTCACGCAGCCGTATTACTCCGCGATCTATCTGACGGCGGACGAGCTGGACCCTTTGGACTGCTATGGGGACAGCGATTATGAGGACAGGACCGAGCTCCTCAGCGATGCGCTGGAAGAACCCGGCAGGGAGAGAGCAGCGGAGCGCCATGAAGAGCTGATCCGGGACGCGACGATCACGGACATGTTCGCGCAGATCCTGAGCATGGGGCTGGAAGCCGTGCAGATCGAAGGCGGCAAATGGTATATACTGGGCAGGAACACGCTGGAGAGCTACGAGGAATTCGCGATGGACGCGGAACGCATGAGCAATCTGGCGGATGTCTTTCCGATGATCTTTTTTCTTGTCGCGGCGCTCAGTTCCCTCACCACGATGACCAGGATGGTGGAGGAGCACAGAACGGAGATCGGCGGCATGAAGGCGCTTGGTTTTACTGCCGCGGATATCGGGATCAAATACATCGGTTACGCGCTGGCGGCCAGTCTGGGAGGCGGTCTCATCGGCTGGGCGTTCGGGATCCTGACGATCCCGAGCATCATTTACTACGAGTGGGGTCTGGAATATATCCTGCCTCCGATGCGGCTCCTTGTTTCCGCGCGGGTCCTCGCCTATTCCGTGGGCTTTGCGGTCCTCGCCACTGCAGGTTCGGCCGCGGCCGCAAGCCGGTCAACAATGAGCGCTTCTGCTGCTTCCCTGATGCGGCCCAGGGCTCCAAGACCCGGCAAAAGAGTGCTGCTCGAGCGGATCCCCGCGATCTGGAAGAGGCTCTCTTTTCTGCAGAAGGTAAGCGTCCGGAACCTGTTCCGATACAAAAGGCGGTTCTGGATGACGGTCGCCGGGATCGGTGGGTGCACGGCTCTGGTCGTAACTGGGCTGGGACTCAGGGATTCGATCTTCGATATTCTGGCGTGGCAGTTCGATGAAATCACCTGTTATGACGCCGCGGTCAGTTTTTCGGATGAGATCGGTGTTGCTGATAAGGTGAGGCTGCGGGAAGAACTCGCAAGGATGGAAGGGCTGGAAGGCTCTCTGGAGTGTTTCCAGAGCCGTCTCGGACTTGAGACCGTGGACGGAAAGGCAGAAAATGTCGTCGTGACCTGTATCGATGACCTGAAAAGCCTTGACGGGTTCATTCGGCTGCGGCACAGAGAACACGGCGGAGGCATTGCGCCGGAGTACAAGGACCTGTTCACTGCTCCCTTGAACATGGATCCGGACGGGATCGTGATCGATGAGAAAATGGCTGAACTCCTTCATGTCAATGTCGGGGACCGGGTGACGCTCACAGACGCGGACGAGGAGGAATATTCCGCTGTTGTCTCAGACATCACGGAGAATTACGTCAACCACTATGTCTATATGACCAGAAGCTGCTGGAAAGGCATTATGGGAGATTGGCCGCAGTACAATACGATACTGATCCGCCTTACGGAAGGCGCAGATGAAGAAAAGGCCGCCGCCGGGCTCCTCTCGATGGACGGCGTCATTTCCTACAGCCGGATCGACCAGATGAGGACCCGTTTCGAGGGCAGTGTCAGGAGCATCAACGCGATCATCGTGATCGTCATAGCAGCAGCTGCGGTGCTGGCCTTTTTAGTTCTGTTCAACCTGACCAACATCAATGTCACGGAGAGGATACGGGAACTGGCGACGCTTAAGGTCCTCGGCTTTTATGACGGCGAGACGTCTTCTTATGTCTACAGGGAGAACGGTTTTTTGACCCTGATCGGCGCCGGCCTGGGACTTTATATGGGAAAGTGGCTCCACGGATGGCTGATCACCACGATCGAGGTCGATTACCTTATGTTCGGAAGGAGCGTCCATCCGCGAAGTTATATCATCTCAGCAATACTCACCTGTCTTTTCTCACTGTCAGTCAATTTGTTTTCATATTTTACGATCAGGAAGATCGATATGATCGAGTCGCTCAAATCGATCGAGTAGTGCAGGGACTCCTTGTCCACTTTTTTCGAACATTGATCCGGGCTGCCGGACCGCAATTTCATTTCGCGAGGAACCGCTATGTTCAAGACACTTCTTTCACAAGTTAAAGAGTATAAACTGCCTTCTGTTCTTACGCCTCTCTTTATGATCGGGGAGGTGGTCTGCGAGATGATCATTCCCGTTCTCATGGGAAGGATCGTAGACATCGGGATCGGCGGGTCGGATATGAGCTACATCATAAAGACCGGGGCGTTCATGGTGTTCGTCGCCCTTTTGGGCCTTTTATTCGGTATTCTCGGCGGAGTGTTCGGAGCTAAGGCGGCGACCGGTTTCGCTAAGAACCTCAGAAAGGCCATGTATGACAATATCCAGACTTTCTCTTTCGCGAGCATCGACAAGTTCTCATCCTCCAGCCTTGTCACAAGACTGACGACGGATGTGACCAATATCCAGAACGCGTACCAGATGCTCCTGCGGATGGCCATGCGCGCGCCTTTTTCCATGATCATCGCAATGGCAATGTCCTTTATCATCAGTCCGAGACTGGCGAGCATTTATCTCATCGCCGTGATCTTTCTCGCGATTGTCATCTCCTTTGTGATGCGCAGGGCCACCAAGTATTTCCAGCAGGTCTTCAGAAGATACGACGACCTCAACGCGAGCGTCCAGGAGAACGTATCGGCGATCCGCGTCGTCAAGGCGTATGTGCGGGAAGACTACGAGAAGGACCGCTTTCACACGGCTGCGGAGAACATCTACGAGATGTTCATCAAGGCGGAAATGAATATTGCCGGCGTCATGCCGGTCATGATGTCGGTGGTCTACGCCTGCATCCTATTAATCAGCTGGTTCGGAGCCCATATGATCATCTCTAAGGAACTGGGGACCGGCGAGCTCATGAGCCTTCTGGCTTACTGTATGAACATCCTCATGAGCCTGATGATGCTCTCCATGGTCTTTGTCATGCTGACGATGTCAGAGGCAAGCGCGAAGCGTATCGCGGAAGTCATCAACGAGCGGAGCGACCTGACCAATCCCGAAAATCCTGTCATGGAAGTCCCGGACGGAAGCATCGTGTTCGAAGATGTTGACTTCTCCTACCGCCCCGGTACCGGCGATCCGGTCCTCAAGGATATAAGCTTATCCATCCGGTCCGGAGAGAGCATTGGCATTATCGGCGGCACGGGCAGCGCCAAATCCTCGCTGGTGAACCTCATCAGCCGCCTTTATGACGTGACGCAGGGGCGCGTTCTTGTCGGCGGTATTGACGTGCGTGACTACGACCTGGAAGTCCTGAGGAACCAGGTCTCGGTCGTCCTGCAGAAGAATGTCCTGTTCAGCGGGACCATCCTGGACAACCTGCGCTGGGGAGACAAGGACGCCACGGAAGAAGAGTGTAAGAGAGCCTGCCGGATGGCATGCGCAGACGAATTCATCGAGAAAATGCCGGAGGGTTACAACACCTGGATCGAGCAGGGCGGGACCAATGTCTCCGGCGGCCAGAAGCAGAGGCTCTGTATTGCGAGGGCGCTGCTCAAAAAGCCCAGGATCCTGATCCTCGACGACAGCACCAGCGCGGTGGATACCGCGACGGACGCTAAGATCCGCAAGGCATTCCGGGAGGAGATCCCGGGAACGACGAAACTGATCATCGCGCAGAGGATCTCCAGCGTCAGGGACTGCGACAGGATCATCGTCATGGACGACGGAAGAGTGAATGGGTTCGGCACTCACGAGGAACTTCTTGAGAACAACGATATTTACAGGGAAGTGTATGAGTCCCAGGTAGGAGCAGGCGGCGACGCGGACTTTGACAAAAAATAGTGTTCGCGGAACATCGCACGCATTATTATTGAAGCTCAGCAATATGAGGCTCCCTTTTCGGGTGTGCGAAATGCTTGGAGGGTAAGAGAATGGCGGAAGAAGAAAAGACCAGGGAATTTAAGGGCGGAGGAGGCGGCGGCAGACGGATGGCCGGAAGGCCGCGCCCGAAAGTGGAGAATCCCGGACTCCTGTTTAAGAGGATCATGAGCTATGTCTTCAAGTACTACGGCGTGCAGATGATCCTTGTTCTGATGTGCATCGTGCTCTCCGTATTTGCCAATATCCAGGGGACCATGTTCACGAGGACGCTGATCGACACATATATCACTCCGATGATCGGGCAGCCGGATCCCGATTACGCGCCTCTCTTAGGGGCGATGTCCAGAGTGGTGTTATTCTATGCCATCGGTATCGCGGCTGCTTTTACACAGCAGGTCACGATGGTGCACGTGAACCAGGGCACTTTAAAGCGGCTCAGGGAGGACCTCTTTGATCATATGGAGAGCCTTCCCATTCAGTATTTTGACACGCATTCCCGCGGGGATATCATGTCCGTCTACACGAATGACATCGACACGCTCCGCCAGATGATCAGTCAGAGCGTGCCGCAGATGTTCAACAGCGCGATCACGATCATCAGTATACTCAGCATGATGCTCATCCTCAGTATCCCGCTGACGCTGGTGACTCTGGTGATGGTGGTGCTCATGCTGTTCTTAACAATGAAGGTGACGCAGAATTCGGGCAAGAACTTCGTCGCGCAGCAGCGCAATATCGGTAAACTGAACGGTTTCATCGAGGAGACGATGACCGGCCAGAAGGTCGTCAAGGTCTTCTGCCACGAAGAGGAGTGCGTCAGGACATTCGACGAGCTCAACGAGGAACTCTTTAAGAGCGCGTACAAGGCGAACGCTTTCGCTAACATGATCGGCCCCGTCAACGCGCAGATGGGCAACGCGAACTATGTCGTCGCGGCGATCGTCGGCGCTATTCTGGCGCTCAACACCTACGCAGGGTTCACGGTCGGCGCGCTGGCCAGCTTCCTTACTCTGAATAAGAGCTTCAGTATGCCGATCAACCAGGTCAGTATGCAGTTCAACAGTATTATCATGGCGCTCGCCGGCGCGGAGAGGGTCTTTAAGCTCCTCGACGAAGAGCCGGAGAAAGATGAGGGCTATGTCATGCTCGTCAACTGCGAGTATGATCAGGAAGGCAATGTCGTGGAGAGCGAGAAGCACACCGGACAATGGGCGTGGAAGCACTACCACAAACAGTCCGACCACAGCACGACTTACCAGAAAATGGAGGGGGATGTCACCTTCAACAACGTGGATTTCGGTTATCGTGACGACAAGATGGTACTGCATGACATCGTGATCCACGCAAAGCCGGGCGAGAAGGTGGCGCTCGTCGGTTCCACCGGCGCGGGCAAGACGACCATCACGAACCTGCTCACCCGCTTCTACGATATCCAGGACGGCAAGATCCGTTATGACAACATCAACATCAACAAGATCAAAAAGCCGGACCTACGCAGGTCGCTCGGAATGGTCCTGCAGGAAACGCACCTGTTCACCGGCACTGTACGGGACAACATCCGCTACGGAAAGCTGGATGCCACGGAGGAGGAGATCATAGCGGCGGCCAAACTGGCAAATGCTGACGGTTTCATCCGGAGGCTGCCCCATGGGTATGACACGATGCTCAAGGGGGACGGTTCCAACCTCTCCCAGGGCCAGCGGCAGCTCCTCGCGATCGCGAGAGCCGCGATCGCTGATCCGCCGGTGCTGATCCTCGACGAAGCGACAAGCTCCATCGATACGAGAACTGAGAAGATCGTTCAGGATGGCATGGACAAGCTGATGAGCGGAAGAACGACTTTTGTCATCGCGCACAGGCTCTCGACGATCAAGAACAGCGACACGATCCTGGTCCTGGAACAGGGACGGATCGTAGAGCGCGGCAATCACGAGGAACTGCTGGCGCAGAAGGGACGCTACTACCAGCTGTACACCGGAAAGAGCGACGCGCTGACAGCATAAGTGTGGCAAGGGAACCGATTCCCCTGTCATATTAAGCAGACCCAGTGTGACAAGGGCAGTCCCCTTGTCACATTTTTACCGCAAGACGGAGGACTTACTAAATGAACAGACTGGCAAAAAAGAGCGCGGCGCTGCTGCTCGCGCTGGTCATGGCGCTGTCCATGGCTGCCTGCGGCGTAAAGCCGGGCGGAGAACAGGGGCAGGGTGCCTCTGGCGAACCGGACGGAAATATCGTGGCGGAGCAGGAAGAAGGAGGCGCTGACGCCCCGGCAGAGGAGTCACCCGGGGAGCAGAATGAGGGCACAGGAACAGAAGAGGACGATGAGCTGTTCGGAGAACTGGAGGAGGGCACGGGGATCCCCGGTATTGACGCCGCGACCTGGATGGATTCCGATATCCAGGAATGGGTGCGCCTCAGCGACGAGGCCGCTCCGCAGGACGATTTCAATCTCCATGTGAACAGGGACTGGATGCTCAGCACAAAGCTTCCGGACGGCTATTCGAGCTATGACGCGATCACGGAGTGGGCCATCGAAGTCGACGGACGGCTCGTCGATATTCTGAAGAACCCTGAGAAAGAGACGGACGAGGCACTGATCCATGATCAGGAGCTGGTACAGAAGTACTATAAGATGTGGCTCGACTGGGAGACCAGAAACGGTCTGGGAGTACAGCCGCTGAAAGACCTTCTGGAGCCGCTTCTTAAGGCCGAGGACCTGGACGACCTGACAGCCTACCTGTCCATGGAACGGACTGCGGTATCCGCCACGGAACTTCTGCAGTGCGATGTCAGCGCGGATTGGAACGATTCCGATAACTACGCGGTTTACGTCATGCCTTTCGATCTGATCTTCGGCGATTCCATGTACTACGGGCTGATGACCGAGGATGAAGCGATGGCGGAGCCATATTACGACGAAGTGATCCGCCATATCCTTATGGAACTCGGCTATACGTACGATGAGGCGACTTCTGTCCTGGAAGGGTGTTTTCGGTTCGAAGAGGCGATCGCCGAGCATATCATGACAACAGAAGAGGAGAGTGCGCGGGACGCGGTCGAAAAAGAGAACAACCCGAGGACAATGGAACAGCTCGAGGATCAGGCCGGCGGTTTTCCGATCAGGGAAATGCTCGCCGCGTACGGAGCTGACGGGGCGGATGTGTATATTTTGACTCAGCCCGACTGGCTGGACGCGATGGATGTGCTCTATAACGAAGACAATGCGGAGATCCTTAAGGACTATCTGATCTGCTACACTGCGCAGGATTACGCGACGCTCCTAGACCGTGAATGCTACGATATCTATTACAAGGTGATCAATGGCATCAGCGGAGCTACAGGGACCAAGTCGGATGAGAAATCGGCGAGCGATGCGGTCGACCAGTTCCTTCCCATGCAGCTCGGGCGGCTGTACGCGGACCGTTATGTGACGGACGGGACCAAGGAGGAAGTAACTGCTGTGGTACAGGAGATCATGGATGAATACCGCCTGATGCTCACAGAGGAGACCTTCCTTTCTGAGGACACGCGTAAAGAGGCGATCAATAAGCTTGACAACCTGAAGCTCCGTATCGCGAAACCGGAGATCTGGGAGGATGACAGCGGGATCGATTTCAAAGGCGGGGAAGAAGGAGGGAACCTTTTCACCGCGCAGGACGAGGTCGGCGCTTACTGGGTGGAGAGAATGCGCTCCAGGGTCAATCAGAAAGTCGACCACAATTACTGGACGAGCAAAGTACAGCAGGTCAACGCTTTCTACGATCCTACGGAGAACGCCATTACGATCTGCGGCGGGATCTTGGGCGGAGAGTTCTACGACCCGGGAATGACCAGGGAGGAGCTCTTTGCAACCGTTGGGGATACGATCGCGCATGAGATCTCGCATGCCTTCGATACAACAGGCTGTCAGTTCGACGAAAAGGGCAATTACAGGAACTGGTGGACAGATGAGGACCGGAAAGCGTTCGCGGAGAGAGCGGACAGGCTTGCGGCCTACTACGACAATATCGAGCCTTTTCAGGATACTTTCTGTGTCGGTTCACAGATCGAGGGAGAAGCGATCGCGGACCTGGTCGCGATCAAGATCCTTCTTCGCGTCGCAGCGCAGGGGCAGGGCTTCGACTATGACAGATTCTTCCGGAATTACGCGAAGACATGGAGGACGATCACAACTGCGCAGAGCGAGTTTTATACGCTGCAGCAGGATACACATCCGCTCCCTTATCTGAGGGTGAACGCGGTCGTGCAGCAGTTCCGGGAATTCTATGATACGTATGGCGTGAAGAGAGGGGACGGAATGTACCTCGCGCCGGAGCGAAGACTGGAAGTGTGGTGACGGACATTGTGTGCAAGGGGCTGTCGCACTAAGAATTGATTCTTAGGGCGGCGGCCTTTTTGATGCGATAGGCGATGACGGCGGCTTTTTTCTACCTTTACCCTGTCAAAAGAAAAGGAAAAGAGGGGTGACAGGACCTATTCCTTAGGGCTCTGCTAAGAAACGCCTGAGTACATTTATGGCGGAGCTTTCGGTTGAGCCTTTAAGTTGGCGATTCCACCAAGAATGGTTGTTGTAGCTTCTTGGTGGAGCCTTCGGTTGAGCCTTTAAGTTGGCGATTCCACCAAGAATGGTTGTTGTAGCTTCTT
>CAMOXN010000003.1 GCA_946629175.1 uncultured Lachnospiraceae bacterium | reverse complement strand
ACTCCGAGAGAAGAGATTACTACAAAGAGGATGACGCTTTCCTCAACAGAAAGGTCCTCAAGGCTTTCGAGTACGGCCTGATCCCGATCCTCTGCTGCGGCGAGTCTCTGGAACAGAGAGAAGCAGGCGTCACCATCGACTGGATCCGCCTGCAGCTCAAGAGCGACCTGATCGGCATCACTGCTGAGCAGGCTGCTTCCATGGTCATCGCGTATGAGCCCATCTGGGCCATCGGCACCGGCAAGGTCGCTACGACCGAGCAGGCACAGGAAGTCTGCCACGCGATCCGTGAGCTCATCGCTGAGATCTACGACGCTGATACAGCTGAGAAGATCCGTATCCAGTACGGCGGCTCCGTCAGCGGCAAATCCGCTCCCGAGCTGTTCGCGCAGCCCGATATCGACGGCGGACTGGTAGGCGGTGCTTCCCTGAAGGAAGACTTCGGAAAGATCGTGAATTACAAGTAATCAGAACATAAAAGGCTGCCGCGCAAGAAACTATGTTTTCTTGCGCGGCAGCTTTTTTAATCATATTTTTTCGTCTATTATGGCGAGGATCTTCTCCACGACTTCTTCGATCGTCAGATCGGACGTATCTACGAGGACTGCGTCGTCGGCCTGTTTGAGAGGCGCGACCGGGCGGTTCATATCGCGCTCGTCGCGCTCTTTGATCTGGGCTGTGATCTCGCCAAGATCAGCCGGAAGACCCTTTTCGATATTCTCGAGATATCTCCTCCTGGCCCTCACTTCCGCGCTGGCCGTAAGGAAGATCTTGACCTGCGCGTTCGGAAGGACCACAGTACCTATATCCCTTCCGTCCATCACGACGTTCTCTCTGCGGGCCAGTTCCTGCTGAAGTTCAAGGAGCTTAGCTCGGACGTCGGGGTTCACGCTGCTTCTGGACGCCATATCGCTGACCTGCGGCGTGCGCAGAAAACCGTTGACATTTTCTCCGTTGAGAAGAACGACCTGTTCGCCGTTCCTGTACTCGATCGTGATATCGGGTTCACCGCACCTATCGCTGATCGCGGCGGAATCATCGGCGTCGATGCCGTTCCTGTAAAGATAGAGCGCCATCGCGCGGTACATTGCGCCTGTGTCTACATAAATATAATTCTTTTCAGCGGCGACCCTTTTGGCGATCGTGCTCTTTCCGGCGCCGGCAGGTCCGTCTATTGCGATATTGATCATGATTTCCTCCAAATAGAAAATTATCAGTAATAAAAATGAGTAATAAATGCTTCCTTCAGTCCTCCGCGTCCTCCGCGGCACATTCGCCGGCCAGATGGCCCGTTGACCAGGCGATCTGCAGGTTGAATCCGCCGGTGTGCGCGTCTACATCCAGCACTTCGCCCGCCGCGTAAAGTCCCCGGACAGACCTGCACTCCATTGTGGAAGGATCGAACGCTTTCACGTCGAGGCCGCCTCTCGTCACGATCGCCTCCGAAAACCCCCGGGTCCCGACTGCGAGGATGGGCACATCCCGGATCAGTCCGCACAGTTCTTCTATTTCCTTGTCCGTGACGGAAGACGCGGTGCGCTCCCCGATACCGGACATAAGCGCGATCTCTTCCGAAAGGCGCTGCGGGAAAAGAGTCCTGAGAACTGTCGCCATCTTTCTTCCCGGAGCGGCGTCGATCTCGCGGCGGATCCTTGCCGCAAGCTGTTCGGGGGTGAGAGCGGGCTTTAAGTTCAGGTGCATTGTGTAGCCTTCCGGGTGATCGTGAAAGCTCATATAGGAGGAGGCTGTGAGCACCAGCGGACCGCTGATCCCGAAATGCGTGAACAGCATCTCCCCGAATCCCTTGTAGAGAGGCTTTTTCTTTTTCTTTCCGGACTTCTGATGAGGATCTCCGTCAGGCCGCCCGAGCGTCAGCTCCACGTTCTTTAAGGCAAGTCCCTGCAGGCGCATGCACCAGGCATCCGCGGCCGCGACAGGGACCAGGGACGGCTCTGCCTTTATAATACCGATCCCGAGTTCTTCCGCCATCCGGTAACCGTCGCCTTCAGAACCGGTGGAGGGATAAGAGCATCCACCCGTCGCGAGGATCACGGCATCCGCATCGACATGTTCTCCGGACTGTGTCTCCACGCCTGCCACACGGACAGTTCCGTCTTCCTCAAATGTCAGGATGCGTTTTACGGGACAGTGGTAGCGGATCCGGACATCCCGGCCCTTCAGGTGGGAGAGGAGTGCCCTGGTCACGTCGGAGGCGTGGTCGGAGACGGGGAAGACCCTGTCGCCGCGCTCTGTTTTGACAGGACAGCCGTTATCTGTCATGAACTGCATCACCTGCTGCTGGTCATACCCGTAGAACGCGCTGTACAGGAATTTCGGGTTCGTCACGACATGTCCCATGAAATCCTGCGGATCGCACGCGTTCGTAAGGTTGCACCTGCCTTTACCTGTGATATAGATCTTCTTGCCCGCCTTCTCCGTCTTTTCCAAAATAGTGACGGACGCGCCTCTGTCGGAAGCCGCGCAGGCTGCCATCAGGCCTGCCGCGCCGGCGCCGATGATTACGATATGCTTTTTATGCTTTTTCTTTTTGTGATCGTCATACATGCTCACAGTATAAACTGACGCAAAACGAACTGCAAGATACCTGTTTACATCCGCCCCTGTTCTATTTAAAATGGGACGTGAACACTGTGGCCGGTCCCGGGAGGGGTGCCTTCGGGCATTGCCGGTGTCTGGGTGCAAGAATGGATCGGAAAAGATCAGAACACGCGGCAGCCGGCCACAGGATCATAAGTATTGGAAAGAGGTTTGTCAGAGAATGGCTGAGATCATTACCGCGAAGAGCGCCGGCTTCTGTTTCGGAGTAAAGCGCGCGATGGAAATAGTATATGAAGAAATAGAAAAAGGCGGGCCTGTATACACCTACGGACCGATCATCCACAACGAGGAAGCTGTGGCGGATCTGGAAAGCAAAGGGGTACATGTGATCATGTCCGATGAAGAGCTGTCGGACATTCACGGCGGCACGATCGTGACCCGCTCCCACGGGATCTCGAGGGAGGAAGAAGAGAGGCTTAAGGCGACAGGCGCAAGGTGCGCGGATGCCACATGTCCTTTTGTCAAGAAGATCCACAGGATCGTGGAAGAATACAGCGCGAAGGGTTACGGGATCGTGATCGTCGGGAATCCGGACCATCCGGAGGTCCGCGGGATCATGGGGTGGTCGAGCGTTCCTGTCACCGTGATCGAGAATACGGAGCAGGCAGAATCGTTCAGTGCGGCCGGTCTTACGGGGGACGGCACGGATGGAGAGCGTAAGAAGATCTGCGTCGTTTCACAGACGACTTTCAACGCAAACAAATTTGAAGAAATTATTGAAATCCTGCGTAAAAAAGGTTACAATGGGGAATGTGTGAATACCATCTGCAACGCTACGCATGAGCGGCAGTCGGAGGCGGAGGCAATCGCGAAGGTGGCGGACGTCATGATCGTCATCGGAGGAAAGAGCAGTTCGAACTCGGCCAAGCTCTACGAGATCTGCAGAAGGGAGTGTGCGAACACGTATTTCATACAAACGTGGCGTGACCTTAATCTTTCTCCTGCCGGTACGGAACAGATCATAGGAATCACCGCAGGGGCGTCGACCCCAAAGAATATCATAGAGGAGGTTCAAAATTATGTCAGAGCAGACTTTTGAACAAATGCTTAACGAGTCTTTTAAGACAATTCATACGGGGGAGGCAGTTGAAGGTTCAGTCATCGACGTAAAGCCGGGCGAAGCCATTTTAAACATCGGCTACAAGTCCGACGGCGTTCTTACACGTAACGAGTACACGAATGATTCATCTGTGGATCTCACAGAAGTGCTTCATGTTGGCGACAAGCTTGAAGTCAAGGTTATCAAGGTTAATGACGGCGACGGCCAGGTCCTTCTTTCCTACAAGAGACTGGCGGCTGACCGCGGCAACAAACGCATCGAAGAAGCTTACAACAACAAGGAAGTACTTACAGCGAAGGTAACACAGGTCCTTTCCGGCGGACTCAGTGTAGTAGTAGATGAAGTCAGAGTCTTCATCCCTGCGAGCCTGGTATCTGATACTTACGAGAAGGATCTGAACAAGTATCTCGGACAGGAAATCGAGTTCCTTATCACCGAGTACAATCCGAACAGGCGCAGATATATCGGCAACCGCAAGGTCCTGCTGGTAGCTAAGCGCAAAGAGATGCAGGAGAAACTGTTCTCCACAATCGCTCCCGGCGACGTGGTTGAGGGCACAGTCAAGAATATTACCGATTTCGGCGCATTTGTAGATCTGGGCGGCGCAGACGGACTGCTGCACATTTCTGAGATGAGCTGGGGCCGCGTTGAGAATCCCAAGAAGGTCTTCAAGGTAGGCCAGCCGCTCCGCGTTCTGATCAAGGATATCCAGGGCACCAAGATCGCTCTGTCCCTGAAGTTCCCCGATGAGAACCCTTGGGCAGGCGCTTCCGAGAAGTACGCGGTAGGTACTGTCGTGACCGGAAACGTAGCCAGAATGACCGATTTCGGCGCATTCGTAGAGCTCGAGCCCGGCATCGATGCACTGCTTCATGTCTCCCAGATCGCGAGAGAGCACATCGAGAAGCCCTCTGATGTACTCAAGGTCGGTCAGGAAGTCACCGCGAAGATCGTTGATTTCAACGAGGACAGCAACAAGATCAGCCTCAGTGTCAAGCAGCTTCTGATCGAGGAAGAGAGAGCGAGACGCGCAGCTGAGCGCGCTCGTGAAGACGCGGACGTCGCTTCCGTTGATGTTGACGCTTACATCGCTTCACACGCTGACGACGAAGAATGATCTGAATAAGACTATTAAAGCGGCTGCCGCACCGGAATGATCTCCGGTGCGGCAGCCTTTTTTTATGCCTGCTTAATATGCATGAGGACGTAAGCCGCATATTCCGCGAGGAACCCGCGGTCCCTCTTGCATTCGTCCGTGAACTCAAAGAAGAGTTCCTTATCTCCATATTCCCTTTTAAAGAAGGGAGTGCGGTAGAGATCCCACTGCGGAAGGAAAGAAGCGCTCTTTCTGGTGTAGCAGGTCTCGGGCTTCGCCTGGACGCGTCGCTTTTTCTCTACGTAGGAGGAGAGATATTTGTGCACGGCCATATCTTCTTCGGGCAGATAGTAGTAGTCCTTGTAGTTCGCGTAGAAATACTTCATGACTTCCGTATACAGCGGGATCTTAAGGACGCCGCTGTCATTCTCGATCTTGACGAAGCAGTGGTCCGCCGACGCGTAGACCGGCGCGGGTATCGGCCTTTTCAGGCTGAAAAAGATGAACAGTTCTTCTCTGCGCGCTCCGTCGTAGTCCGTATAGTAGTTGGCCTGTGCCCGGCGCACTTTGAACTCCGCCTGATCAAGGTCGCTGTAGACGAGGAGCGGGAGGAGAGACAAAAGACCGGTCACATCCGCTTCGTTGTGGGAAAGAAGTCTTTCCAGGAGTTCCGGTTCGGGATCCGCGATATACTTCCGGTACACCCGGACGAGGTCCCCTCCGCTCTCTGCTTCGGTCCGCCCTGTATCGAGCAGGGCTTCCAGCGTCTGCTGTTTGTAATCGGGAAGGCCAAGAAGCTTTCTGTAAGGTACGACGGCTTTGTAGAGATCGAGAGAACGGACCTGTTCGGTCAGGTCCTGCAGGGAATGCGCCTGCAGGCGCTTTTTGAGGAAAGGAAGGTCGAACCTTTCCCCGTTGTAATGTACAAGATATCTGTACCCCGACGCGAACAGGAGAAAAGAGGAGAGTATCTCTTTTTCTTCCTTTCCGGAAGTGTCCATCCACTGGATCAGATCCCAGCCGTCTGACTGGCAGTAAACGCAGCCGATCAGATAGATAGCGTTCTGTTCGGCGCTGAGCCCGGTAGTCTCGATATCCAGGAACAGAAAATCGGATAAAGGCGCTATCGCTGTGAGGAGTTCTTCCCTCGGGGAAAAGTTGATTCGTTTGGTGACGATACGCATGCTGACCTCTCGCGGTAAAGTGACAACATTTCTGATGATCAAATTCTGAGAAAAATCCAGGATCAAGTATATAGTATCATTTCGGATTACGTTTTGCTATTCCCAAACGTTTGTGATACACTATCACCCATAGATCATCACTCACAGAAAGGAAGTATTCCCATGGAGATCATGTATAAGAGCACAAGGTCAGACAGCGAACCTGTTACAGCCTCGCAGGCGATCCTGAGAGGTTTTCCGCAGGACGGCGGACTCTATGTTCCCACTGCGGTCCCCGCGCTTGATACCGACCTCTCGGAACTCGCGGCGATGGATTACCGGGGAGTGGCTTACGAAGTCATGCGCCTTCTTCTTACCGATTATACGGAAGAAGAGCTCAAGGCATGCATCCGCGGCGCTTACGACAGTAAATTCGACGACGACCTGATCGTTCCCCTGAAAAAGGCCGGCGACGCGTGGTATCTCGAGCTGTTCCACGGTCCCACGATCGCGTTCAAGGACATGGCGCTCTCTATTTTGCCCTATCTGATGACGACTGCGGCACGGAAGAACGGTTCGGGGAACGAGATCGTGATCCTGACCGCAACGAGCGGTGATACGGGCAAAGCGGCACTCGCGGGCTTTGCAGGCGTCGAGGGCACGAAGATCATGGTCTTTTATCCCAAGCACGGTGTATCTCCCATTCAGGAGAGGCAGATGGTGACGACGGCCGGCGCCAACACCAGAGTCATTGGAATAAACGGAAACTTCGACGACGCCCAGACCAGCGTCAAGAAGCTGTTCACGGACAAGGCGCTCGTCGGGGAGATGGAGAGGAACGGGATGCAGTTCTCATCCGCCAACTCCATCAATATCGGCCGGCTGACACCGCAGATCGTCTACTATGTCTACGCATATACGAGACTCCTTGCGGACGGCACCATCAAAAAAGGCGATCCGGTGAATTTCGTCGTTCCCACAGGGAACTTCGGCAATATACTCGCCGCGTACTATGCCAAGAGAATGGGGCTGCCGGTCGGAAAGCTCATCTGCGCGTCCAATTCCAACAAGGTGCTGTTCGATTTCTTTGAGACGGGCGAATATGACAGGAACCGTGAATTCATACTCACGAGTTCTCCTTCCATGGACATCCTGATCTCCAGTAACCTGGAGAGACTGATCTACCATATCTGCGGAGACTCGTCTGATCTCTGCGCTTCTTTTATGAAGGAGCTTTCCGAAAGCGGGAAATATACCATAACGGATAAGATGCGCGAAGGACTCTCTGACTTCGTGGGAGGTTACGCGACGGAAGAACAGACGGCGGAAGAGATCCGTACGCTTTACGACGAATACAGCTATGTGATCGATCCCCACACTGCAGTTGCGAGCAGCGTATACAGGAGATACCGCGCTTCGAGCGGAGATACCACACCTGCCGTGATCGATTCTACGGCGAGTCCCTTCAAATTCGAGGGGTCGGTGATGAAAGCGCTCGGACAGAAGACGGATCTGCCGGATCTGGAACTCGCTGACAGGCTCAGCGAACTGGCCGGTGTCCCGGTACCGAAAGCTGTCAGTGACCTCAGGGACGCGCCGGTCCTTCATGACATCGTTTGTGACAGGGAAGATATGGAGAAAGAAGTGCGCCGGTTCCTGGGCTTATGATCCCGTGACCGGTAGGTTGAACACAGAGCGCTTTGGCGCGGAGGAGAGATGGCGGAAATACACAGAAGCAGAATAGAGCAGCTCCGCAACGCCATGAGGCGGAACGGCATCGACGCGTACCTGATCCCGACAGGGGACTTCCACAATTCGGAATACGCTGCAGGACATTTTCACACAAGGGAATTCTTCAGCGGTTTTACCGGATCGGCGGGCACGCTGCTCGTCACCGGGGAAGAAGCTTTTTTGTGGACGGACGGCAGGTATTATATTCAGGCCGCGGCGGAGCTTGAGGGATCCGGGATCGCACTGATGAAGATGGGAGAGACCGGCGTCCCTTCGGTCCGGGAGTACCTCGGGCAGAATATGAAAGAGGGCTCGGTCATAGGGTTCGACGGAAGATGTGTTCCCTGCGCGGAAGGCATGGCGCTCGAGGAACTGATGAAGGAACGAGGAGCTTGCTTGAAAACGGACCTTGACCTCGCGGACGGCATCTGGTCCGGCAGGCCTCCGCTCCCATGCAATCCGGTCATGATCCTTGACGACGACTGCGTGGGCGAAGAGATCGGATCCAAGCTCGAACGACTCAGGGAAGAGGTGCGGGATAAAGGCGCTTCGGTCTATATCGACAGCAGGCTCGACGCGATCATGTGGCTCCTGAACCTACGCGGATCCGATGTGGAATGCAATCCTGTCGCTCTTTGCCACATTCTGGTCGACGAGCGCAACGTTTACCTGTTCATTCAGGAAGGGGAGATCACGGGAGAGCTCCGCGCGTATGCTGCCCTTCACAGGATATCGCTCCTGCCTTACGAAGATTTCGAGAGTTTTCTCTCGGTCTATGACTATAAGGGAAATGTCCTGTATTCTCCGGATTCCCTGAGCTACGGGGTCTGTCAGGCGGCATCGCGGGCCGTCCTTAAGACGAAGGGAGGATACAGGCTGATCAGCGCGCAAAGCCCCCTGGAAAAGCTCAAGAGTGTCAAGAACGCGACGGAATTGGCCAATCTCCGCGGATGCTATAAGCGTGACAGCGCAGCGCTCTGCCGCTTTATCAAGTGGGTCACGGAGGAGACCGCTTCAGGGTCAAAAGACAGGGAGCCCCTGACCGAGTCTTCGGCCGCTGCTTACCTGGATCACCTTCGCAGTGAGCTGCCCGGTTACGTGGAACTGTCATTCGCGACGATCTCCGCCTACGGTCCGAACGCCGCTATGATGCACTACGAAGCGGTGCCCGGCGTCTCTGACGCGGAACTGCGGCCCGAAGGCATGCTGCTCGTGGATTCCGGCGGACAGTATCTGACAGGGACAACGGATGTGACGAGAACGATCGCTCTCGGCCCTGTTACGGATCAGATGAAAAAGCACTATACGCTCACGGCTGTCTCCAATCTTCAGCTGATGGGCGCGGTATTCATGGACGGCTGTACCGGCATGAATCTGGATATACTGGCAAGGGAGCCCCTGTGGAAGGAATGCCTGGATTATAAGTGCGGGACAGGACACGGGATCGGCTTTTTCCTGAATGTACACGAGTCCCCGCCGTCCATCCGCTGGAAAGTATTTCCCGGAAGGAAGGATGAACCGCTCGAGCCGGGCATGATCGTCTCCGACGAACCCGGCGTCTACCTCGAGGGGGAGTACGGGATCCGGATCGAGACGATCCTCGAAGTTGTACTGCGCAAGGAGAATGAATGGGGGCGCTTTCTCTCTTTTGAACCGCTCACGCTCGTGCCGTTCGACAGGAAACTGATCGACGTCAGATATCTGACGCCGGAGACGAAAGAACTCCTTAATGAGTACCACATGAGGGTGTTCGCGGAGATCGCGCCGCTCCTTGATGAGGAAGGACGGAACTGGCTGCGGGAACAGACGATGCCGCTTTGATAAGTTGTGCGGATCGAAATAATATGATATAATAAAAGTGCCTGAAAGGTCCAAATTTTCCGTTATTTTGAACCTACAATTACTTTAAACGGGAATCTTATATTGCTCTTACGGCTGTCATGCCTCCGGCGCACCCGCGCTGCCAGTGGAAGGCAAAGGTCTGAGCTGCGGACACCCACCTGGCCATGTGCTAGGAGTCAAAATACGGAAGGCGACGTTTCAGGCATTCTTATGCCCATTTCAGACGGGTGGAAAGGTTGATTCTTAGTTTATGGAGAGAACGAACGCGTGGAACACATATGACCTGAGCATGCGCGGATCCTGCATGGATTTCGCGGATGATTACAAGGATTTTCTCGGGAACTGCAAGACGGAACGGGAGTGCGTCGACAGGATCGTCAACGAGGCGGAAGAGAACGGATACATTGAACTGTCTGAGGCGCGCAGAGAGCGGAAGACTCTTGCCGCGGGCGGCCGGGTCTACAGCGTCTGGATGAATAAATCCGTAGCTCTCTTTGAGATCGGGAGCGAGCCTATTGAGAGCGGCCTGAACATTCTGGGCGCGCATATCGACTCCCCGCGCCTCGACGTCAAACAGAACCCTGTGTACGAGGACAGCGGGATCGCGTACCTGGATACGCATTATTACGGCGGGATCAAAAAATACCAGTATGTCGCGCTGCCTCTCGCGATCCACGGCGTAATTGTCAAAAAGAGCGGCGAGACAGTGATCGTGAACATCGGGGAAGATGAGGACGACCCTGTTTTCTTTGTCTCCGATCTTCTGGTCCACCTGTCGGCGGACCAGCTCAAGAGACCGGGCTCAACGGTCATTGAAGGAGAAGCGCTCGATGTGGTCATCGGCAACAGGCCGATCGTCTTCGATGCCGGCACAGAGGCGGGCAGGGACAGCAAAGAGAAGGACAACGGCAAGGACGCGGTCATGAGATCCGTCCTGAAGATCCTTGAGGATATGTACGGGATCACGGAAGCCGATTTCGAATCCGCGGAGCTTGAGATCGTACCGGCAGGCAGGCCCAGGGACGCGGGGTTCGACAGGAGCATGATCCTGGGGTACGGACAGGACGACCGGGTCTGCGCCTATGCTTCCCACAGGGCGCAGATGGAGTCGCACGGGCTTCAGCGGACGAGCTGCACACTGCTTGTCGACAAAGAGGAGATCGGAAGCGTCGGCGCGACCGGAATGCGGTCCAGGTTCTTCGAGAACACGCTGGCGGAAGTCATGGACCTCTGCGGTTCCTACAGCGAACTGGGGCTTCGCAGGGCGCTCGCGAACAGCTGCATGCTGTCCGCGGACGTGGGAGCTGCCTTCGACCCTTCCTTTGCTTCCTCGTTTGAAAAGAAGAACACGGCTTACCTCGGAAAAGGAATGGTCTTCCACAAATTCACCGGAAGCCGCGGCAAGGCAGGCTCTAATGACGCGAACGCGGAATATATCGCTTATCTCAGGGACCTGTTCGAGAGAGCGTCGGTCTGTTCCCAGACAGCGGAAGTCGGCAGGGTCGATCAGGGAGGCGGCGGAACGATCGCCTACATCCTCTCGCTCTACGGGATGAACGTAGTCGACTGCGGCGTCCCGGTAC
Source organism: uncultured Lachnospiraceae bacterium (assembly GCA_946629175.1). GTDB lineage: Bacteria > Bacillota > Clostridia > Lachnospirales > Lachnospiraceae > CAG-791. The sequence continues at coordinate 24,878 of CAMOXN010000003.1, read as the reverse complement.
TGAGCATGCATGCTCCCTGGGAAGCAGTGAACAAGGCAGACCTTTTCGAGGCATACCGCGGCTATAAAGCTTTTCTTCAGGGAGCCTCCTTTACGAATACCTGATCTTAATGATCATTCTGGATCCATTGAGATCCCGGAGTCATGAGCGGCGGGAAACAGCGGGAAATGAGAACGGAAAGGCATGAACGGTCTGAAAAGACAGTAAAAGAGATCATATGGAACAGATAACCGGACTTAAGACATCAGATTACTATTTTGACCTCCCGCAGGAACTGATCGCGCAGGACCCCCTCGCGGACAGGACGTCTTCCAGGCTCCTTGTCATGGACAGGCGGACCGGCGAGATCGAACACAGGATATTCAGGGACATTATCGAGTACCTGCAGCCGGGAGATACGCTCGTCCTCAACGACACCAAGGTGATCCCCGCGAGGCTCCTTGGGACCAAGGAAGGGACCGGAGCCGGTGTGGAGATCCTGCTGTTAAAGCGGCTTGGCGACAGACAATGGGAGACGCTCGTAAGACCGGGTAAAAAGCTCAGGCCCGGCGCGCGCGTTTCTTTCGGGGACGGCTCGCTGAGGGCTGTGATCCTGGACGTACTCGACGGGGGGAACCGCCTTGTCGAATTCGAATATGAGGGGATCTTCGAAGAGATCCTGGACAAGCTGGGAGAAATGCCGCTTCCTCCCTATATCACGCATAAGCTTCAGGATAAGAACAGATACCAGACGGTCTATGCCAGATACGAGGGAAGCGCGGCAGCGCCTACGGCGGGCCTCCACTTTACACAGGACCTTCTTGAAGAGATCCGGATGAAAGGGGTCAGGACAGCCTTCGTGACGCTGCATGTGGGCCTTGGGACTTTCAGGCCCGTCAAGGTCGACGATGTCACTGCGCACCATATGCATACGGAATGGTATAATGTCTCTGAGGAAGCGGCAGGACTCATCAACCGGACGCACGAGGAAGGGCGCCGGGTGATCTGCGTCGGCACGACCGCGTGCAGGACGGTAGAGAGCGCCGCGGATCAGGACGGGATCGTGAGAGCCGGCGCGGACGACACGTCGATCTTTATCTATCCCGGTTACAGGTTCAGGGTAATGGATGCTCTCATAACGAATTTCCATCTCCCCGAATCCACGCTCGTGATGCTGGTATCGGCGTTCGCCGGGCGGGAGAATGTGCTCGGCGCCTACAAAAAGGCAATTGAGGAAAAATACAGATTTTTCTCGTTCGGAGATGCCTGTTTCTTTTATTAAGTCTTGATATTGAAAAAGAGCACTGCGGTGTGATAGTATTGAAATGGTAAACTATCAATCGCTTTGGAGTCAGAAATGTCAGAGAAACCTTTCACTGCTACTATTGTCGTAGCTACGCATAAAAAATACAGAATGCCCAAGGACCCGCTTTATCTTCCGGTCCATGTCGGAGCGGAGGGGAAACGCGATGCTATGGGAAATCCTCTTGACTTTGGCTACCAGAAGGATAACGAAGGAGATAATATCTCTCTGAAGAATCCGAGGTACTGTGAGCTGACCGGGATTTACTGGGCATGGAAGAACCTGAACAGCGATTATATAGGCCTTGTACACTACAGGCGGTATTTTGGCGGCAAGAACAAGGGAAAGGACCTGTTCGACCGCATTCTGACAAGCAGGGAACTTGAACCCATGCTCGGGAAGTATGAGGTCTTTGTTCCCAAGCCTCAGCGCTATATGATCGAGACGCTGTATTCCCATTACGCGCACACTCATTATGCGGAGCACCTGGATGCGACGAGAGCGATCCTTTCGGAGCGGTATCCGGAATACCTCGCGTCTTATGACAAGGTGCTGGACCAGACGCACGGCTACATGTTCAATATGATGATCATGGACCGCGATCATTTCAACATTTACTGCACATGGCTGTTCGATATCCTGGAAGAACTGGAGACCAGGATCGATGACAGTCTGCTTGACGCGTTCGAAGGACGTCTCTACGGCAGGATCAGCGAGATCATCTTTAATGTCTGGCTTGACAGGCAGATCGAGACCGGCGCGATCAGTACATCTTCCGTCAAGGTCCTTCCGCTCGTGTATATTGAAAAGGTCGACTGGGTCAGGAAGGGTATCTCTTTCCTGAAAGCGAAATTCTTCAACAAAAAGTATACCGGAAGTTTTTGACCTGACGGCTTTCGAGGACGGATCTACATGGTAATAAACGATTACCGGCAGGCTACGGTCAGGTCCGATCTGAACAGGATCACGATCAGTTTCGGCGAGATCCTCTACTATACCGGACTTGTCCTGTGGCTCATGCAGTTCTATATCACCAGGACCATATATGCTGACTTTTATAGCGGAAAGCTTATGACAGCCGTACGCTATTTTTGCATGCTTATTTTTATGGTCAAGATCCTGCTCACGGAAAAGTCCGTCAACAGGAGAGTGATAGAGGTGATCCTTGCCGCGGCCGCCGTTTTCATAGTCGTACAGAGGACTGTCAATACGGGAATGCCCCTGATCCAGGTCCTCCTTCTTATCTACGGGGCCAAGGACATTTCATTCCGGAAGATCTGCAAGGTGATGCTGTGGACGTGTATCGCGCTGTGGTCCATACCTGTGCTGATCGACAGGATAGGCATCTACTCTGTCTCAAGACAGGTCTACAGAGAGAGAGTCAGGGAATACCTGAACTTCAATTATGTCTCGTTCCCGGCGATCTATTTCAACAATATCCCGTACTGCTGTATGTTCGCTTACACAGATCCGGACCGACGCGGCGCGGGGGGCAATTACGCTAAACGCAGGGAAGTCCCGTGGCTGATACTCATATTCTTTACCGCATTGCAGGTCTGGCTCTACATCAACACGGACACTTCACTTCCGTTCCTGATCGGGCTGCTGTTCCTTTTTCTGTATACTGTCGTCATTAAACTGAGGATCATTGAACTGAGGAACAGCAAGATCAACAGGCTCCTGTCGGTGGTCCTGTTCCCCGCTGCTGCGGCCGCATCCTATTGGCTCTGCCTGGAATACGGCAAGAAAACGCGCCTGATCAAAACGCTCGACCAGATGACGCATAACAGGATCAGCCTTGCTTACAAGGGGATCACAAGGTACGGCGTGCATCTGTTCGGCATCCAGATCGTCGAGAATACGGACAGCACCAAGGGCTCCTATTTTTATATCGACAGCGGATATATCAAGAACCTTCTCAATTACGGTCTGATCGTGCTGATCATGATCCTTGTGTACTACAGCGTCATTCTGTACGCCGCCATCATAGAGAGGGACAAGGTCCTCGCGATCTGGCTCATATGCATTGCGGTCTACTCCATGTTCAACAATCTTCTTCTGTCCCCGGCAGAGAACGGAAGTCTCCTCGCGATCTGGTACGCGCTGGATCTCATCAAGTGGCACAGGCAGAAAGAAGGGGTACGACGAAGGGACAAGAGGAAACGAATTGAGTACGCAGCCGAGTCTTAAGAAAAATATAGCGATAAGCACGCTCTACCAGATCCTGCTGGTCATCCTGCCGATGATCACGGCGCCTTATATAGCGAGAGTCCTCGGACCTGACCAGAGCGGCGTCTACGATTTTACAAATTCCATACAGACCTATTTCGCGATGTTCGCGGCGCTCGGCACCGCCTCATACGGGGCGAGGGAGATCGCGAGAGTAAGAAATGACGAGAAGCAGAGGAGCGTGCTGTTCTGGGAGATCGAACTGATGACGGTCATGACTTCCGCAGTCTGCATTCTTGTATGGTTCGTCTTCATTCTGTTCGCGAAGCAGTACAAAGTGATCTACCTTGTGCTGACAATGGGGCTGCTCTCCACTATGTTCGATATTTCCTGGTTCTTCGCCGGAATGGAGCAGTTCACGTATACAGTCTCCAAGAACGCGATCTGTAAACTGGCGGGCGTCATCCTGATGTTCCTCTTGGTCAGGAGACCGGAAGATCTGCTTCTGTATATTACCATCATCACTGCTTCGACAATGCTCGGGAACCTTTCCATGTGGCTATATATCCCGCGCTTTATCACGAAGGTGGATTTTAAGAAGCTCAGGTTCAGGAATCATTTTCATGAGACGCTGATCTACTTTATCCCCTCCGTCGCGACCAGCGTCTATACTGTCCTTGACAGGATGCTGATCGGCACGATCACGAACAACCGGGCGGAGAACGGGTTCTACCACTATACGATGCAGATCATAAACATCATGAAAGCGCTCACCTTTTCCTCGCTCAACATGGTGCTCGGATCGAGGATCGCCTACCTGTTCGCCGAAGAAAAATATGATGAGATCAGGGAGAGGATCAGGGATTCCATCAATTATATCCTTTTCATGGGGATCGGGATCTGCTTCGGCCTCATCGGCGTATCGGGAAGATTTGTGCCGCTCTATCTGGGGGCCGGCTACGACAGGGTAGTCACGATGCTCGTGCTGATGAGCCCGATCGTGATCATAATCGGAGTGAGCAACTGCCTCGGATCGCAGTACTATACTCCGTCCGGGAACCGGAAGCTCAGCGCGAAGTTCATCATAATCGGAGCGATCGTTAACTTTACGCTCAATCTGATCCTGATCCCCCGGTTCTGGGGATACGGGGCTATCGTCGCTTCGCTGATCGCGGAAACGGTGATCACGGTCCTGTACTTCAGGCACTGCAACGGCTATCTGACGGCAGACACCCTGTTCAGGGAGGGCTGGAAAAAGCTTGTCGCAGGGGTCCTGATGCTGGCGGTCATACGGATCCTCGACCGTTTCATCGCGTCGGATATCATAGCGCTCTGCGCCGAGGTAATGGCCGGTTTCGCGGTCTATTGCGCGCTGATCGTGCTTTTGCGGGATACCTTCATGTCAGAGATCGTGATGGGAAAGATCATCAGCAGAAAGAAGAAAGCCGGATGAAGCGGGGAGAGATCGCATTCCCGATAATTACAAGGATAATGTCCGCGCTCTTTTTCCTCTCTGCCTGTCTGTGTCTGTCGGCATGCGTTTCCCCGGGTACAGTCCCTGAAAGCGGCGGAACGGGCGGACAGGCCGGTGAGACGCCGGTAAAGGAAACAGAGGAGTGGTATTACGGTCAGTTCGACGATACCCGCAGGAGCGCGTACGACGCGTTCAGGAGAGCGGCGGAGGATCCTTTCAGCGGGCAGATGACAGAGATCCTGTCGAAAGAGGGCAGCGTGTCGCAGATCCCCGTAACGCAGCTCGACAGCGTCTATCAGGGCTTTCTTTATGACCACCCGGAACTGTTCTGGCTCGACCGCTCCTATCAGTTCCGCGTATGCGGAACAGGGGAAGTAAAGACAGCGGACGCGGTCGCGGTGATCCCGCTGTACGGGTCGCCTGAAGAGATCGCGCAGTATAATGACAGGTTCACGAACGCCGCGGACGAGCTTCTTGAAGGCCTTAAGACGCCGGAAGGCAGCGGGACGGATCCGGGATCGATCTACGACTCTCTGGCCGGACATGCGCATTATACGGAAGAAGCGCTCTATGATCCCGCGTATATAAATGAACACTCGGCCTATGGCGCCATCGTCGAAAAAAGCGCGGTCTGCGACGGATATGCCATGGCACTGAAGTATCTGATGGACCGCTGCGGGATCGAATGCATCGTGATCCCCGGCACCGTGAACGGGGCGGACCATGTGTGGAACACCGCTTTCTGGGACGGCGCATGGCATGAAATGGATATAACCTGGGACTCGTCTTCGGGCGGCGGCAGACAATATTTTGACCTTACAACAGAGGAAATGGGAAGGGACCATTTGAGGGATCCTGAGGAAGAAGGACCTGCATTCCCGGTCTCGACAGGCCGATGAGACGGCCGCTTAAGAAACAGATTGCTGTATGAGCAGGAAAGGAATCTATCGTGACACAGAAAGAGTTTTATGATTTCAGGGAAGAGAATAACACGAGGCAGGTGAGCCTTCTCAGGCTCGTCAAAGGTGCTCTTAAGAACTGGAAGCTGATCCTGCTTGCGGGAATACTTCTTGGAGGGCTGCTCGGCAGTTACAAGATATTCACGATCCGGTCGCAGAAGGACTCGATGATCGAGGAGTACGATAACTATAAGGCCAAACTGGACGCTTACAAGACTTCCATAAAGGACTATAAGACAAGCATCGCGGATTATCAGGAGAGTATTGCCTCCCTCTCGGATTACTGTGAGAATTCCCCCAAGATGAAGATGGATGCCTATCACTGTCCGACCGCCACTCTGGACCTTAAAGTGGCAGCGCCTGCTGACGGCAGCATTACGGAGGATGAGATCACAGCGGTCAAGAACGCGCTCTATAATGAAGTGTATTTCGGAAATACGCTCAATGAAGTCGCTTCCAAACGCGGCATGACAGTCAGCGATCTCAGGGAACTCGTTACTTTCAAGCTGACATCGACCGGCGCTACAATGAGACTGACCGTGATCTCGGAGAACGAAGAAGAGGCGGAGGCCATAAGGGATGATGTCCTCAGCACGCTGGAGACCAAACACAAAGCGATCGCCGCGGCTATGGGCGATTATTCGATCAAGGTCTTCAATAAAGGAACGCAGACGATCACGGATACGTCGCTGCAGTCTTATCAGCAGAAGCAGCAGGACGCGCTCGCGAAGCTGCAGACGACGTGCTATACGGCCCAGAACCAGAGCACTAACCTCGTAAAGCCGCCGGCAGTGCCGCAGTATTCCAAAAAATACATGCTCATGAACGGCATCAAGATGGCAGTTGTGGGATTTGCGGGCGGAATCATACTGGCGATGATCGTTCTCATGGCAAGGATCGTTCAGAAGGGCGTGATCCTTACTCCGGATGAGATCGACGGCGAGTACGGACTCAGGACGCTGGCGGATCTTTCCGGCAAGAGCGCGGCGCAGAAGACTGAAATGGCGGATTATGCACTCGCCAGGATCGGCAATGTGCTCGGAAAGGACAGGGATCACAGGATCGGTATAGTCGGGACTGCGGCTGACAAGAGACTGGAGAGCCTTGCCGGTATCCTGAATAAGAAGTCGGCGGCTTCGGGATCCGGAAATGCCTTTGTTCATATTCACGGTATCATGACCGATGCGGAGGCCCTGAAGAGCGCTGCGGGCATGGATGAGATCATCCTCGCGGAAGAGATCGGAAAGTCTGATTACGAGACAGTGCGCAAAGAGATCGCCCTGATCGCGGAGAGCGGAAAGCCGATCCTCGGCACCGTTTATTTCTGACAGGATGTCCCTGATCATGAATGAATACTGTGTTCTGATAACGCACTTTGATAATGAATGCTGATAATGAATAAAGATGACCTGTTCCTGACTCTGTTCATAGTGTGCGCGGCGGCATTTGCCGCTGCGGCTTTTGCCTTGACAGGCCCTTTCGGATCGAAAGGGTCTGTCAAGGCTTATTTTGTGAACTCCGAAGTCCTTGAACGCGGTTTAAAAGGAAAAGAGAGAGAGGAGTTCGACCCGTCCGTGCTTCGGTTCGAGGGGACGGAGGTGCCGTTCGATCCGGAAGCCGGAACCCTATACATCCCTCAATCCATTGAAGTTCCGGACTGGCAGGGGAGGCTCACGCTGACAGGGCAGGGAGGAAAGATCTGTATTGCATCAGATGATCAGGCGGACGGAGAGCTGAGAAAAGACTCAATCGAAAAGGGCCGCCCTTTCAGGCTCGCCGTGATGTATCCGGACCGCTATATGGAGTGCAGTATTGTCTTTACGGGACTTCCCGCGATCTGCATAGACTATGGAGACGGCGGGATCAGGGGAAAAGAAGAGCACGCCGGCAGGATCACATCGATCGATCCTTACAGGAATGAATACCGGAGTTTCGAATGCTCCTTCCATGTGCGCGGCAATACGTCCGTACTGTTCGACAAAAAGAGCTATCGCGTCGAGCTGCGCGATAAAGCGGGGAATGGTCTCAAAGAGAGCCTTCTGGGTCTTCGGGAGGACGATGACTGGATCCTTAATTCACTGGCTACGGACAAGACTCTCGCCAGGGAAAAAGTCTGTTACGGGCTCTGGGAGGAACTGGGCAGGATGGAAGAGCATCCGGTCCCGGCTCCGGCCATGGAATATGCGGAGCTCTTTATGAACGGTTCCTACATGGGGGTCTACGGGCTCATGTATCCCGTTGACAGGAAGCTCATGGGCATGAGAACAGGCGATATACTATATAAGATCAGGACCTGGAAGGAGGAGCTGGACGCGCCGGGAGAACTTACCGACTACAACGGACTTAACGAAATACTCAATACGAACGGGTTCGCCTACGCTTCTATAGAATATCCGAAAGAGGATGAAAGCCTTTTCGACTGGGGACCGCTCGAGGCTTATCAGCGTTTTGTCTTTGAGACGGGGGATCTGTCAGACCTCGCGGAAGAGAAAATAATCCTCGATAAGGAGAATTTTATCTTCCACGAGCTGTTCTGCGAGATGGTGCGCGCGGCGGACAACACGTGGAAGAACCTTTATCTTGCCGCTTACAGGAACAGCGCCGGAGAATATATCCTGCGCGAGACGATATGGGACCTCAATTACACGTTCGGGGACGCTTTTGTCTGGGATCCGGAGAACGGGAACACCGCCTTTTTGAGAGAGAGCACGGACAGCTATAAACTCAGATACGACAGGGATTACGGCTACAGCGCTCTTTTGAACGCGGATGAAGACACAGAGGCTGAAGCTGCTGAAAAATGGAACAGGTGGCGTGAAGAAGGGATCGGCCCGGGTATGATCAGGGCGATGTTCGAAGAGGAGAGCGATCTCCTTATTACAAGCGGCGCCATGAGCAGGAATGAAGAGAGATGGCCGGGCAGTACATCAGGAGACAGCGCGGAACTCTTCGACTGGATCGAGAGAAGATTCAGATTCCTTGACGGGCTTCACAGCCGTAAATAACGGACTTGCCCGCTGCTTACGGGAAAAATTATGCAACAATCCGATTCCTGCGATCTGACTGTAGTCAAATTGTACACAGATTTCTCGGCAGACTTCCTGTTGTTTAAAAACAGGAACAATTTAAACAGTTGCTGTTCTTTAATGCTTGTACAAATTGACGTAAGACATATTTCACATTATAATATTTCTGTATGAGTGTAACATCAACAACCATAAAAAGGGGGAACAGCGATGTTTGGTGCAAAGCATTTGAACAGCATACATGTCGGCCACTATAAAAATACGGCCGGCTGTGCGACAGAGGTAATGCCCGTCCCGCAAGTCGTAAAGATCTCGATGTCGCAGAACATCGGCGCACCGTGCAAGCCTCTGGTCAAGAAAGGCGATCCTGTCCTTGTCGGACAGAAGATCGGTGACACAGACGCTTTCCTGCATGTGCCGATCCATTCGAGCGTATCGGGAGTCGTAAGCGGAATCGAGACACAGAGAAATGCCATGGGCGGCTATGAGACTCTTGTCGTGATCGAGTCTGACGGAAAGCAGGAGATCGATCCTTCCATCAAACCGCCTGAGATCACGGATCAGCCCGGTTTTATCGCGGCTGTGAAGGAGAGCGGCCTGGTCGGTCTGGGAGGCGCGAGTTTCCCGACATGGCTCAAGTTCAATCCTAAGAATCTGGGAGAGCCCATGGTCCTTATCATCAACGGAGCGGAGTGCGAGCCTTTTATCACTTCCGACCACAGGACCATGCTGGAAGATACCCAGAATATCATCGACGGCGCCCAGGCTATCATGAAATATGTTCAGGCGACCGAATGTATCATCGGTATCGAGGGCAACAAGCCGGACGCGATCGAGAAGTTCAACAAGATGTTCGCGGAACAGGGCATCACCAATATGAAGACTCTCACGCTGCAGGAGACCTATCCTCAAGGCGCTGAGCGTGTCCTGATCTATGAAGCGACAGGAAAGACCTGTAATGCAGGCGTCCTTCCTGCGGATCTGGGATGTATCGTATCCAACGTCACATCCGTTGCCTTCCTGGGGCAGTACCTGAAGGACGGCATGCCGCTCGTCTCTAAGAGAGTGACGATCGACGGAGACGCAGTCACTAAGCCCGGTAATGTCGTCATTCCGATCGGAACGATGATCCGCGACGTGATCGAATTCTGCGGCGGCTACAAGTCAGAGCCCAGGAAGATCCTCATGGGCGGCCCTATGATGGGACGCGCTATCTATTCCGACAGGATGCCGATCGTCAAGAACAACAACGCGATCCTTGCTTTCACGAAAGAGCAGGCCTTTATCCCTGAGGAGACCGCATGCATCTGCTGCGGAAGATGCCACAGCGCATGTCCTTTCAATCTACTTCCTACCGGATTCGCGGATGCTTATGAAGCCAGAGATGTGAAGCGGCTCAATGATCTGAAGATCATGCAGTGCATGGAATGCGGCAGCTGCTCCTATATCTGCCCTGCACACCGCCCGCTGGCCTTCATCAATAAGCTCGGTAAAGCATTAGTAAGGGAGGCGAGCCAGAAATGACGGATACAAAGAATGTAAAATTTTATGACAATCTCGCCGTGGCGTCGTCCCCCCATATGGTGACGGCCCTCGACACACAGAAGACCATGATGTGGGTCCTGATCGCTCTGGTCCCCACATTCGTCGCGAGTGTTTTCTATTTTGGCGTACCGGCTCTTATTCTCACCATTGTCTGCGCCGCCAGCTGCGCGTTCTTTGAATGGGGATATGAGAGGCTTCTTGGCAAGAAGGTGACGGTCAAGGATCTCAGCGCCTGTGTCACAGGTGTGATCCTCGCGATGAACCTGCCCTCCGGGCTCCCTGTCTGGATGGCGATCATCGGCTGCTTCACATCGATCGTTATTATCAAGCAGCTCTACGGCGGACTCGGCCGCAACTTCGCCAACCCCGCGATCGTCGGCCGTATCGTCCTCCTTCTGTCATTTACGACACAGATGACGACCTGGCCGCTCACCAGGCTCAGCCGGACAGCGGACGTCGTGACCGGCCCCACACCTCTGGGACTTCTCGCTGACGGCGCTCTTTCCGAAGCACCTTCTTTGGGAAATATGTTCGTCGGAAACATCGGCGGAGCAATGGGCGAGACCTGTACGATCGCGATCTTCATCGGCCTTGCGATCCTGATCTGGAAAAAGATCATTTCCCCGATCATCCCGGTCTGCTACATCGGCACTGTGTTCGTGTTCTCACTGATCTATTATGCCGTTGTCGGCGGAGAGTACAGCGCGCTTCACATGGCGCTGTTCCACGTTCTGGCAGGCGGCTGTGTTTTCGGTGCGACTTTCTGCGCGACCGATTATGTGACAAGCCCGATCATGAAACACGCCAAGATCGCCTTCGGTATCGGATGCGGTCTGGTCACGATGATCATCCGTCTGTTCTGCGCATATCCCGAAGGAGCTTCCTTCGCCATTCTGTTCATGAACGTTATGGCTCCGCTCCTTGATATGGTCGCGCAGAACAGGTTCTACGGCATCGGCGCAGAGGAGAAAGCCGCCAAAAAAGCTGCCAAGGAAGCAGGAAAGGAGGCTGGCAAGTAATGACTAAGAATGACAATTTTAAGGAATACGGCATGCCCGTAGTCGTCCTCGTGGCGATCTGCTTTGTCACAACGCTTCTGCTTGCGCTGACCAATTCAGTCTCTTATCCGATCATTGTAAGAAATGCGGAGATCACGGCGACTGAGAACAGAAAAGAGCTTCTTCCGGAAGCGGACGGTTTCACAAAGGTCGAGGGAATCGAGTATTGTACATCCTCTGACGCTAAAGCGTCCGTGACAGATGTCTACAAAGCCGACAATGATACAGGCTATGTCATGACCTGCGTCACCAAATCCTTCGGCGGAGACCTCACCATGATGGTCGGACTCGACGCGAACGGCGCTATTACCGGCGTAAAGGTCACGGACCATTCAGATACTCCCGGCGTCGGAACCAAAGATCAGGATCCCGAATATCTCGCCCAGTATATCGAGAAGACTTCCCTTGGAGCGGAAGACGTTAAGAAAGAATCGGGATTCAATTTCATCACCGGTGCGTCCGTCTCCGGCACTGCCATCCACAAAGGCGTCTATGCCGCGCTGGCACAGTATGCTCAGATAGGAGGTGCGAACTAATGGAAGAGAAGAAAAGACTCAGTATTCTCACGAACGGCATCATCAAAGAAAATCCCGTTCTGGTGCTGGTGATCGGTACCTGCCCCACACTTGCGACATCCGGCTCCGTAGAGACGGGATTCGGCATGGGGCTTGCCGCTACAGCAGTTCTGATCTGCTCGAACATTGTTATCTCGGCTCTTCACAACATCATTCCCGATAAGGTCAGGATCCCCTGCTTTATCACCGTGATCGCCGGCTTCGTCACGATCGTGCAGATGGTCCTTCAGGCCTTCGTCCCTTCGCTGTATTCGGCGCTCGGATTGTATCTGCCCCTGATCGTCGTTAACTGTATCATTCTTGGCCGCGCTGAAATGTTCGCCAGCAAGAACGGCGTTCTTGATTCCGCGCTCGACGGGATCGGAATGGGGATCGGTTTCACACTGACATTGGTCATCATGGGCACACTGCGTGAAGTGTTCGGCAACGGCACATGGCTCGCGGGCGACTGGTTCGGACTTGCCAAGGGATTTAAGGGAATTCCGATCTTCTCGAACTTTATTCCCGGCATGAGCATCATGACCATGGTCCCCGGCGGTTTCTTCGTCTATGCGATCGTCATGGCGTCAGTTCACTATCTGACCAAAGATAAGAGCAAGATCCGCAACGATTTCGGCTGCGATGGATGCGCTAATGCCGGTGCGTGCGCTGACGGCGACTGCGCCGCGCAGAAACAGTAAGAGAGGAGGAGTGATTCATGAAACTGATCATCATCATTATCAGCATGGTGCTGGTGAATAACTATCCTCTGGCTCAGTTCCTGGGGATCTGCCCCTTCCTCGGTGTTTCCAAAGATCTTGACAGCTCCGTCGGTATGGGCATTGCGGTCACTTTCGTTATGGTGCTCGCTACAGCAGTCACATGGCCGATCCAGCAGCTTCTTAACAGCTTCGGTATCGGATACCTGCAGACAGTTGTATTCATCCTGGTCATCGCCGCTCTGGTCCAGCTGGTCGAAATGTTCATGAAGAAGAGTATGCCGGCCCTTTACAAATCGCTCGGTATCTTCCTTCCCCTGATCACTACCAACTGTGCGGTGCTCGGTGTCTGCATCACAAATATCGATTCCAATTACAACTATCTGGAATCTCTGGTCAACGCGTTCGGCGCGGGCATCGGCTTCCTGTTCGCTATGATCATCATGGCGGGCGTACGCAGCAAGCTTGTGGATCAGAGCCGTATTCCGGAGTCCTTCAGGGGCGTCCCGATCATCCTGATCACAGCGGCGATCCTTTCCCTGAGCTTTATGGGCTTCAACGGAATGTTCTCATAAGAAAGGAGGAAGAGGATGACTATAATTATTCCTGTAGCGCTCGTCGTCATCGTAGGCCTCTTAGCTTCCTGCATGCTCAGTTTTGCTTCCAAGGTCTTTGCTGTTCAGGAAGACCCGCTTTTCGTTGACCTGCGAGCTGAGCTTCCCGGCGCGAACTGCGGCGGCTGCGGTTTTGCGGGATGTGATGACTATGCGCATGCACTTGTAGACAATCCCGAGACATCCTGCACGAAGTGCTCTGTCGGCGGCCCTGCCGTCGCCAAAAAGCTTGCTTCCCTGATGGGACAGGAAGCGGGAGATCTGGAGAAAAAGATCGCGTTCGTTATGTGCAACGGCACCTCTGACAATGCCGCGAAGCTTTATGATTATGAGGATATGACTTCCTGCAAGGCTGCCAAGCAGCTGTTCGGCGGAAGCAAACAGTGCCCTTACGGCTGTATCGGACTGGGCGACTGCGTCGAAGCATGCCAGTTCGACGCGATCAGGATCATCGACGGCGTAGCGGTCGTCGGACGCGACTACTGCGTCAGCTGCGGCGCCTGCGCTAAGGCCTGTCCGCAGAAACTGATCAAGATCATCCCTGAGTCCGCTAAGGTCCAGGTCCGCTGCCACAACGAGCAGAAGGGCGCCGACGCGAAGAAAGCATGCAGCGCTGCATGCATCGGCTGCGGAATGTGCGCGAAAGTCTGCCCGAAGGGAGCGATCACGGTCGAGAACAACCTCAGTGTCATCGATCCCGCCAAGTGCATCAAGTGCGGCATGTGTGTCGCCAAGTGTCCTACCGGAGCGATCCAGGACGTTCTTCACACGGCAGAGCAGAAAGAGAAGATCAAGAATGCTCTGAAGGCGAAGGAAGCCAAGGAAGCGGAAAAGCGCAAAGAGGCTGCCCTGAAAGCAAAAGCCGAGAAAGAAGCGGCTGCGAAAGCTGCGGCGGAAGCCAAGAACGGCTGATGCGCCTGACGTCTGACGATAGAGAACCAGGGGTAAATTCCCCTGGTTCTTTTGTCGTATAGAGCCAAAATATGACAAAGTAAGCTTTTCTGATCCCGTTTAACATGTTAGAATCTCCTTGCAGGACTTTTTGTTAGTCATTGCTAATACCATAGGAGTTCACCGGATGAATAAGATCAAACGCTCGGTTCTGTTATTTCTGACCGCAATCATTTTCATAGCACAGGCGGGATGCGCCGCCAAAAAACAGGAGCCTGTAGTACGGCAGAGTTTCTATTTTGACACGGTCTGCTCCATAGCCGTCTACGACATGGAAGGAATGAGCGAGGAGTCCGCCGTTAAAGCGATCGAACAGGCCTTTAAGCTGTGCAGCCGTTACGAATCGCTGCTCAGCCGTACCAAAGAGGGCACCGATATTTACAGGATCAATGAGGCGGGCGGAGAGCCGGTCGAATGCGATCCGGAGACGGTGGAGGTGATCAGAAAAGGCCTGTATTACAGTGAGCTTTCCGGCGGAGTATTCGACATCACGATCGGTAAAGTGACGGATCTGTGGGATTTCCATGCGGAAGAGCCGAAGGTGCCTGATGCCGGAGCTCTGCAGGAAGCCGCAGAGACAGTCGGATGGGAGAGAGTTGTCATCGACGGGAACAAAGTCAGGCTCACGGACCCCCGGACCCATATCGATCTCGGAGGTATCGCGAAGGGATTCATCGCTGACCGTGTCAGCGACGCGCTGACGGAGAGCGGCGTGACATCCGCTGTCATCAGCCTCGGAGGAAATATCGTCTGTATAGGCAGCAAAACAGAGAACGGCGCGAAGAAGCCTTTCAGGGTCGGTATCGAGAAGCCTTATTCGGACCAGTCGGAGATCGTCGGAGTCGTGGAAGCGTCAGATGAGACAGTCGTGACTTCCGGCGTCTATGAGCGCTATTTCGAATCGGACGGCGTTATGTATCACCATATCCTGAACGCCTCGACCGGATATCCCGCTGAGTCGGATATCGTCGGCGTTACGCTCGAGGCCGGCAAAGGCAGGTCGGCGGACTGCGATGCGCTCGCTACGATCTTCCTGATCCTGGGAGAAGAGAAAGCAATGCAGCTGGCACGGGAAACTGACGGTGTGGAGGCTTACTTTATCCTTACGGACGGGAGGACCGCGAGTACAGACGGTATGATAGTGAGTAACTGAAAAAGCATTGATCTCAGAAAGCAGATCAGGAAGATCATATGTCACAAAGAAATGTAAATACTGTCACGGAGGTCTGCCCAATGAAGAGGATCCTGACGATCCAGGACATTTCATGTCTTGGAAAATGTTCGATCACAATAGCCCTTCCTGTCCTTTCCGCAATGGGGATCGAGACCGTTATCCTTCCGACAGCGCTGCTCTCGAACCACACGCTGTTCCCGGAATACTCGAAGCTTGATCTGAGCGGGCAGATGATGCAGTACGCGCTCATGTGGAAGAAGAACGGTGTGCGGTTCGACGCTGTCTATACCGGTTATCTGGGCACGATCGATGAGATCGGGAAGACCGCTGAGATCATTGATCTGTTCAGGGAGGAGGGCACGCTCGTTTTTGTAGATCCGGTAATGGGAGATAACGGGAAGCTTTATCGCGGTTTTTCTGATGATTACGCTGCGCAGAACGCGCTTCTGTGCGCCAGGGCAGATATCATTGTCCCCAACATAACGGAAGCCTGTCTTATGACCGGTGTAAGTTACAGGGAGAAGTATGATGAGGGATATCTGAGAGAATTGTGTGTCCGTCTGTGCGGTATGGGCGCGAAAACAGCGGTGATCACAGGGGCGTCCCTTGCGGAAGGGAAGACTGGCGTATACGGTATGGATGCCCGTACGGGAAAGATATTCACTTACCAGAACGACAGAATAAGCACCTCATATCACGGCACCGGCGACCTGTTCGCAAGTACTGCCGTAGGCGCGCTGCTCAGAGGGATCCCCGTTCACGAGGCCTTGAAGATCGCTGCAGACCACACTTCGGAGACGATCCGCGTGACAATGGAAAATCCCGGAAATCCGTGGTACGGCGTTGATTTTGAGTCTACGATCCCGGATCTGATCAGAAAATTGGGTGAAGAACAGTGAGATAGTCAGACTAATTGCCTTTATTGCCGCCCTTTGGCGCTCTTTTTGCGGTACCGCTGATTTTTAAAAATTTGGTGTTGACATTTACCCGCTTTGCGGATAGAATAACATTTGTTCGCAGGAGTGGCGGAATGGCAGACGCGCAGGCTTCAGGTGCCTGTTATGGCAACATAGTGTGGGTTCAAGTCCCATCTCCTGCATCCTTGATAACTAAATCAGGAATGCGCGGAAGTGTCGGAACTGGCAGACGAGCAAGACTAAGGATCTTGTGGTGGGTACACCGTGTGGGTTCAAGTCCCATCTTCCGCATAAAGAGAACGGTCATGAAATGGCCGTTCTTTTTCTTTATGCATCGGTTTCCTTAGAAGAGGGAAGATGGGCCCGGAAGGCACGCTTAGAACTTCACGAATTCGATGCATGCCTTCCGGGCTCATTTTCCCTGACAAAGCAAAGGATGCAGCACAAAAAAACTGCAGATCAATGATCTGCAGTTCTAAGTGGAACCGACGGGGCTCGAACCCATGACCTCCCGCACGTCAAGCGGACGCTCATCCCAGCTGAGCTACGGTTCCATATTCTGTTCGTCCTCCGATAAGGACAGTGGAACCGACGGGGCTCGAACCCGTGACCTCTCGCGTGTGAGGCGAACGCTCATCCCAGCTGAGCTACGGTTCCATGACCCTGTGCGATTACTCTTAGACCTCGCCTTCAGAGTACCTTAGTATATTATTACATAGTTTCGAGATTGTCAATTATTATTTTAAAAAAGTGCGTAAATCTTAAAAAGGAAATTTCGGAACTGTGCAGAATAATAAGAATAGACGCTGTTCTTCCTTGTCTTAAGGTGCGTTAAGACAGCGCGGTTCTCATTTCATTTCGATTTTCACGGTTTATGAAGAGGCTTTCCATTGACGATCAGAGAAGAACTTGAATTAAGAGAAAAAGAATTTCTTGCGCCATGGGCAGCGTTTTCGGCGCAGTCCCTCGGGAGAATGGTCCCCGAGGAACAATGCGACATACGCCCTGTCTTTCAGAGGGACAGGGACAGGATCCTGCACAGCAAATCGTTCCGGCGGCTCAAGGACAAGACACAGGTGTTCCTGTCCCCGGACGGCGACCACTACAGGACGCGCATGACACATACGCTGGAAGTATCCCAGAATGCCAGGACGATCGCGAAGGCACTGCGCCTCAATGAAGACCTTGTGGAGGCCATCGCTCTGGGCCACGACCTGGGACATACGCCGTTCGGCCATGCCGGAGAGCGCGCGCTCGACCGCATTGCGCCCGGAGGGTTCAGGCACAATGAGCAGAGCCTCAGAATGGTGGATATCCTGGAGAAGAACGGCACCGGCATCAACCTGACGCAGGAAGTGCGGGACGGGATACTCAACCACCAGATGAATACCTTACCGTTCACGCTGGAAGGTCAGATCGTACGTCTGTCCGACAAGATCGCCTATATCCATCACGATATGGACGACGCGATCCGCGGCGGGATCCTTACGGACGACGATGTTCCGGAGGAGATCTCGCGTGTGGTCGGCAAGACTCTCGGGCAGCGGCTCGACCGCTTTATTCACGACATCATAACGACAAGTGAGGGGAAAGCCGAGATCACGATGTCTGAAGAAGTTGAGCAGGCTTTTATCAAAATGCGCGCTTTCATGTTCGAACGAGTGTATACGAATCCTCTTGCCAAATCGGAAGAGAGCAAGGCAGAGAAAATGATCGAAGCCCTGTACGAATATTTTATGGACCACGAGGATGATCTGCCCGAACTTCAAAAGAGGATGATCGGTCAGGGAACGCCCCTGAGCCGGGCGGTGTGCGATTATATCTCTTCAATGACAGACAGATATGCGATCATGAAGTATGATTCGCTTTTTATCCCCAGGACCTGGGGCATATTGTAAAGGGACTTTTAAGCTTTAAGGGAACTTATAAACAGTAACGGGACTTGACTATGTATTATCCGGACGAGAAAGTGGAGGAGGTCCTTCGCGCGAACAACATCGTGGATGTCGTGGGATCTTACGTCCATCTGCAAAAGAAAGGCGCCAACTATTTTGGCCTGTGTCCTTTCCATAACGAAAAAACGCCGTCTTTCTCGGTGTCGGAGACCAAACAGATCTTTTACTGTTTCGGGTGCGGCGCGGGCGGAAACGCGGCGACCTTCCTCATGAAATATGAGAACTTCAGTTTTCAGGAGGCGCTTGAGACACTGGCGGACCGCGCCGGAATAGCTCTCCCCAAAATGAATTACAGCGAGGAGATAAAGCGCAGGGAGGAGAAGAGAAAGCTCCTCAAGGCTGTCAATAAGGAGACAGCGGTCTACTATTACAGGCTGCTGAGGTCGCCGAAAGGCAGGAACGGCCTTCGCTATTTCGCGGACAGGAAGCTCACTGCCGGGACCATGAGGGACTTCGGACTCGGTTATGCGGACGGCGCTTCGGACAGTCTCGTCGCCCACCTGCGCGGATGCGGCTATTCCGACGACGTGATACTTGAAGCCGGCGTCGCTGTATTTGATGAAAAGAGAGGGCTGCACGACAAATTCTGGAACCGCGTGATCTTTCCGATCATGGATGTGAGGGGCCAGGTGATCGGATTCGGCGGAAGAGTATTGGGCGACGCCAAGCCCAAATATCTCAACTCCCCGGAGACGGAGATCTTTGATAAGAGCCGCAACCTTTACGGCCTTCATATCGCCAAGAGATCCAGAGCGCCGTATAAGATCCTCTGTGAGGGGTATATGGACGTGATCGCGATGCACCAGGCAGGTTTTCATGAAGCGGTCGCGTCGCTCGGCACTTCCTTTACGGAAGGGCAGGCGGCCATTCTGAAAAGATATACAGGGACCGTCCTCCTCGCTTATGACAGCGACGGGGCCGGCGTCAGGGCCGCGCTCCGCAGCATCGGTATCCTGAAGAAGGCGGGCATTGAAGCTAAAGTGATCGACCTGACTCCTCAGAAGGACCCCGATGAGTTCATAAAAGCGAACGGCCCCGAAGAGTTCCGAAAGAGGATCGCGAACGCCGAGAACAGCTTTTTTTATGAACTTCGCATGACGGGCAGGGACTACTCGATGGAGGATCCCGCGCAGAGGACGCAGTTCCACCACCAGATCGCCATAAAGCTTTGCGGCATCGAGGACGAAATAGAAAGAGAGAACTATCTGCGCGAAGCCGCGAGGCGCTATTTCGTGGACGAAGGTAGCCTCAGGCGTCTGACTGCTTCTTACGGGAGAAGCGGAACGGCACAGAAGGTCTGGGAGAGCGGCGGAGATACGAACCGGGACGCGGCGGAACCGGCAAAGAGGAGCCGGACCCGAACGGCAGCTGACGCGAGGACTGAGAGGGACGAACGCTTCCTTCTCACCTGGCTTACGGACCAGCCGGAGATCTTTGACCTGATCTCGCCGCACCTCAGGCCGGAGCACTTTCACGAAGGCATATACAGGCAGGTCGCAGAGGGCTGCTGGAAGATCCTCGAGAAAAAAGAGGGCGGGAATCCTGCCGGCGTCATTGCCATGTTCGAGACGGGCGAGGAGCAGCAGGAAGCAGCCGCCATGTTCAGCAACAGGCTGAAAGGGCTAAAGAGCGCGCAGGACAGGGAAAAGGCTCTCAGGGACATCCTGATCAGCATACGCAGGTCGGCTGCGGCCAGGGAGCGGAAAATGATCGAGAACAGCGGTCAGGAACCGTCCCCGGAGATACTCAGGAAGCTGATCGATGACAAGAGAGAACTGCAGGAACTGCAGAACATCCGATTCCGACTGCCGGACGCTGAAGGCGGTCAATGAGGAGCTTTCCGATAATACGGATAAACCGGATCCGAAAGGATCTGTTTTATATAAAGGAGGTACAGATAATGGGCAACAAACCGGATGGAAAGAACCGTGAAACTATGGGTCAGGAAGACTTCATGAAGATCATCGGAGAGCTGATCGCGGCCGGCAAGCAGAAGAAAGGCGTGCTGGAGGAGTCGGAGATCCGCGCGGCATTCAGCACCCTCAAGCTCACGGAGGATCAGTATGAGCTGATCGTCCGCGTACTGGAGAAGAACGACATCGATGTCCTTCAGGTCGTCGAGGAGGACGATACCGAGGTCCCGGACGATGAACTCGATATCATCGACGAGAACGGCGAAGAGGAGCAGGATCTTCTCGATCTGAGCATTCCGGACAGCATCAACATAGAGGACCCTGTCCGCATGTACTTAAAGGAGATCGGCAAGGTGCCGCTCCTGACAGCGGAAGAAGAGATCGACCTCGCGAAGAGAATGGAATCCGGCGACGAGGATGCCAAAAAAAGGCTTGCGGAAGCGAACCTCCGTCTCGTGGTCAGCATTGCTAAGCGCTACGTTGGCAGGGGAATGCTGTTCCTCGACCTTATCCAGGAAGGAAATCTCGGGCTGATCAAAGCGGTCGAGAAATTTGATTACAACAAAGGTTTCAAGTTCTCCACTTACGCCACCTGGTGGATCCGCCAGGCCATCACAAGGGCCATCGCCGATCAGGCGAGAACGATCCGTATACCGGTCCATATGGTCGAGACGATCAATAAGCTGGTCAGAGTCAGCAGGCAGCTCCTGCAGGAACTCGGAAGAGAGCCCTCCCCTGACGAGATCGCGGAGAGAATGGAGATCCCGGTGGAGCGTGTCCGCGAGATCTTAAAGATCTCCCAGGAGCCTGTCTCCCTTGAGACGCCGATCGGTGAGGAGGAGGACAGCCATCTGGGTGATTTCATCCAGGACGACAATGTCCCTGTGCCCGCGGACGCGGCGGCTTTCACTCTTTTGAAAGAACAGCTCGTCGAAGTCCTCGGAACGCTTACCGAGAGAGAGCAGAAAGTGCTCCGCCTGCGCTTCGGCCTGGACGACGGAAGGGCAAGGACTCTGGAAGAAGTCGGCAAGGAGTTCAATGTGACGAGAGAGCGCATCAGGCAGATCGAAGCGAAAGCGCTCCGCAAGCTCCGTCATCCCAGCAGGAGCCGCAAGCTCAAGGATTACCTGGATTGAGGCAGTAATGGAGTCAGACGTCAGATTATCAAAAAGACTGACCGCGATCGCGGATATGGTGAACATGTCCGGATCCGCCGTCAGCGGTCCCCCGGACGAATACTGCCTTTGCGATGTGGGCACGGATCACGCGCACATCCCCATAAAGCTCCTCCTGGACGGAAGGATCAGCCGTTCCATCGCCATGGACGTAATAGAAGGGCCGCTTGAAAAAGCGCGCCAGAACATTGAGCGCTACGGCGTGGCCGGCCGCGTGGCTTTGAGGCTTTCAGACGGGCTGGACGCTTATCGTATCGGAGAGGCGAGGGGACTCGTCATCGCCGGCATGGGCGGCAGGATCATGAGAAAGATACTGCTCAGGGAACCGTCGAAATCTCTCGATTTTGAGGAACTCATACTTCAGCCGCAGGCAGATCCGGAGTTCGTAAGAAGCGCCGTCCGGGAGCTTGGACTCTTCATAGACCGCGAAAAGGTCGTACTGGAAGACAATAAGTATTACCCTGTGATCCACGTCTCGCATGTCAGGACTGAGGGACCTGACTGGGGCGTTCATCCCGGCGGGGAGCCCCTGTTCCGGGAGGCGGAGGACCTGTTCGGCCCCATCCTTCTGCGCGAGCGGGATCCTATGCTGAAGAGCTATCTGCTGTGGCAGAAGGGGGTCAATGACAGGATCCTCCATTCCCTTAAAAGGGCCAGAGACAACAGCGGCGCAGTTCTTGACAAAACGGCGCTGATACTTCGAAAGGATCTGCTGATCCGTACTGCGCTGGACTATTTTGACAGGGTATAAAGGAGACGGCTATGAGATTAAAACAGATCATCGGAATGCTCGAAGAGCTGTGTCCCAAAAGCTTTGCGTGTGACTGGGACAATGTGGGGCTTCTGGTCGGAAGCTCCGGCAAAGAGGTCCATACGATCGCGCTTGCGCTGGACGCGACTTCCGAAGTCATTAAAGAGGCTGTGGAGAAAGGCGCGGATCTCATCCTGACCCACCACCCGCTCATTTTCGGCGGCGTCAGGAATATTACCGACAGCGACTATGTCGGAAAGAGGATCCTCGAGCTTGTGAAGCACGACATATCCTGCTATGCGATGCACACGAATTTCGACGTCCTGGGCATGGCTGACGCCGCTGCGGACCTCCTGAGCCTGACGGACAGGGAGGTGCTGGAAGTCACTTACGAGGACGAGATCTCCGTAGACGGGATCGGAAGGATCGGATCGCTCATGGAACCGATGAAGCTTTCCGAATTCGCGTCGAAGGTCGGCGATGTATTCGGGATCGAACACGTCCGGTATTACGGCGATCCGGACCAGCTGCTCGTCACATGCGCGATCCTGCCCGGCTCGGGAAAAGGCGAGATCGACCTGGCCGTCAGGGCGAACGCGGACGTTTACGTCACAGGCGACATATCGCATCATGACGGCATAGACGCCGTGGAGAAGGGAATTGCAGTTGTCGACGCCGGCCACTACGGCATCGAAAAGATCTTTATCCCTTATATGAAGGAATATCTTGAGAGGGAAATGCCGGAGATCAATATCATATCGTGCGATCAGGGAGCACCGTTCCTTGAGACCTGATCATGGAACTGTAAGTACCGGCCGGACACGGGACCGGTCAAAAGACAGACGAGAAAAAGGAGGAAACCTATGCCAACCGTAATGATCAAAGGAGCGATCCAGCAGTATGACAAAGGGACGACATTCGAGAGTATTGTGAAAAAATACCAGGAACAGTACAATAACTCGATCGCGCTCATTTTCTTTAACGGCAAGATGAAGGAACTGAACAAGCGGCTTGAGAAGGATGGCGTGATCTCCTTTATCACGACGAAGGACAGCGCCGGGTATAATTCCTATGTCAGGACAGCCGAGATGATGATCGTTAAGGCAGTCAGGGACATCATGAAGGAACAGGGGAACTCTGTTCATGTCAAAATAGAGTTCACGCTCGGGAACGCTTTTTACTGCTCCGTTCACGGCGGGATCAGGGTCACGGACGAGTTCGCCGTCAGGGTCGAAGAGGAGATGAAAAAGATCAGGGACAGGAACGCCCCGATCTACAAAAAGACATATCCGATCGACGACGCGATCGAGATCTTCAAGCGGCAGGGGATGCATGACAAGGAGAGACTTTTCCACTACCGCAGGAGCTCGACCATCAATGTCTACAATATGGAGGGATACTACGACTATTTTTACGGCTACATGCTCCCCTCGGCCGGATACGTAAATCTCTTCAAGGTCCAGGCCTATAACGGAGGGCTGCTCCTCATTCTTCCCAGAAGGGAAAATCCTTTTGAACTTGAGGAATTTGAAGAGCAGCAGAGCCTGTTCGAGCAGCTCTATCTCTCCACAAAGTGGGGCGACCTTGTCAATATCAGCAACGTCGGAGACCTCAACGACGCTATCTGCAGCGGAAGCATAAGCGACATGATCCTTGTGCAGGAAGCGCTCCAGGAGAGGAGGATCGGCGAGATCGCCGCCCAGATCTTCGAGAGAAAGAACACGAAGTTCGTACTGGTGGCGGGACCGAGTTCGTCCGGCAAGACGACTTTTTCACACAGGCTCGCCGTACAGCTCCGTTCCTTCGGACTAAGGCCCCACATCATCAGCATGGACAACTATTTCGTGAACCGTGAGAAGACGCCGATCGATATCGACGGCAATTACAATTACGATGTGATCGAAGCGCTGGATATCGATCTTTTCAACGACGATATGCTCGACCTTCTCGAAGGCGAGACGATCGAACTTCCCCAGTTCGACTTCAAGGCCGGAAAGCGGGTCTACAAGGGAAAATACTTAAAGCTGGGAGAAGACGACATCCTGATCATCGAGGGGATCCACGGGCTCAATCCCAAATCTACGGAAGAACTGCCTGATGAAAACAAGTTCAAGATCTACATCAGCTGCATGACGAGCCTGAACATCGACGAGCACAACAGGATCCCGTCCACGGACGCAAGGCTCCTGCGCCGGATGGTCAGGGACGCGAGGACCAGGGGATACACGGCTCAGAACACTTTGGATATGTGGCCCAATGTCAGGGCAGGGGAGGACCAGAACATATTCCCCTTCCAGGACAGCGCCGATGCGGTGTTCAACTCCGTCCTGATCTACGAGCTCGCCGTGATCAAGCAGTTCGCGGAGCCGCTGCTCTTCAATGTGAGGCAGAATGAACCGGAATACTATGAGTCAAAGAGGCTTTTGAAATTCCTCGAGTATTTCGTCGGCGTAGATACATCGACCGTTCCGGGCAATTCCCTGCTGCGGGAATTCGTCGGAGGAAGCTGCTTCGGGAACGAGTGACACGTGAAAGTTGACAACTGCGGGCACCGCAGGTAAAATCTATCTGACTAAGCAGGGCGGACGATCGCGGCTGCAGGTCCCGAAAGGGCGCAGGTGAGGAAAGTCCGGGCTTCGTAG
>CAMOXN010000002.1 GCA_946629175.1 uncultured Lachnospiraceae bacterium | reverse complement strand
GTCAGGCTCTACGAGAACATCGTAGATGAGGAGAAGGGCGTCTACAACGAGGACGACGGAACGCTGAACCTCAATCCGAACTCCCTCAGGGAGTGTGAGGCCTTTGCTGAACCGGCCCTGAAAGACGCTAAGCCCTTCGACAGGTTCCAGTTCGTCAGGAACGGTTTCTTCTGCGTGGACTGCCACGACTCGAAGGAAGGGGCACCCGTGTTCAACAGGATCGTGGGGCTCAAGAGCTCGTTCAAACTGCCGCAGGCGTAATAAGATGTATAATAAGGCCGCTGCGCCGGAAATGACTTCCGGCGCGGCGGCTTATCTTTACCTCTGCGGAACACAAAGCTGCCGCACCGGAAATCATCATTTCCTGATGCGGCAGCTCTTTTTAATCCCGGGAAGGCGAAATCTGAATCCGGGATTACTGCCTTTGGAAAAAAGTGATCCCGGAGAGAAGAGACAATCAGAAGTATTTCAGATGACCGGTCCGCCTCTGTAGAACTGCTCAAAAAATGAGACTGACCGGGCGACTGCCGCGGTGTAACGCTCCGGCGTAAAAGAATCGTTCCTGAGAAGAGAAGCAGCGGTGTCCGTCCTGACAAGACGAAGCATACTGCTGATCTTCTCCGCATCCTCTAAGATCATAGATCCCGGAAGGATGCAGCAGTCAAGGAGCTCACGGAGCCGGTCTTCATAGAGTTCCAGACTGCTCAGATCCTGTTCCCCCGTAGCCCCGTCTTTCCTGACCTTATCCAGAAAGAGAGTTATATAAGGGTACTGCCGCATGGAAGAAGCTTCGGCACGTGTGATAGCGCGCTCGAATTCAAAGAAAGGAAGATTTTCTTTTCTCCTCATTTCCGAGTTGAGTTCCACGAGCGCGAATCTGGCGCAGTATTCTATGAGGAAAGAGTAAAGCCCTGCTTTGCTGTAAAAATAGTGGAACAGAAGCCCTTTGCTGACAGATGCTTCCGCGACGATCTCGTCGGTGCTGGCGTGGCTGAAGCCGTTGAGCGCGAACACCTTGACCGCGCTGCCGATCATATTGTCCTGTTTGGACTTGTTCAAATCCCAGAATTTATCGTTCACTTCCGTCTCCTCCCTAAGCCAGGGCGTTTATTTAAGATCATCCGTATTAGTAAATATCATATCATCGCTCGCAGTGCCGGACAATCGGATGATCCGCGAATTCTCTGAAAATACATGGATATGACGCCAATTGATGCTAAATCGTATGCTTCATTTTGACTCTTTTATTTTGACGGCAAATGGGGTACTATGTAAAGCAATAGGGCTTTTTGGTTCATAGAATAGGAGGTCAATTATGTTCAGAGTAGGAAAGTTTTTATTGGGTTTAGCGGTTGCGGGTTTCACAGCGGCTACAGTGTACAACTATCTGGATGAGAGTCAGAAATCCGACGAGGATTTCGAGGACGATCTTCCCGAAGATGAAGCGGAAGAAGAGGAAGATCCCGCTGAGAAGCTTAAGGTTGCGGCGACCAGAACATATACGACGATCAAGGAAGGTTCCGCGGATGCTATGGCCAAGGTAAGAGAAGCCATCGGACCCAAGGGCGAGGAAGTCCTCGACGTAGTCGGGGAGACTGCAGGCAGGGTCAGGAATGTCGTCGCCGATTCCGCGGCACGCGTCAAGGATATCCTTCAGGAAGAGGAACCCGGGATCGATGAGGAAGTGATCGAGGAAGCTGCCGCGAACGCGGTCGCCCAGGATATGGAAGCGGAAGAAAGCGGAGAAGCGGCAGAAGCTGAGGAAGCGCCTGCAGCCGAGGAAGCGCCTGCAGCTGAGGAAGCAGCTGAAGAGGCACCCGAGGAAGAAAAAGCGGACGGCGCCGCGCAGGAATGATCACCGTAACACGATAGTACATACATCACAAAGACAATAATTCATACAACAGGTATACAATAAATGAGTAATAACGATTATAAAGTCGGTGAGCGCGCGATCTATGACGCGCGCGGACTGGGAACCCCCAAAATGCTGATCCTTGGCCTGCAGCATCTTTTCGCCATGTTCGGCGCGACCGTTGTAGTCCCTCTGATCACAGGTCTCGACGTATCCACGACACTGCTGTTCGCAGGACTCGGAACACTGCTCTTTCACCTGATCTCCAAGAGAAAGGTGCCCGCTTTCCTGGGCTCTTCCTTTGCTTTCCTGGGAGGTTATGCGGCGATCGCTCCGCTGAACGCGGACGGATCTTCAAGCGAACTCCTTCCGTATGCATGTCTTGGCGTCGCATGCGCGGGTCTTCTGTATCTTTTGCTCGCCGCGCTCTTCAAGGCTTACGGCGCCAATAAGGTAATGAAGTATTTCCCTCCGATCGTTACCGGCCCGATCATCATTTCGATCGGACTTAATCTTGCTCCTTCAGCGGTCAATAACGTTTCGAGCTGCTGGTGGGTCGCTCTGATCGCGATCATCATCGTCATTATCTGCAACATCTGGGGCAAGGGCATGGTCAAGATCGTCCCGATCCTTCTGGGCGTCTTGGGATCCTATCTGTGCGCCGCAGTTGCGGGAAAGATAGATTTTTCACAGGTCGCCAACGCTCCGTGGATCGGCATTCCGATCCATTACGAGAAGACGGTCTTCTCAATTTTCTCAGGCGGAGCGCCGGATGCGGGCCTTATCATCACAAGTATAGTGACGATCGTACCGATCGCGCTGGCTACCATGATGGAGCATATCGGTGATATCTCGGCGATCAGCTCCACATGCGGGATCAACTATATCAAGGATCCCGGCCTTCACCGCACGCTGACCGGCGACGGTCTCGCGACCACGATAGCTTCCCTGTTCGGAGCGCCTGCCAATACCACTTACGGTGAGAACACGGGCGTGCTCACGCTGACCAAGGTCTATGACCCCCGCGTGATCCGTATAGCGGCCGGTTTCGCGATCCTGCTTTCCTTCTGCCCGAAGTTCGCCGCGGTCATCGAAGTGATGCCTTCCGCCACGATCGGCGGCATCTCGCTGGTGCTGTACGGCATGATCTCGGCAGTAGGTATCAGGAACCTCGTGGAGACGAAAACGGATTTCTCCAAGAGCAGAAATGTCCTGATCGCGGCGATGATCATGGTCCTGTCCATCGGCATCAGCTATTCGAGCGCAGGCGCGATCAATATTCCTATCGGCGGGATCACGCTGAGCCTGTCCGGCCTTGCGACCGGCTCCATCACGGGCATCCTGCTCAACGCGGTGCTTCCCGGCAAAGACTATGTTTTTCAGGATGACAAGCCCAACCGCACCGGAGTGAGCTTCCAGATCGTCTCCGGAGAGACGATCGCGGAATCCAGGTCCAAGCTGATAAAGAAATAAAAAAGATCCAGGATGAACCAGGGGCTTTCCCCTGGTTCATTTTGTGAAATGGAGACCGGTATGAGTTACAGATTTTGTTTCGGCGCCTCAGGTTCCGGAAAGAGCAGCATGCTGCACAGCATGCTCCTTGAAAGGGCAAGCCGGGCTTTTGAGAACGGGGAGTCCGCGCATGAGAATTATGTGATCCTGGTCCCCGACCAGTATTCGATGCAGACGCAGAAAGAGATCGTCACAAGATCCCCGCAGAAAGGCATCCTCAATATCGATGTGCTCAGTTTCGGGAGGCTCACGCATAAGATCTTCGAAGAGACGGGAGTACCGAAGAGAGCCGCGCTCGATGAGACCGGCAAGTCCCTTCTGCTCAAAAGAGTGTCAGGGCAGTGCGCGTCTTCGCTCAGCATACTGGGCAGGAGCATCCGTTATCCCGGGATGATCGCGGAAGTCAAATCGGTCCTGTCAGAGTTCATGCAGTACAGGATCACTGATGCGGATCTTACGCGCATGAGCAGCCACGCAAAGGAGTGCGGACAGGGAGCTCTCGGCGCAAGACTGTCGGATCTTCAGACGCTCTACAGCGCTTTTATCTCAGGGAAGAAGGACAGGTTCATCACTTCCGAAGAGACACTGGACCTTCTCGCCGAGGCGATCCCGTCATCTGAATGGGTAAAGCGGAGCGCTTTCGTCCTCGACGGCTTTACGGGGTTTACGCCCGTGCAGTACCGAGTCATCACAGCGCTCATCCGGTACGGGAGAGAGGTGACGATCGCCCTCGACTACGGAAAGGACGACGGGCCTTCCCTGGACAAGGTCCGCGGAAGCGGTATGGCAGGCAGGGAAGACGCCCTGTTCTATCTGACCAGAAAGACTGTCTGTGATATCGACCGTCTGGCAGCGAGAGAGGGGCTTATAAGGGAAAGCGATCTTTTTGTATCCGGACCGGATGAAGTGCCGGAGAGGTTCAGGAATAATCCCGTCCTGGCACATCTCGAGCGCAGTATTTTCCGCCATCCGCAGCTGCCCTGTGATGTTCCCGCGGATGGCAGGATCCGCATCTTTGAGACGGACACGCCGGAAGAGGAAGTCCGCCAGATCCTCATTGAGATCAAAAGACTGACGCTTGCTAAGGGATACCGTTACAGGGATATATCCGTTGTCTGCGGCGACCTCGAGCGTTACGCCCCGCTCTTTGAAAAAAGCGCGCCGGGGTACGGGATCCCGTACTATATCGACGCGAGGGTCTCGGCGGGCCTCAATCCCCTGACGGAGGCGATCCGCTGCGTTCTGAAGATCCGCCCGCAGGGCTATTCCTACAACGCTGTCTTCCGGTACCTTCGCAGCGGTATGAGCAGCCTGACGAGGGAGGAGACGGATCTCCTCGAGAACTATTGTCTCGCGCACGGCATCAGGGGACGCAGGAAGTGGGGGATCAGCTTCGACGCGCAGACGGAGCCGCTGAGGCTCAGGTTCTTGAAGGAGATAGAGCCCGTAGCGGGAAGGATCGACGAGGAGAGGATACAGGCATCTACCGCTGCCGAGAGGACCAAAGCCGTCTACGCGTTCATGGCAGGCCTGTCCATGGAAGAAAAGATGGCGGAAAGAAGCGCCGATTTTGAAAAGTCGGGAGACTATGTGAGAGGAAAGCAGTACAGCCAGCTGTACCGGTGCGTGATCGACCTGCTGGAGCAGATCTATGACCTTTTAGGGAGCGAGAAGATCTCCGCGCAGGAGTATCTGGAGCTCCTGGAGACCGGTTTCAGCGAGATCAGGCCCGGCACGCTCCCCCAGCAGGCGGACAGGGTTCTCATCGGTGATATAGAGAGGACAAGGCTGTCCGAGTGCAGCATCCTGTTCTTTTCGGGTGTCAACGACGGCAATATTCCGAGGGGAACGTCCAGGGGCGGTCTTTTGTCAGATCTGGACAGGGAGTTCCTCGGCGCCTTTTTGTCGGGATCGGGTACGGAACTGTCCCCGGCTCCCAGGCTGGAAATGTGCCTGCAGAGGCTCTATCTGTACATGAACATGACCAAACCGTCCGATGCGCTCTACCTGTCGTTCGCAAGGACGATGCCGGAGGGCACAACGCTCCGTCCGTCCTACCTGATCCGCATGATCAGGAACCTGTTCCCTGACGTCGCCCCTGAGCACCCGCAGCTGCTCCCTGCTGACAGGCAGCTGACCGGAGAGAGAGACAGCGTCGCCTGGCTGTCAGGCGCGGTCAGGGAGTACGCACAGGGCAGGACGGCTGAGGATAGCAGCGGTCCTGACGCGGTCAGGACTGCTTACGGCTATCTGATGCGGAACGGATCGGTCAATACCCGCATCGCGCTGGAAAAGATCAAAGAGGCAGCGTTCCTGAAGTACGAACCTTCGGCAATCAGCCGGGAGACGGCGGAGGCGGTCTACGGCCGGACGATCTTCGGGGGGATCAGCCGGATGGAAACGGCCGCCCAGTGCCTTCTCAGGCAGTTTCTGCAGTACGGCATAAAGCTGTCAAAGAGGCGGGAATATGTCATAGAACCGGCGGATACGGGCACGATCCTGCACCGCAGCATTGACCTGTTCAGTCAAAAACTCAGGATGAACGGACTCAGCTGGGAGAGCTTCACTCCCCGTGACGGGAAGAGGCTCGCGTCGGAATCATTGAGGGAGACGGCTGCGTCCTACAAGGACCTGCTCATGTATTCAACGGTAAGGAGCGAGTCCGGGCTCGCGCGAATGGAGAGGATTCTCGAAAGGAGCATCGACACTCTTCAGTACCAGCTGCAGCAGGGACTCTTTATTCCGGAAGCGTATGAATTCTCCTTCGGACAGGGGAACGGGGCGGACGCCATTACATTTCCGCTCGAAGGAGGCAGGTCCTTAAGGCTCGTCGGAAGGATCGACCGCCTGGACCTCTGCCGGGAGGACGGCAGTATTTTTGTCAAAATACTGGACTACAAATCCGGTGCCCTCGATCTTGACGAGGAGCTTATGCGCAGGGGCATACAGCTGCAGCTCCTTATGTATATGGAAGCGGTGATGCGGGATCTGTCCGCCCGAAATCCGGGAGAGGAGATCGTCCCGTCCGCAATGCTCTACTACAGGATCACGGATCCGGTGATCAGCGCCGAAAAAGCGGCCGGTCAAGCCGTCGGCGATGACGGCGGGCCCCTGAGCGCTGAGGAAGCGGCGCTTAAGGCGATCCGTGCCGAACTGCGGCCGACAGGCCTCGTCCATTCGGATCCCGCCTCCTACCGGCGTCTCGACAGGCACATTGACGGAAAGAGCGCCGTGATCCCGCTGACCCTCAAAAAGGACGGGGAACCCGGCAAAGGATCGCGGGTCTATTCGCTCGGAGAGTTCGAGCAGCTGGCAAAAGAGGTGCGGGCGACCGTGTGCAGGCTGGCAGAAGAGATCCTGGACGGGAGTACGGAGGCGGCGCCCGCAGTGTGGAAAGCGGGCTCTGTTCAGAGAACCGCCTGTGACTTCTGCCCCTACAGGGGCGTCTGCGGTTTTGACCTTACCATTTCCGGCTACCGGTACCGCGATCGTTGACCGGACGGGCAGGAACAGAATATGTATCGATCAGCAACTTTAGAACGAACAGTCAGGAGAAACTATGGCGATCGAATTCACTGAGCAGCAGAAAAGGGTGCTGCAGGCAAGAAATCATGATCTGCTGGTCTCGGCAGCGGCGGGAAGCGGCAAGACCGCTGTCCTTGTAGAGAGGATCGTGCGGATGATCAGCGAGGGAGATCATCCTTTAGACATCGACCGCCTGCTGGTGGTGACTTTTACGAAAGCCGCCGCCGCGCAGATGCGGGAGAGGATCGGCAGCGCGATCGCTAAAAGGATAGAACTGGATCCCGCGAACACGCATCTGATCAGACAGGAGATCCTTCTGGGCAACGCCCAGATCACGACGATCGACAGTTTCTGCACGTTCGTTCTGAGGAACAATTTCAGCGACATCGACATGGACCCGGGATTCAGGCAGATGGACCAGACGGAAGCGGACCTGATGATGAAAGACGTGATGGAAGACTTCCTGGAGGAGTGCTATGCCTCGGGCGACGTCTCTCTTAAGACCTGCGCGGACTATTTCTGCCACGGCGCAGGAGACAGGGAACTCGAACAGATCCTTGAGACTCTTTACAGGCAGGCAGTGAGCCATCCGGATCCCGAACAGTGGCTCAGGGACAGGGCCAGTGACTACAGTGTCGGGGACGAGAACGCCCTTTTCTCATCTGCTTTCATGCAGTTCTTCGTCCTGACGGCAGCCGAAAAGGTCCGTGATCTCAAAAGGCAGTATGAGCGGATCCTCTATATCTGCGGGCTGCCCGACGGGCCTTCCCTGTACCTGCCTGTCATTCGTAAAGAGCTTGACGCGCTCAGCGCGCTCGGAGAGGTGCCCGGCGCCGAGGAAGCAGGCACATGTCCGCCGGATCAGATCCGCGGGATCTGGAAAGAGGTCCTGGACGTCCTCGATATGGAGTTCAGCTCCCTTCCCCGTTTCTATCCCAAAAAGAATCCCGAAACGGACCCGGACAAAAAAGAGACGGCGATGGAGCTCAGGAAAAAAGCCAAAAAGACCGCGGAGGACCTCAAAGGAAGATACGCGGCATTTACCCCCTCCGGTATAGTCGCTTCCATGAAGGGCATGGCAGCAGTGACAGAAGCCCTTTCGGATCTGGCCTGCCGTTTCCTTTTGTGTTTCGACAGCGCGAAGAAAGAGAAGAACGTCATCGATTTCCCGGACCTCGAGCATCTTGCCCTTAAGATCCTGACAGAGAGGACGGAGGACGGGAGCTACAGCCCCAGGAGGGCGGCCTTTGCCTATCGCCGCTATTTTGACGAGATCCTGATCGACGAGTATCAGGACAGCAACGACGTTCAGGAACTGCTCCTTAAGATGATCTCGACGGAAGAAGAGGGGAAGTACAACAGGTTCATGGTGGGCGACGTCAAGCAGTCCATCTACAAATTCCGGCTTGCAAGGCCCGAGATCTTCATTGAAAAACTGCGGACTTACCGGAAGACCGACTCGGAGAAAGAGAGGATCGATCTCGACTGCAATTTCAGGAGCCGCAGGGAAGTGCTGTCCAGCGTCAACGACGTCTTCTTCAGGCTGATGAGACGGGAGATCGGTGGGATCGAGTATACGGACGAAGTGTCGCTTAAGTGCGGAGCGGCCTACCCGGAGGCTCCGTCCGGCGACCCGTACAGGACGGAGCTCATCGTGGTGGACGGCGCGGGGGGCGGCGCAGGGGACGAGATCCCCGATGAGATCCGCGCGCTAAGCAGCAGGCAGAGAGAGGCGCTCGCGGTCGCCGGCAGGATCAGGGAACTGGTCGGAACGCTCGATGTGGGTACGGAAGAGGAGGGCGTCAGGAAATGCCGCTACGGGGACATTGTCGTCCTTTTAAGGAGCGGGAAAGGCTGGAACGAGGACTTCCGCGATGTCTTTGAAAGACAGGGCATCCCTTACTATATCGAATCCAGAACAGGTTATTTCTCCGCGATGGAGATCCAGGGCGTCCTTCAGATGATCCGTGTCCTGGACAACCCCGGACAGGATATTCCTCTCTACGGCGTGCTCCGCGGTTTCTGGGGCGGGTTCTCGGAGGAAGAGACCGCTCGGATCAGACTGTGCGCCAAAGACAGTACCGGAAGCCTGTACGACTGCCTGGTCAAAATGGCGGACCCCGGATATGAGACTGAGGAGGCCGCCCTTCAGCTCAGGTGCAGGGAATTTCTCGCGTTCCTGTCCGAATGGAGGGACAAAGTGACTTACCTGCAGATCAGGGAGCTTCTTACGGAGCTGTTTTCGGTGACCGGCTATGAGGAATGGTGCAGGGCGCTTCCCGGCGGCGAACAGAGAGCCGCCAACCTGCGCTTCCTGCTCGCGCAGGCAGCGTCTTTCGACGCGATGGAGCTCAGGGGCCTGTTCGATTTCGTTCGCTACATAGACCAGATCCATCAGAGGGAAGTGGACTACGGGGAAGCGAATACGCTCGACGAGAACGCTGACGTAGTCAGGATCATGAGCATCCACAAGAGCAAGGGCCTGGAATTCCCTGTCTGCATCGTCGCAGGGACCGCCAAAAAGCACAGTTTTAAGACCAACGACATAAGGGGAAGTTTTCTGTGCGACAATGACTGGGGGATCGGGATGGACCTGTGGAACGCGGCGGCCCGGACCAGGTCGCGCACGCCCAGAAAGGAAGCCATAGCCGACAAGATCATGAGGGAGAGCCTCGGAGAGGAACTCCGCGTCCTCTATGTCGCCATGACCCGGGCAAAAGAAAAACTGATCCTTACCGGATATCTTGACGACGCGGCGGGAAAACTCGGCAGCTGGGACCTGAAGCTCCCGGTGCCCATGGGGAGCGGGGAAAAACTTCCGGTCCCGCTCCTTACGGAGTCGGAGAGCTATCTCGAACTGCTCCGCCTTGCCGTGAGCGCGAACAGTGAGAGCAGGAGCATTGAAACGCGCTTTATCCGCTGCGGTGATCTCATCCTCAGCGAGATGCAGGTCCAGTCCGGAATGGGCCGGCGGCGGGAACAGCTGGAAGCGGCCGGCGAGTTCGGCGGACCGGACCTTCCCGATCCGGCATTTGAACGAAGACTTGAAGAGATCTATTCCCGAAGGTACGCGCACGAGGACCTCCGGGGACTCTACACCAAGACATCCGTCTCCGAGCTCAAAGCCTCCGCGGCTGAAGAGGAAGCGGAAGGCGCCTTCCGGCTCTTCCCGGATATCCTTCCGTCGCCGGTGACCCCTTCGTTCGCGGTCCCTGCAAAGACCTGGCAAAAGAGCGCGGACGGCGGTCCTTCGGGCTCCTTTACAGGAACCGAGTTCGGGACGGCGGTCCACAAGCTCCTTGAACTGTTCGACTACGGCAGGTTCACGGACCCGGCGGCTGTAACGGAGGAAGAATTTGATGAGTGGCGCGCGGGACTTGCCGACAGCGGCAGGATACCGCGGTCCTACGCCGAAGACCTGCCTGCCTCGGGGATCCTTTCCTTCTTAAGGAGCGGGACCGCGCGGAGAATGGCGGCGGCCCACAGGGAAGGGAAGCTCTTCAGGGAGCAGTCTTTTGTCCTTGGAATAGAGGCGGACATGGTGGATCCCGCTTTTCCCCACGAGGAGACGGTCCTTGTCCAGGGCATCATCGACGCCTGCTTTATGGAGGGCGGGGAATGGGTGCTCGTAGATTACAAGACGGACCGGGTGAAGGACCCTGTGGAGCTGGAACTGAGGTACCGGGTGCAGCTGGATCTCTATGAGAGGGCACTCATGCAGATCACCGGATATAGAGTACGGGAAAAACTGATCTACTCCGTTTCACTGCGGAGGGTGATCGCTCTGTGAATGCGGAATGTATAACTAATTATTTTTTTAACAATTTGTACAAACAGGCCATTAATGATTGTTTTTTCTAAAATACTATTCAGTTTTTTGCCTGTTTTTGTAGAAAATGAATATTATCGATGCTATAATATTCATGATCAGATGATGGTTAAGGCTATAAGTCTGAAATGCAGCCACAGCGTACAAAAAGGAGGTTACAATGAACTTTTTTAACGACGAAATTCATCAGGATATGGTGAACATGTACCGTGACTTTGCGCAGGGAGTCTGCGGACCGATCGCGGCTGAGCTCGATGAGGAAGAGAAATTCCCCGTAGAGACATTCAAGCAGGCCGGTGAGATGGGCCTTATGGGAATTCCTTTCCCGGAAGAGTACGGCGGAGCCGGCATGGACGAGCTGTCCTATGCGCAGTGCGTTGAAGAGGTCTCCAAAGTCTGTGCTTCCACAGGTGTAGGCATTTCCGCTCACACATCCCTTTGCTGCTGGCCGATCTACCACTTCGGCACCGAAGAGCAGAAGCAGAAATATCTTCCTCCGCTGCTTTCCGGCGAGAAGATCGGCGCTTTCGGTCTGACCGAGCCCAATGCAGGTACAGACGCTGCCGGTCAGAAGACCGTTTTCGAAGACAAGGGCGACTACTATCTGGTGAACGGCTCCAAGATCTTCATCACCAACGGCGGATATGCTGACACATTTGTCGTTTTCGGTATGACAGACAAGTCCCTCGGCAACAAGGGAATTAGCTGCCTGATCATGGAGAAGGGCATGGAAGGCTTCAGCATCGGCTCCCATGAGAAGAAGATGGGTATCCGCGGATCCAGCACGACCGAGCTCATTTTCGAGAACGTCAAGGTCCCGAAGGAAAATCTGCTCGGCGAAGTCGGCAAGGGCTTCAAGGTAGCTATGATGACCCTGGACGGCGGCAGAATCGGTATCGCCGCACAGGCACTCGGCATTGCTGAAGGCGCTCTGGACGTCACCATCGAGTACGTCAAGCAGAGAGAGCAGTTCGGCCGTCCGATCGCTAAGTTCCAGAATACTCAGTTCG
Organism: uncultured Lachnospiraceae bacterium; assembly: GCA_946629175.1. Taxonomy (GTDB): domain Bacteria; phylum Bacillota; class Clostridia; order Lachnospirales; family Lachnospiraceae; genus CAG-791. Next base: position 31,991 of record CAMOXN010000002.1, on the reverse strand, counting down.
AGCTTGCTAAGATGAAAGCCAACACTGACGCGGCAAGACTTCTTGTCTATCAGGCAGCGAATGCTGTTGACAAGGGACTTCCTTATACCTTCCTCGCTGCAGAGGCTAAGCTCGTCGCAGCAGCCAATGCTTCCGATGTTACCCGCAGATGCCTGCAGCTGTACGGCGGCTATGGCTACACACGTGAGTATCCTATCGAGCGCATGATGAGAGATGCCAAGATCACCGAGATCTATGAAGGAACCAGCGAAGTTCAGATGATGGTCATCGGCGGCGCTCTTCTTCGCTGATAAGCATCATCGAAGCGGCCAGGTCCCGCTAAAGATCAAGACCCGGATTCAATAAGACCTGAATCTGAGATCGGGATCAATGATCTGAATACTGACAGCCCGGCGGCGCGACCGCCGGGCTGTTTGAATGTACGGAGCTCTTTATATGAAACGGAACCGCATAGAGGCCGGCTGGCACGCCGTCCTCCCGCTCCTCATCTACCTCATATTGTTCATCACGATCAGGTCTGTCCTTATGGAACTCATGGGTAAAGCCGCCGTCATATTCTCTTATGATGCGCTTCCGGATTATCCGGTGTGGTACACGGCCGCGCAGACTGCGGTGATCGGCATTGCCTCAGCCGGCGCAGCGCTCCCGCTCCTAAGGGAGGGAAAGAGGGCAGTCATGACCCTTCGCGCAGGAAGTATGAGCGCATTTATCGCAAGGAGGAGGGACAGCCGTTTTCTGATGGGGATCCTTCCTATAGGAACAGTCTGCCTGTCGGCGCTCCTTAACCTCCTGCTTTCAGAGGGCGGACGTGCGGCTTCAGTTGCGGCGTCATATGCGGCTCTGCCGCTGGAAGCGGCAGTATACGGTATTCTGACCCCGTTCACGGAAGAACTGGTATACAGGGGGATCGTCTGGTACAGGCTGCGGAAAAGCTTTCCGGCGCTGCAGGCGGCGCTTCTCTCATCGCTTTTGTTCGGGATCGCGCATGCGGACCTGCGGCAGGGGACCTATGCCTTTGTAATGGGGATCGTGTTCTCTCTAAGCTACGAATTGACGCGCCGGTTCGAGGTCCCCTTCCTTCTTCACGCGCTGTGCAACCTGGCCGTGCTTGCCGCCGCCTATGCCGGATGGGGGGAAGCGCTCAGGTCTCCCATGTGGATCGTATTCTTCGCGGTGACCGCCTCCGCGGTATTTGCGTACTGGCGGATCAGATTCGAAAGGACAAAACACAAACAATAGCTTGCGTACTTGAAAAAGCCGTGTTATAATCATAAAGCTGTTCTGAATCCGGTGGCTTTTTCAGTGCTACTGTTCTGCGGTCACTTGGGATAAGGAACAGGCATAGAAGCAAAAGACCATGCAAACATCATACGGGGCACCGTTACTCCTGCGGCTCTACGCCCGGGTGCCCAGGTAAGGAGGAAATCATGAAGGAATCTATCCATCCCAAGTATTATCAGGCGACCGTGACCTGCAACTGCGGCAACACTTTTGTCACAGGTTCCACAAAGCCTGAGATCCACGTTGAAGTCTGCTCCAAGTGCCATTCTTTCTACACAGGCACACAGAAGACTGCCGCTGCTAAGGGACGTATCGATAAGTTCAACAAGAAATACGGCTATTCCAAGTAAGATCAATGCGGTGATGAGAGACAAGGCGGACCAATCTGCCTTGTCTTTTACTTTAAGAGAGAGTTATTTAAGGCAGTTTTCGCGCTGCCTTTATCAGGAGAGATATTTTGAATAAACAAGAGTGTTCACAGCATTACAGCGGTATCGGCGGGCAGGCGGTCCTCGAAGGCGTCATGATGAAGAACGGCGAGCGGTACGCTGTAGCTGTCAGAAAAGAAGACGGGAGCATCGTGCTCAAAGAAGATACGTACAAAGGTGTCCTTGCCGGCACTCCTGTCAGGAAGATCCCCGTTGTGCGCGGCTTTTTCGCGCTGATCGACTCCCTTTCACTGGGGCTCAAAGTGACGGATGATTCCGCGAATATGTACGATCCGGAAGAAGAGACGGAATCGGGCTCCGCGGGAGAAAAACTCGTCACCGGACTGATCCTCATCCTTTCGGTCGTCATCGCGGTCTCCCTTTTTATCCTGCTCCCTTACTGGACTGCCAGTTTCCTCAGCGCAAGGCTCGGGAACGGCAATCTGCTGGTCGTGCTCGAGGGAATCCTCCGCATTCTGGTATTCCTCGGCTATATCACGGCGATTAGCGCTATGAAGGATATACGCAGGCTCTACCAGTATCACGGCGCGGAGCACAAGTGCATCAACTGCATTGAGAGCGGGCTTCCCCTGACCGTTGAGAACGCCAGGAAAAGCACCCGCCTACATAAGCGCTGCGGGAGCAGTTTCACCATGTTCGTCATGCTGGTCAGTATCATACTGTTCTTTTTCATCAGGACGGACAGCCATATCATGCGCATTGTCCTTAGGATACTACTGATCCCCGTGATCTCGGGCATCTCGTATGAGATCATCCAGCTGGCAGGCAGGACGAGCAATCCCCTGATCCGGTTGATCTCGGGACCGGGATTGTGGATGCAGCTGATCACGACGAGAGAGCCGGATGACGATATGATCAGAGTGGGCATCGCTTCCGTGGAAGCTGTTTTTGACTGGCAGGCGTACCTGGAAAGAGAATTCAGGTATTCGCCGGAGAGCACCGGGACAGGTGAGAACGGAGCGGGCGCGCCCGCAGCCGGGGAGGCGTGACGCGAAGGCACTGCCGTCAGGAGGCACAGATGCAATACGGAAAACTGTATGAGGAAGGAACGCGGATCCTTGCCGATGCCGGGATCGAAGAGCGGGAAGCGAAGCTGGACGCGAGATTCCTCCTGGAGCATGTCTGCGGTACGACGCTGCAGACCCTGCTTCTTAATAAGGAGAGACCCGTCAGCGCGGAGGAAGAAGGCGCATACAGGGAACTGATCGCGCAGAGGCGCGAGAGAGTGCCTTTGAGCTACATTACCGGGAAACGCGATTTTATGGGGCTTACTTTCGAAGTCACCCGCGACGTCCTGATCCCGGAGCAGGATACGGAGAACCTGGCGGAAGAGATCATGAGGCATCTCTGCGGAGGAGAACGGATACTGGATCTCTGCACCGGCAGCGGATGCATCCTGCTGAGCCTGCTTTCTTATTCGAACGGCACCACCGGAGTCGGGACGGATCTGTCCGGAAAAGCGCTCGAAATAGCTGCGCGCAATGCTGAGAGGCTGGGCCTCTTAGAAAGGACGGCATGGCGGCAGGGAGACCTGTTCGATGCTGTCGGCAGCGATGAGAGGTTCGATCTCATCGTATCGAACCCGCCCTATATCAGGAGCGAAGTGATCCCGTCCCTCGCTGCGGAGGTCAGCGTATATGAGCCGCGCCTTGCCCTGGACGGAGGGGAGGACGGTCTGTATTTTTACAGAAAGATCATACCGGGATCAGTCAGCTTCCTGGTGACGGGTGGCATGCTGTTCCTGGAGATCGGATCCGATCAGGCGGAAGAGGTGTCCGCCCTTATGAGGAACGCCGGTTTCTACGAGGTGAGAACGATCCGCGATTACGGAGGGAACGACCGCATTGTCTGCGGCATTAAGAGCATTCATCAGGACCGGTGACAAGGAGCCGGCCGTCATGAGACAGGTAACAGAGCATTATGTTTGATAAACTTGACAGTGTAATAATGCACTATGAAGAAATAGAGAGGGAACTGGCAAGTCCCGGTATAGCCTCCGATCAGTCGAGGTTCAGAAAGCTCATGAAAGAGCAGAGCGATCTTACGCCAATCGTGACCGCTTACAGGGAATACAGGGAGTGCAAGACTGCCGAGGAGGAATCCCTGCTGCTCCTTGACGAGGAGAGCGACGAAGAGATGAGGGAGCTCGCCAAGGAAGAGCTTGCCACTGCCAGGAGCAGGATAGGCGAACTTGAAGAGAAGATCAAAATACTGCTGCTCCCCAAAGATCCCAACGACGACAAGAACGTCATCGTGGAGATCAGGGCAGGCGCGGGCGGGGATGAAGCCGCCCTGTTCGCGGCGGAAGTCTACAGGATGTATGTCCATTACGCGGAGAACCGCGGGTGGAAGACGGAGATCCTCGATTTTGAGGAGATCGGGATCGGCGGAATGAAATCTGTGAGCTTTATGATCCGTGGGACAGGCGCTTACTCCAGGATGAAATATGAGAGCGGCGTCCACAGGGTGCAGCGCGTTCCGGCGACGGAATCGGGCGGCCGCATCCACACTTCGACGGTCACGGTAGCCGTGATCCCCGAGGTGGACGACGACATCGTCATCGATATACCCGACAAGGATGTCAGGATCGACGTCATGCGCGCTTCCGGGAACGGCGGCCAGTGCGTCAACACAACGGATTCCGCAGTGCGGCTCACTCACTATCCCACGGGGATCGTGATCTACAGCCAGACGGAGAAGTCGCAGCTGCAGAACAAGGCCAAGGCCTGGGCGCTCCTTCGCGCCAAGCTTTATGACCTCGAGATGCAGAAGCGCCATGACGAGGAGGCTGACCTGAGAAGGAGCCAGGTCGGAACGGGAGACCGCTCGGAAAAGATCCGGACTTACAATTTCCCGCAGGGGCGCGTGACGGATCACAGGATCAAACTCACGCTCTATAAGATCGACGCCGTCATGAACGGCGATCTCGACGAGATCCTCGACAGCCTGACCGCGGCGGACCAGGCAGCCAGGCTCGCCAGGATGGAGAGTTAAAGAACGCTCTTAAGTTTGGATGGATGTAGACGCGCAAAACTGTTATAATAAGACGGGCCTTTAATTAAGGGCCCGTCATTTCATTTATCTTTCGTATTGTCATCAATAAGGGGTAATCAAATCATGGCTGTGCATCTTTTCGGCGCGATCGACGTGGGCAGTTATGTCTACGAAATGAAGATCTTCGAACTATCCAGAAAAAGCGGGATCAGGCAGATCGACTGCATCCGCCACATGATGGATATCGGTACCGACACTTACCATACAGGCAAGATCTCCAGATCCCGTCTCGCGGAACTCAAACGGATATTGTCCGAATCCATGAAGATCATGAAGAACTACGGGGTGGAATCCTACAGGGCCTACGGTACCAGTGCTTTCCGGGAGATGATGAATTCCTCCATGGTCCTCTCTCAGATAGAGCTTGAGACCGGCATTCACATCGAGATCCTGGAGAACACGGAACAGCGCTTTATGGATTATAAATCCCTCGCCTTTAAGGGGGACGCCTTCACGCGCTTTCTGGAAAAGCCCACGGCGATCGTTGATATCGGCGGCGGGAGCCTTCAGGTCTCTCTCTTTGAGAAAGATAAGCTGAGCGTGACGCAGAACCTGTGGTCCGGAGTCTTAAGGATCAGGGAACAGCTCGACAGGATCGGAGCCAGTTCCGTGCGGAACGCGTCCCTGATCGAAGAGATCGTGAACACGCAGCTGAACGTGTTCAAAAAGCTCTATCTCAAGGACCGCGATATCAGCCGGATCGTCGTGATCGACGACTATCTCTCTGAAGCCGCGCGCCTCGGGAACAACTTCAAGGCGGCCGGCACTGTGACGCAGGGCAGCATGGGCCAGGCGGAGTTCATCGACGCGGCGTCGCTGAACGCGTTCATCGAGGGCCTTCGGGATTACAGCGTGACGGACATCTCCTCCAAATTGGGCGTTTCCGACGAGAACATACCGCTCCTCGAGATCTCCTCTATCATCACGAGGTGCGTCGCGAAGACGATGAAGGCGGACCTGATCTGGCTTCCGGGCGTGACGCTCTGCGACGGCATGGTCTACGATTATGCCGTGGAAAAGAAATACATCAGTCCCGCGCACGATTTTGAGCAGGATATCCTCACCTGCGCTGTTGAGACCTCCAAGCGGTATAAGGGAAGTGAAGAGCGGTCGAAGACGCTGAGCCTGATCGCGCTGCAGATCTTTGACAGCATGAAGAGGATCCACGGAATGGGAGACAGGGAACGGCTCCTGGTACGGCTCTGCGCGATCCTGCACGACTGCGGCAAATATATCAGCATGCAGAACCTTTCGGAATGCTCCTACAACATCATCAAATCCACCGAGATCATCGGCCTTTCCGCGAGGGAACGCGAGATCATAGCCAATGTCGTGCGCTTCAACCACAGCGATTTCATTTACTATGAAGAAGACGGAGCGGACAGCAGCCTTTCGCAGAAGGATTACATGATCGTCACAAAGCTCACGGCGATCCTCCGGCTGGCCAACGGCCTTGACCGGTCCCACAAAAAGAAATTTACGGACGTCCGCATACGCCTAAGGGAGGGCCAGCTTATGATCACGGTGAGCGCCAAGAAGGATATCACGCTCGAGAAAGGCCTTTTCGGCAGACGGGCGGATTTCTTCGAGGAGATCTTCAGCGTGCGTCCCGTGATCAGGCAGCGCGAGATCTGACCGGGTTTTAACAGGGAAGGAGACCATCATGGCAGCAGAGAGCATTGATCTTAAAAATCCGCAGTATTATATCAACAGGGAGCTGAGCTGGATCGAGTTCGACAGGAGGTGCCTCAGCGAAGCGAGGAACAAGGAGAATCCCCTGTTTGAGAGGCTCAAATTCCTCAGCATCACCGCTTCCAACCTGGACGAATTCTTCCAGGTGAGGGTCGCGTCGCTCCAGGATATGGTGCAGGCAGGCTATAAAAAGAAGGATTTCGCCGGGTTCACGGCGACCGGCCAGCTGAGCGCTGTCCTTTCCGGCTGCCACACCTTCATGCAGCAGCAGTACTGGACCCTGAACAGGCAGATCATACCCGATCTGGAAGAACAGGGCCTTATCATGGTGCGCGACCTCGATCAGCTCTCGAAAGGAGAGCTCAGGTTCATCGAGGAATACTTCAGCACGACCGTATTCCCTGTCCTGACCCCTATGGCGGTCGACAGCTCCAGGCCTTTTCCTCTCATCGCGAACAAGAGCCTCAATATCGGCGCTCTTTTGACGAGGAAAGAGTCCTCCACTCCGGGGATCCTTGCTCCCCGCAAAAAGCCCAAGAAGGAAGGCAAAGCTCCCAAGGAGAAATACGAATTCGCGACAGTCCAGGTGCCCGGCGTGCTTCCGAGGATAATGATCCTTCCCGGCACAGAGGGGACGCCCAAGAGACTTGTGCTCCTCGAGGACGTGATCCGCAGGTTCCTCCCCCTTCTCTTTGTCAACTATGAAGTCAAGTGCGCCTGCCCCTACAGGGTGCTCCGGAGCGCTGATTTTGACATATCCGAGGACCAGACGGAAGACCTGTTAAAAGAGATCAAGAAGCAGCTCAAAAAGCGCCAGAGAGGCGACGCAATCCGCCTTGAGGTGGAGAAGGGCGTCGATGAGCAGCTCCGTGCGCTCCTCTTAAAAGAGCTCTCCCTGACAGAAGACTTCATTTTCGAGCTCGACGGACCGCTGGATCTGACTTATCTCATGAAGGCGTACGGCATAGACGGATTTGACAATCTGCGCGAGCACCGTTACGCGAAGCCGCAGCCCGTACCGGAGTTCCCTTCGGGGTGCGACGTGTTCGAGCAGATCCGGAAGGGCGACGTCTTTATGCATCATCCTTACCAGACATTTGACCCGGTCGTGAAATTTGTGGCGTCCGCAGCCGCGGATCCCGACGTGCTCGCGATCAAACAGACGCTTTACCGCGTCAGCGGCAATTCTCCGATCATAGCGGCCCTCGCCAGGGCGGCTGAGAACGGGAAACAGGTGACCGTGCTCGTGGAGCTCAAGGCCCGTTTCGACGAAGAGAACAATATCGTCTGGGCCAGCCAGCTCGAGAAAGCGGGATGCCACGTCATCTACGGACTGCAGAACCTCAAGACGCACAGCAAGATCACGCTTGTCGTCCGCAGGGAAGAAGACGGCATCCGCAGATATGTGCATCTGGGCACCGGAAACTACAACGACTCCACGGCCAAGCTCTATACAGACGTCGGCCTTATGACCTGCAGCGATCCGATCGGCGAGGATGCCACGGCGGTCTTCAACATGATCTCCGGTTACTCTGAGCCCCGTTTCTGGAATAAGCTCAGTCTCGCGCCGCTCTGGCTCAAGAACAGGTTCCTGCACCTGATCGGAAGGGAACAGAGGCACGCGCAGAACGGTGAATCCGCGCATATCATCGCCAAGATGAATTCCCTCTGCGATCCCGACATTATGGAAGCGCTCTACACCGCGAGCTGCGCCGGCGTAAAGATCGAGCTGATCGTGCGCGGCATCTGCTGCCTGAGGCCCGGCATACCCGGCGTCAGCGAAAATATCACCGTCCGGTCGATCGTCGGGAACTTCCTGGAACACAGCAGGATCTACTATTTTGAGAACGGCGGATCCGCGGAGATCTACGCGGCCAGCGCGGACTGGATGCCCAGGAACCTGGACCGCCGCGTCGAGATACTGTTCCCGCTCGAGGACGCCGGGATCAGGAAGAAGGCGCTCCACATCCTTCAGCTCGAACTGGAAGATACGGTCAAGGCCCACATCATGCGGGCGGACGGCACCTACGACCGTGTGGACAGGAGAGGAAAGGAACTCATAAACTCGCAGCTCAGGTTCTGTGAGGAGGCGGTGAAGGAAGCGAAGGCTCTCATGCCGGGACGCGACAACAGGACATTTATACCGAAGGAGCCGGTGAAGGCACCCGAGGAGTGATCCGACCCCGGCAGCCCTGAAAGCTGTTCTTAAAAGCAGGAATGCGGACCTTAACATTTGACCGCGTTTATGGTATTCTGAATTTAATATCGGCACTGTTCAACACGCGCGCGCGGGCCCTGTATCTTCCCGCGACCGGCGCACTCCGAAATGGAGGTAGTTATGGCACAGGAATCTGAAATCATGAAATCCCCCGCTGCCCGCAAGACCGGCTATGAGTATGAAAAAGGCGCGAAGTTCGTCGCCTATGTATCTTCCTATACCAGGGGAAAAGGGGAGAAGTATGGTATCCGCGTTTATGATGTGGATATGGAGAACGGCTATCTTTATCAGAAGAAGCAGATCGAGATCTCCAACTCATCCTATGTGACGATCTCACACAACAGGAAATTCCTTTACTCCATTACGGATTTCGGAATCGAATCCTATAAGATCGTCAAGGGCGGCGACCTGCAGCAATTAAATCTGGCTTCGATCAACGGCATGAGAGGCTCCTACCTCTCCACGGATTATGAGGACGAGTTCCTCTTTGTCGCCGGCTACCACGACGGAAAGATCACGGTCCTGCGTCTTAACGAGGACGGATCGGTCGGAGAGATCTGCGACGAGCTCTACCTCAAGGGGCTCGGGAGCATCGCGGAACGCAATTTCCGCCCTCACGTGCAGTGCGTCAAGATGACCAGAGACAACAGGTTCCTTCTTGCTGCCGATCTGGGAATGGACCATGTCAACGTCTATACGCTCAACAGAAAGAACGGCCACATCAAGCAATGCGGGATCCTTCACTCCGAGCTGGAATCAGCTCCGAGGCATTTGAAGATCTCCAAGGACGGTCATTTTCTGTATGTCGTCCATGAGCTCAAGAATATCATCGATGTCTATTTTTACCACGACATCGACGGAAATCCCGACTTTGAGAAGATACAGACAGTGTCTACGCTCAATGACTACCACGCGACAGGCTCCGCGGCCAGCGCGCTGAATTTCTCCTCGGATTTCAAATACCTTGTGAGCTCCAACGCAGGCGACAACTCGGTCGTGATCTTTGAAGTGGACCCCGACAACGGCCACCTGTCCAAGGTGCTCTGCCTCCCGATCAGCGGAGAATACCCCAAGGACGCCGCGCTGTTCCCTGACAACAGGCATCTGGTATCGCTCAACCACGAGTCGAATACAATGACTTTCTTCAATGTAGACCTCAAGAAGGGCCTGCTCATCATGCACGGCAAAGAGATCAAGGTGGACAAACCTAACTGCATAATTTTCCATAAACTTCTGGGTGAACAGATCTGAACATGAACTATACTATTTTGAAAGAGGAGGGTCTCGCGAAAAGGGCACGGTTCGAGACCGTGCACGGCTCCGTCGAGACCCCTGTTTTTATGAATGTGGCAACTGCCGCCGCGATCAAGGGAGGCCTCTCCTCCGCCGATCTGATGGAGATCGGCACGCAGATCGCGCTCTGCAATACTTATCATCTGCATGTAAGGCCCGGAGACGAGACGGTGTTCAAACTCGGAGGCCTTCATTCTTTCATGCGCTGGGAAAGGCCGATCCTGACGGACTCCGGCGGATTCCAGGTCTTCTCCCTGGCCGACCTTCGAAAGATCAAAGAGGAAGGCGTTACTTTCCACTCCCATATCGACGGCGCGAGGATCTTTATGGGACCCGAGGAGAGCATGAGGATCCAGTCCCACCTTGCTTCCACGATCGCAATGGCATTCGACGAATGCCCGCCGAGCCATGCTGAGCGGGACTATGTCGAGCAGTCCGTCGCAAGGACGACCAGATGGCTGGCACGCTGCAAAGAGGAGATGAAGCGCCTGAACAGCCTTCCCGAGACGATCAATAAGGATCAGCTGCTCTTCGGGATCAACCAGGGCGCCGTCTATCCCGACATCCGGATCAGCCACGCCGAACAGATCTCGGAAATGGATCTGGACGGCTACGCCGTCGGCGGGCTCGCAGTCGGAGAGACCCACGAGGAGATGTATGAGATCCTCGATGCGGTCGTCCCTCATCTTCCGAGGAATAAGCCCACTTACCTTATGGGAGTCGGGACGCCGCAGAATATCCTGGAGGCGGTGGAGAGAGGCGTCGACTTTTTTGACTGCGTCTATCCGAGCAGGAACGGAAGGCACGGAAATCTCTATACCAATTACGGGACGGTGCGGATCAGGAACGCGCGGTACGCGCTGGACGATCGTCCCATCGAGGAGGGATGCGGATGCCCCGTGTGCAGGGGCGGCTATTCCCGCGCCTACGTAAGGCATCTTGTCCGCTCGCAGGAGACACTGGGACTTCGGATGTGCGTCATGCATAATCTCTATTTTTACAATAATCTCATGACAAAGATCAGGGACGCGCTCGACAAGGGCTGTTTTGCCGCTTTCAAAAAAGGAATGCTCGAACAGCTCGAAGGCGACGGCGACCGCTGAACCGGCGCTCCGCGCTGTATAAATAGCAAATTTTAAGTTGAAATACCATGAGGTGTTGTTGTATGATATGTCATAACTGATTAGAGACGCTTAAAGGCGTGATTGGAGGTATATCTTATGAATGGTTTCATGTTGACCGCTGCAGGCGGTTCGATGTTTACGATCATTTACATGGTCGTGATCGTCGGTTTCTTCTACTTCTTCCTGATCAGACCCCAGAGGAAAGAACAGAAGGAGAAGCAGAACATGCTCAGTTCCCTGGCTGTCGGCGACAGTGTTCTCACCACAGCAGGATTTTACGGAGTCGTCATTGATATGACGGAAGACACGGTGATCGTCGAATTCGGCAACAACAAGAACTGCCGCATACCGATGCAGAAGGCAGCGATCGTCCAGATCGAGAAGCCTGAGGATGCCATCGAGGCAGCGGAAGACAAATAATAAATGCTATGTACGGAGGCATGTGCAAGGCACATGCCTTCTCTTTGGTATTTTGAGAATGATCAATATAGCTCAAATTGCTCATCATAGAGATGAATGATTTTCATCAATATGATCTGCCTGACAGCAGCTGGAACGGAGGTAAATCGATTGAACAGAAAGATCGCAGTGATCGCCGGCGACGGTATCGGTCCGGAGATCGTGGACGAGGCCAAAAAAGTGCTCGGCAGGGTTTGTGAGAAATACGGGCATTCTTTCTCCTATACGGATGTCCTCATGGGAGGATGCTCGATCGACGCGTACGGCGTCCCGCTGACTGACGAGACGATTAAGATCTGTAAAGAGAGCGACGCGGTCCTGATGGGCTCCATCGGGGGAGACGCGGCGACGTCTCCCTGGTACAAACTGGCGCCTGAGCTCCGTCCCGAAGCGGGACTCCTCAAACTCCGCAAATCCCTCAATCTCTACTGCAACCTGCGGCCCGCCTACCTCTTTAAGGAACTGGCAGCCTCCTGCCCGCTCGCGGCTAAGGACGGCGGCAGGAACTTTGACCTTGTGATCTGCAGGGAACTGACCGGCGGCCTGTATTTTGGCGAGCGGTACACGAAAGAGGTCGACGGGATCACAACGGCAGTGGACACGGCTGTCTACAATGAGAACGAGATCCGGCGCATCGCCGTCAAGGCGTTCGAGATCGCGATGAAACGCGGCAGGAGAGTCTGCAGCGTGGACAAGGCCAATGTCCTGGACACATCAAGGCTCTGGAGAAAGGTCACGGCGGAAGTCGCGAAGGACTATCCGGAAGTGGAACTGACCAATATGCTGGTAGACAACTGCGCCATGCAGCTCGTCAAGGAGCCTGAACAGTTCGATGTCATCGTCACCGGCAATATGTTCGGCGACATCCTTTCGGATGAAGCGAGCATGATCACGGGTTCCATCGGAATGCTCTCATCGGCGTCCCTCAGCGACGGAAGCTTCGGACTCTATGAGCCCAGCCACGGGAGCGCGCCGGATATCGCGGGCCTCGGTATCGCGAATCCGATCGCGACGATCCTCTCAGCGGCCATGATGCTCCGCTACAGCTTCGGAATGCAGGAGGAAGCGGACGCGGTAGAGGCAGCTGTGAGACAGACCCTCGCGGACGGATACCGGAGCGCGGACCTCATGCCCCGCGAGAATACCGAGGGGCTTAAGAAGCAGAACTGCGCGGAACTCGGCGACAGGATCTGCGAGAGGATCTGAAGCGTATTTACAGATAATATGAATATAGAAGGAGAGAAACGAAAATGAAAAGCGACAGTGTAAAAGTTGGAGTATCGCAGGCTCCCCACAGAAGCCTGTTCAACGCGCTCGGCTACACGGAGGAGGAGAGACGGCGCCCCATGATCGGTATCGTCAGCTCCTACAACGAGATCGTTCCCGGGCATATGAACCTCGATAAGATCACGGAAGCCGTCAAACTCGGCGTGGCCATGGCGGGCGGAATGCCCGTTGTCTTCCCCGCGATCGCTGTCTGCGACGGGATCGCGATGGGCCACATCGGAATGAAGTACTCCCTGGTCACGAGAGACCTGATCGCCGACTCCACAGAGTGCATGGCGAAAGCGCACGGCTTCGACGGCCTCGTCATGATCCCCAACTGCGACAAGAACGTCCCCGGCCTTCTTATGGCCGCGGCGCGCGTCAATGTCCCCACCATTTTCGTATCAGGCGGCCCTATGCTTGCCGGCCATATCGATGGAAAAAAGAGAAGCCTTTCCTCTATGTTCGAAGCGGTCGGTGCCGTAGCTGCGGGCAAGATGACAATGGAAAAGCTCGCCGAGTACGAGGAGAAGGTCTGCCCCACATGCGGTTCCTGCTCCGGCATGTACACAGCCAATTCCATGAACTGCCTGACAGAGACCATAGGTATGGGACTTCAGGGCAACGGCACGATCCCCGCTGTGTACAGCGCGAGGATCCGTCTCGCCAAGCACGCCGGCATGAAGATCATGGAACTTGTCGAAAAGAACATCCGTCCCAGGGATATCATGACTGAGAAGGCATTCATGAATGCCCTTGCCATGGACATGGCGCTCGGCTGCTCTACGAATACGATGCTGCACCTTCCCGCGATCGCGCACGAAGCAGGCGTAGAACTTAACATGGAGATCGCGAACAGGGTCTCCGACAGGACGCCCAACCTCTGTCATCTCGCGCCTGCGGGCCCCACATATATGGAGGACCTCAATGAAGCGGGCGGCATCTACGCAGTCATGAACGAGCTTGCCAAGAAGGACCTGCTGGACCTGGATGTGATGACGGTCTCCGGCAAGACCATGAGAGAGAACATCGAGGGCTGCGTGAACACGGATCCTTCCGTCATCCGCCCCATCGAAGATCCCTATATGCCCAACGGCGGTATCGCGGTGCTCAAGGGCAACATCGCTCCCGATACCGGTATCGTCAAGAGAAGCGCCGTGCTTCCCGAGATGATGCGCCACGAAGGTCCCGCAAGGGTATTTGACTGTGAAGAAGACGCGATCGCGGCGATCACCGGCGGAAAGATCGTTCCGGGCGATATCGTCGTCATCCGCTACGAAGGCCCTAAGGGCGGCCCCGGCATGAGAGAAATGCTCAATCCGACTTCCGCGATCGCGGGCATGGGACTTGATTCCTCCGTCGCCCTGATCACGGACGGAAGATTCTCCGGAGCTTCCCGAGGCGCTTCCATCGGACACGTGTCCCCTGAGGCGGCTGTCGGCGGACCGATCGCGCTGATCGAAGAGGGTGATATCATCTCTATCGACATCAACGCGAACAAACTCGACGTCAAGGTATCAGACGAAGAGCTGGCGCGCAGGAAAGCAGCATGGAAGCCCAGAAAGCCCAGGGTCACCGAAGGCTATCTCAACAGATATGCGGCGCTCGTTACGAGCGCGAACCGCGGCGCGATCCTGGAACTCCCCGAGAGCATGCAGTAAGGTTCCGCTGTGCGGGGAGTCCCGCCGGCAGAGCAGGATCAGCCTGCCCCCCCTTTCCGGCTTTTGACCGGGCGGACGGACTTTTTAGAACGGAGGACAACAAGAACATGAAAATGACAGGCGCGGAGATCGTCGTCGCGTGCCTTATCGAACAGGGCGTCGATACGGTCTTCGGATTTCCGGGAGGAGCGATCCTCAATGTCTATGACGCTTTATACAAACACAGGGACAAGATCACCCATTATCTGACGAGCCATGAGCAGGGCGCTTCCCACATGGCGGACGGATACGCGAGAGCGACGGGCAGGGTCGGTGTGTGCATGGCCACCAGCGGACCCGGCGCGACCAACCTGGTCACCGGGATCGCGACCGCATATATGGACAGCGTTCCGCTTGTCGCGATCACCTGCAACGTGACGCTCCCCCTCCTCGGCAAGGACTCCTTCCAGGAGGTGGATATCGCCGGCATCTCCATGCCGATCACCAAACACGGCTATATTGTCAAGAAGGTCGAAGACCTCGCCGACACGATCCGCAAAGCTTTCCGAATCGCGTCGACCGGAAGGCCCGGCCCGGTTCTGGTAGATATCCCCAAGGATGTCACCGGAGCAGTGACGGAATATGTTCCCGCCTCCCCCTCTGCGCGGAGGCTCAGAGGAGAGGGACGCCGCTACAGCGATTCAGACATCGACAATGCGGTCGAAATGATCAAGGCTTCCAGGCGCCCCTTCCTGTATGTGGGCGGCGGCGCGGTGATCTCGGGCGCAAGCGAAGAACTGAAGAAGTTCGTGGAACTGATCGACGCGCCGGTATGCGATACGCTGATGGGAAAGGGCGCTTTTGACGGACACGATCCCCACTACACAGGCATGATCGGCATGCACGGGACCAAGACTTCCAACCTCGGCGTGAGCAAGTGCGACCTTCTGATCGCCATGGGCGCCAGGTTCACGGACAGAGTGATCGGAAATCCCGACAAATTCGCGACGGAGGCGAAGATCATCCACATCGATATCGACCCGGCGGAGATCAACAAGAACATCAAAGTCAGCGACGCCATTATCGGAGACCTCAAGGACGTGCTCCGCGACCTCAATGAGAGGCTGGAGCCGCAGCACCACGACGAGTGGATGAAGCAGATCATGGAGATGAAGAAGAAGTATCCTCTCTCCTATAACAAGTCCAGGCTCACCTGCCCCATGGTGATCGAGAAACTGGATGAGCTGACAAAAGGCGACGCGATCATCGTCACGGATGTAGGCCAGCACCAGATGTGGGCGGCACAGTACTACACGTTCTCCAAGCCCAGGACGCTCCTTACATCCGGAGGACTCGGCACGATGGGATACGGACTGGGAGCCGCGATCGGCGCCAAGGTTGCATTCCCGGACCGCCAGGTCATCAATATCGGCGGAGACGGGTGCTTCAGGATGAACATGAACGAGCTCGCGACAGCGAGCCGCTATCAGATCCCTGTCATCGAAATTATCATTGACAACAATGCGCTCGGAATGGTAAGACAGTGGCAGACTCTGTATTACGGAGAACGCTATAGCGCGACCGTGATCCGGGACAAGGTGGATTACTGCAAGGTCGCGGAAGGACTCGGCTGCATGGCGATCCGCGTCACGGATCCTTCCGAGGTCGAGCCTGCGCTCAAAAAAGCACTGTCGTCCGGCGTCCCCACCGTGATCGACGTGGTCGTCGACGAGGACGACAAGGTGTTCCCCATGGTCTCGCCCGGAGCGCCGATCGAGAAGTCTTTTGACGCTTCCGATCTGGAAGCGCGCGGCGGCAAAGCGTGATCTGATAAAATATTAAAAACTGGAGGTAACAATGGGCAGAGTATATAATTTTTCGGCCGGGCCCGCGGTCCTGCCGATCGAAGTATTAAAAGAAGCACAGGAAGAAATGCTCGATTACCGCGGATGCGGCATGTCCGTCATGGAGATGAGCCACAGGGGCAAGGTCTATGACGGCATCATCAAAGAGGCGGAAGCGGATCTGCGCGAGGTCATGGGGATCCCGGACAACTACAAAGTCCTTTTCCTGCAGGGCGGCGCCCATCAGCAGTTCTCCGCTGTTCCGATGAATCTTTCGAAGAACGGCAAGGCGGCTTATATCGTGACAGGCCAGTGGGCCAAGAGGGCATACCAGGAAGCGAAGAAGTATACGGACGCTGTCTGCGTCGCGTCTTCCGAGGACAAGACCTTCAGCTATATTCCCGACTGCTCCGACCTGGACATTCCGGAAGATGCCGATTACGTCTACATCTGCGAGAACAACACGATCTACGGGACCAAGTTCTGGGAGCTCCCCAATACAAAGGGACATGAGCTGGTCGCGGACGTATCTTCCTGCTTCCTCTCCGAGCCTATCGACGTGACCAGGTACGGCGTCATTTACGGCGGCGTTCAGAAGAACGTCGGTCCCGCGGGCGTCGTGATCGCGATCATCCGCGAAGACCTGATCACGGACGACGTGCTGCCCTGCACGCCCACTATGCTCAAGTGGAAGACGCAGGCGGACAACGATTCGCTCTATAATACCCCTCCCTGCTATGGGATCTATATCTGCGGCAAGGTCTTCAAGTGGATCAAGGCGCAGGGCGGACTTACGGCCATGAAGGAGCGCAACGAGAAGAAAGCGGCCATCCTGTACGAATACCTCGACAGCACCGATTTCTACAAGGGCACTGTCGCGAAGAAAGACCGCTCCATCATGAACGTTCCCTTCGTGATCGGAGACAAGGAACTCGAGGCGAAATTCGTGAAGGAAGCGGAAGCGAACGGCCTCATCGGTCTCAAGGGACACAGGTCGGTCGGCGGAATGCGCGCCAGTATTTACAACGCGATGTCCTATGAGGGCGTGGAAGCGCTCATCGCATTCATGAAGAAATTTGAAGCGGAAAACGCGTAAAGAACGTAAACAAGAGGAAGAATATGACTTATAAATTTGCATGCCTGAACAATATCTCTCCGATCGGACTCAAGAACTTTACCAACAAATATGAACAGGTGAGCGATATCGAAGAGGCGAACGGGATCCTGGTGAGAAGCACTTCCATGCACGACATGGAGTTCTCAGATTCCGTATATGCGATCGCCAGGGCCGGTGCCGGCGTCAACAACATCCCCCTGCAGAAATGCGCGGAAAAGGGCATTGTCGTATTCAATACGCCCGGCGCCAACGCCAACGGCGTCAAGGAACTTGTCTTTGCGGGAATGCTCCTTGCCGCCAGGGATATCGCGGGCGGCGTGAACTGGGTCCGCGGCAACAAAGACATCGCTGACATCGCGAAGGTCGCAGAGAAAGAGAAGAAGAAATTCGCAGGCACGGAACTCATGGGCAAGAAGCTCGGGATCATCGGACTCGGCGCGATCGGCGTCCTGGTCGCGAACGCTGCGGTCTCCCTGGGCATGGATGTTTACGGATACGACCCCTATGTATCCGTCGACTCGGCCTGGCACCTCAGCCGCAAGATCACGCATGTCCTTAATGTCGACGATATTTACAAGAACTGTGACTTCATTACAGTGCACGTCCCGCTCCTCGATTCCACTAAGAAGATGATCGGCAGGGACGCCATCTCCATGATGAAAAAGGGCGTGATCCTCGTCAATATGGCGAGAGACCTGCTGTTCGACGAGGAAGCTGTCGTAGCCGCGATCGACGCGGGCAGGGTGCGCGCGTACGTCTCCGATTTCCCGAATCCTACGGTCGCGGGCAAAAAGGGATGCATCACGACCCCTCATCTCGGCGCCTCCACGGAGGAGTCCGAGATCAACTGCGCGAAGATGGCTGTCGATGAACTCAAGAATTACCTTGAGAACGGCAACATCAGGAACAGCGTGAATTATCCGGACTGCGACCTGGGCGTCTGCACCGCGGAGAGCCGCATCGGTATCTTCCACAAGAACCAGCCCAGCATGATCACGCAGTTCACTCAGATCCTCGGCGCTTCCGACGTAAATATCGCGGGAATGGCCAACAAATCCAAAAAGGAAGTGGCCTACACGCTGTTCGATTTTGACAGCCCCGTTGACAAGGAGCTCGTACAGAAGCTCGCGGAAGTCAGGGACGTGTACAGAGTCAGGATAATCAAATGATAGGAGAGCTTAGACATGGCTGATATCAGGTCATTTGCTGCTTACCGGCCTGCCAGGGGGCTTGAAGATAAGATCGCGGCGCTGCCGTATGACGTTTACAGCAGGGAGGAAGCCAAAAAGGTCGTAAGCGCCAACCCGCTCTCTTTTCTCGCGATCGACAGGGCAGAGACGCAGTTCGCGGACTCCGTCGGGACCTATGACGACTGCGTATATGAGAAGGCGAAGAGCATGCTGGACGAAGCGATCGAAAAAGGGAACTTTGTCCATGACGACTCCCCCTGCTATTATCTCTATGAACAGACTCTGGAGGGCAGAGCACAGACCGGCATCGTGGCGTGCGCATCCATCGACGACTATCTGTCGGGCGTGATCATGCAGCACGAGAAAACGAGAGCCGACAAGGAGATGGACAGGATCCGTCACGTGGATACCTGCAACGCGCAGACGGGCCCGATCTTCCTGTGCTACAGGAACCATCCCGCGCTCGACCGGCTGATGAATGAGACCAGAGAAGAGGCGCCGGAATACGATTTTGTGACCGCTGAAGGCGTCCGCAACAGGGTATGGGTCATTTCAGATCCCGAGAAAAAAGAGGCCATTCGCGGCGCTTTTGCCGGGATCGGACAGATCTATATCGCGGACGGGCATCACAGGTGCGCTTCCGCCGTAAAGGTCGGCCTGAAACGGAGGGAAGAGAATCCCGGATATACGGGGAAAGAGGAGTTCAATTACTTTTTGTCGGTACTTTTTCCCATGGACCAGCTGCTGGTCATGGATTACAACCGGGCTGTCAGGGATCTCTGCGGGAGGACACCGCAGCAGTTCTTAAGCGAACTGGAGAAGATCTTTGAGATCAGCTGTGAGGGAAAAGATCCGGTGCGCCCCGCCCGCAAAGGCGAATTCGGGCTCTTTTTGGCTGACGGGAACTGGTACAGGCTGCGCCTTTTGGACGCGCCTGACCCGGCTGACCCGGTAAAGTCCCTCGACGTCTCTGTTCTTCAAGACAGGGTCCTCGGTCCCCTGCTTGGGATCAGGGATCCCAAAGAGGATCCCCGCATCAGCTTTATCGGCGGGATCAGGGGCCTTAGAGAGCTTGAGAGAAGGGTCGGGAGCGGATCGGACATGGCTGCTTTCTCCATGTATCCGACTTCCATGGAAGAACTTTTCGCGGTGGCGGACGCGGGGGAACTCATGCCTCCCAAATCCACATGGTTCGAGCCGAAACTCCTGAGCGGCCTTTTTATCCACAAGCTGTAAGAGGCGGGTAAAACAGATCATTCGCTAAGCGTCCGCGTCCCGGATCGTCAGGATCCGGGACAGCGGGCGTCTGATAAAAGAAACAAAAAAAACCTCTTGCATTCTCGGCGCAAAGTCTATACAATATATAAGACGCTTAAATGCCGTTGTAATAGCGGCGCATGCTGGAATAGCGCAGTCGGTAGCGCAACTGATTCGTAATCAGTAGGTCGAGGGTTCGAGTCCCTTTTCCAGCTTTACAGCTAAGAAGCGCGGGGAACTGATCCGGTTTTCCGCGCTTTTTGTTTGAATACTGAGCAGCCAAAGGCTGAGGGCCTGTCGGCATGGATCATTTGTCTGATTTCATTAAAAGGAGGATACGGTATGGCACAGCTCTGGGGAGGCCGTTTTGTCAAAGAGACCGATGAAGCCGTAAAGGCTTTTAACGATTCGATCGGTTTTGACAAGAGACTGTACAGGGATGACATCAAAGGCAGCATCGCCCATGCGCAGATGCTCGGTGAACAGGGGATCATCACCGAAGAAGAGGCCTCGAAGATCACGAAGGAACTTACGGCTATCCTGTTCGATGTTGAGAGCGGCGCGCTTCCTGTGACCAATGAGTACGAGGACATTCACAGCTTTGTGGAAGCGAACCTGATCGAGCGCATCGGCGACACCGGCAAGAAACTTCACACGGGCAGGAGCCGCAATGACCAGGTGGCTCTCGACATGAAGCTCTACACGCGCCGGATGACAAGAGAGATCAGGGATCAGCTGCTGGAACTTCTCGATACGGTCCTCGCGATCATGGAGAAGAATACGGACACCTACATGCCGGGCTTCACCCACTTGCAGAAGGCGCAGCCGACGACGCTCGCGCATCATTTCGGAGCTTATTTCGAGATGTTCAAGAGGGATAAAGGGCGCCTGGATGACTGTCTTAAGCGGATGAATTACTGCCCGCTGGGATCCGGAGCGCTCGCGGGGACCACCTATCCCCTTGACAGGGACATGGTATCGGAGCTTCTGGGTTTTGACGCGCCGACGCTCAACAGCATGGACTCCGTCTCCGACAGGGATTACCTGATCGAACTTATGGCCGCGCTGTCCATCATCATGATGCACCTGAGCCGTTTCGCGGAAGAGCTCATCATCTGGAATTCCAATGAATACCGTTTCATTGAAATGGACGACGCCTTTTCCACCGGAAGCAGCATCATGCCGCAGAAGAAGAATCCGGATATCTGTGAACTGGTCCGCGGCAAGACCGGAAGGGTCTACGGTGACCTGATGTCGCTCCTCACGACGATGAAGGGGCTTCCGCTCGCTTACAACAAAGATATGCAGGAAGACAAGGAGCCTGCTTTTGACGCGATCGACACAGCAAAGGCCTGCATATCACTGTTCTCTGCAATGCTCTCAACGATCACTTTCCGGAAAGAAGTGATGCGGCTGAGCGCGGTAAGAGGCTTCACTAACGCGACGGACGCGGCGGACTATCTGGTCGTAAAGGGTGTCCCGTTCCGTGACGCGCACGGCATTATCGGAAGGCTCGTGCTGCACTGCATCGACGAGAACAAGGGCATTGAAGACATGAGCATCCGTGAACTGAAAGAGTTCAGCCCCGCTTTTGACGAAGATGTCTATGACGCCGTCTCGCTCGGCACCTGTGTGGAAAAACGCCTGACTCTGGGAGCACCCGGTCAGGAGATGATGAAGAAAGTCATTGAGATCGAAAAAAAGTGGCTGAAGGAAGCAGTTGACAGTAGGAGGTAAAAATGAACAGAAAACTCAGAGTCGGTATCTTAGGCGGAACAGGTATGGTGGGGCAGAGATTCATCTCCCTTCTGGAAGATCATCCCTGGTTCGAGGTGACAACGATCGCGGCAAGCCCCCGCAGCGCGGGAAAGACCTATGAAGAGTGCGTCGAAGGCAGATGGAAAATGGACACGCCTGTACCGGAAGCGGTAAAGAAGATCGTCGTAAAGAACGTGCAGGACGTGGAGAGCGTATCGGCGGAAGTAGATTTCTGCTTCAGCGCGGTGGACATGAGCAAGGACGAGATCCGCGCGATCGAGGAAGAGTACGCGAAGACAGAGACGCCCGTAGTCTCCAACAACAGCGCGCACCGCTGGACGCCGGACGTCCCGATGATCATCCCGGAGATCAACCCTGAGCACAGCGAAGTGATCCCGTTCCAGAAAAAGCGTCTTGGCACGACCCGCGGCTTTATCGCGGTCAAGCCTAACTGCTCGATCCAGAGCTATACTCCTGCTTTCGCCGCCTGGAAAGAATTTGAGCCTTATCAGGCAGTCGTCTCCACCTACCAGGCGATCTCCGGTGCCGGCAAGGTATTCAGGGACTGGCCGGAAATGAACGGCAACATCATTCCCTATATCGGCGGGGAAGAAGAGAAGAGCGAGAAGGAGCCGCTGCGTGTTTTCGGACATATTGAGAACGGCGTGATCGTTCCCGGAGACAACATTAAGATCACCAGCCAGTGCATCCGCGTGCCTGTCCTTTACGGCCATACGGCGTCTGTGTTCGTGAACTTCAGGAAGGATCCTTCCAAGGAAGAGCTTATTGCGGCTCTTGAGGCGTTCAGCGGTGTTCCTCAGAAAGAGGACCTGCCCAGCGCTCCCAAGCAGTTCATTCAGTATCTAACGGAGGACAACCGTCCCCAGGTAGCGCTGGACGTAAATTATGAGCGGGGAATGGGCGTTTCCATCGGCCGCCTCAGAAAAGATACCCTGTTCGACTGGAAGTTCGTGGGACTGTCCCACAATACGATCCGCGGAGCCGCGGGCGGCGGCGTACTGTGCGCGGAGCTGCTCAAGGCACAGGGCTATATCAGCAGCAAGTGACCTGTTCAGACATCAGAATGAACGTCAAATACAGTCAGAAAGTGTGAGAATTGGGCAAAAGAGTCTTCATTGCTGAAAAACCGAGTGTCGCCAGGGAGTTTGCCGCTTCCCTGGACAGAAGATTCACCTCGAGAGAGGGCTATATGGAAGCGGAAGATACCATTGTGACCTGGTGCGTCGGGCATCTGGTCACAATGTGTTATCCTGACGCTTATGATCCGAGATATAAAAAGTGGTCGCTGACGACGATCCCTTTTCTTCCGGACACTTACAAGTACGAGGTCATAAGCAGTGTCAAAAAGCAGTTCGGTATCGTAAAGAAGATCCTGACGGATAAGGATGTCGATACGATCTATATCTGTACGGACTCGGGAAGAGAAGGCGAATATATCTACCGCCTGGTAGCGCAGCAGGCCGGTGTCCGCGGCAAAAGACAGCTCAGGGTCTGGATCGACTCCCAGACGAGGGATGAGATCCAAAGAGGCATCAAAGAGGCGAAGGACGACTCGGAATACGACAACCTCGGTGCCGCGGCGTATCTTCGCGCCAAAGAAGACTATCTGATGGGGATCAACTTCTCCCGCGCCCTGACGCTCAAGTACGGCGACGGGATCAGCCGGGTGATGGGAACGAACTACTCAGTGATCGCTGTGGGCCGCGTCATGACCTGTGTGCTCGGCATGGTCGTGCGGAGGGAGCGGGAGATCCGGGACTTCGTGAAGACCCCTTTTTACAGGATCCTCGGGAAGTTCAGCCCCGCGCAGGATGAGAGCGGCGAGACGATCACGGCGGAATGGCACGCTGTTCCGGGCAGCCGGTATTTTGGCACGCCGATGCTCTACAAAGAGAACGGCTTCAGGAAGCGGGAGGACGCCGAGGCTCTCATCGCGGAGCTCCGTGAAGCAGCTGCCCGCGGGGACTGCCGCGTCGCTTCCGTATCGCGCAAAAAAGAGAAGAAGAACGCGCCGCTCCTTTACAACCTGGCAGAGCTCCAGAACGACTGCTCGAAATTCTTCAAGATCAGTCCGGACCAGACGCTGCAGGCGGCGCAGGAGCTTTACGAGAAGAAGCTGACCACTTACCCGCGCACGGACGCGAGAGTGCTGTCCTCAGCAGTCGCGAAGGAGATCGGAAAGAACCTGAAAGGGCTCTCCACGCTCCCGATGTACCGGCCTTACCTCGTAAAGATCCTTGAGAGCGGCTCCTATAAAAAGATCGGAAACACCCGGTATACGGATGACAAGGCCATTACGGACCACTACGCGATCATTCCCACCGGCCAGGGCCTTAATGCGCTCCCTTCCCTGTCAGAGACCTGCGCGAAGGTCTACGAGCTGATCACAAGAAGATTCCTGGCTGTCTTTTATCCTCCGGCGATCTTTGATAAAATAGCTATTGAGATACAGCTCGGAACGGAGATGTTCTCTGCTTCGGTCAGGACGTGCGTCGACAAAGGCTATCTTGAAGTGATGGAATACTCCTTTAAGAAGCGCGAAGACAGCGTTCCCGCCAAAGAGGACGAAGAGGGCAGTACAGACAAAGCGCCCGCCTTCCTGCCGTCGCTGAAAAAAGGCACAGCGATGGAGTGCAAAGAGCTGGAGATCAGGGAAGGAGAGACGAAGCCTCCCAAGCGCTACAGCTCCGGAAGCATGATCCTCGCGATGGAGAACGCGGGACAGCTGATCGAAGAGGAGGAGCTCCGGGAGCAGATCCGCGGAAGCGGGATCGGGACCAGCGCGACCAGGGCTGAGATCCTTAAGAAGCTGTTCCACAACAAATACCTTTCCCTGAACAGAAAGACGCAGATCATCACCCCTACTTTGATGGGAGAAATGATCTACGATACAGTGTACTGTTCGATCCGCTCGCTCCTCGACCCGAAACTGACTGCGAGCTGGGAACTGGGCCTTACGCGCGTGGCCGAAGGGACCGTCTCGGAAGCGGAGTATATGGAAAAACTCAACGGTTTTGTCGCGCGGAACACGAATAATATCAAGAACAGCAATTTCAGCGCTGTTCTGAGCGCGATGTATCAAAAAGACAGCCAGTACTACCGGACTCCGGCGGGCAGATCCGGGGGCACGCGCAGAAAGTCCGCAAGGAAAGGAGAACAAAATGCAGATCACTGATTTTACTATCGCCAATCTGTTCGATTTGAACGAGACGATCGCGGCGGAACTCTTTGAGGGGAAGACATATCCCTGGGAGGTCCTCGGCGATATTTCCGATTTTATCATTGCGCTCGGGAACAGGCTTCCCGCGGACAGGTTCGAAAAGCGGGGAGATAATATCTGGGTCGCAAAGAGCGCGACGATATTTGACAGCGCTTATATAGGCGGGCCCTGCATCATCGATGAGGACGCAACTGTCAGACAGTGCGCTTTCATCCGCGGCAGCGCGATCGTGGGCAAGGGAGCCACAGTCGGCAACTCCACTGAGCTCAAGAATGTCGTCCTCTTCAACAAAGTCGAAGTTCCCCACTACAACTATGTCGGCGACAGTGTGCTCGGTTTCCACGCGCATATGGGGGCGGGCTCCATTACTTCCAATGTAAAGGCAGACAAGAAGAACGTGGTCATTCACTGCGGCGAAGAGAACATGGAGACAGGCCTTCGGAAGATCGGCGCCATGCTCGGGGACTGGGCGGACATCGGATGCAACAGCGTCCTCAATCCCGGCACCATCATCGGAAGACATACCAATCTGTATCCGCTTTCCATGGTCAGGGGCTGCGTGCCTGCATGGCATATTTACAAAGACAAAGGCAATATCGCCGAAAAGATCGAGATGTGATAGAATAGCCGGGGGAGTGGAAACATGAAAAAGAATGTAAGGGAATGCGTCACATATATCCGCAGTATCACCGATTTTGTACCGAAAGCGGCGCTCGTACTGGGCTCCGGCCTCGGCGGATTTACGGAAAAACTGGACAGTATAGTGTGCGAGATCCCATACAGTGATATTCCGGGATTTCCTGTCTCTACGGTCTCCGGCCACGCCGGAAAGTTCATCATGGGCTATGTGGAAGGTGTTCCCCTGATCTGCATGAGCGGCAGAGTCCACTATTACGAGGGATACGCGCCGGAGGATGTCGTTCTTCCGCTCCGCGTCATGCACGCGCTGGGAGCGGAGTTCCTGTTCCTCACGAACGCGGCGGGCGGGATCAGCAGCGATCTCAAGCCCGGTTCTCTTGTACTCCTGCGCGACCACATATCGCTGTTCATCCCCAACCCGCTCATCGGGGAGAACGATCCCGATGAGGGAGAGCGCTTTCCGGACATGTCGGAAGTTTACGACCCGAAGCTCCGCGAACTGGTCGTAAAGGCAGCGTCGGAAGCGGATGTCCGTCTGGAGAGCGGTGTATACTGCCAGCTCTCGGGGCCCTCTTATGAGACGCCCGCGGAGATCAGGCTCCTGCAGCGCCTCGGCGCGGATGTCGTCGGAATGAGCACCGTTATGGAAGCGATCACGGCCCATCACGCGGGAATGAAGGTCTGCGCGATCTCCTTTGTCTCCAATATGGCCGCGGGCATCAATACCCATGCCCTCAGCCACGAAGAGGTCAAGGAAGCGGGGATCCAGGCGGCGCCCAGGTTCACGAGACTGGTAAAGGCCGCCATCGGCACAGTCAAGTCATACGAGGCGGAATGAACTGCTATGGGAGCTTATCTGATCATGCCGGTCCTGCTTGCCGTTTTCCTTCTGATCTCAGCTCTGATCGGCATGCGCGACAGAAAACGTCTGGATCAGAAGGAGAGGGAAAAGCTCGCCCGGTCTTTCGGAAAGCCGGGTGACAAGGAATACAGCGAAGGAAGGCTTCGTGAGCTGGGAAATTCCCCTGTTCCCGGCCTTTCGCCGCGCTTAGAGAACACTTTTACGGTCGACGATATCACCTGGAACGACCTGGACCTGGACCTTGTGTTCCGAAGTATGGACAACACCTGCAGCAGTGCAGGCGAGGAATATCTGTACGGACTCCTTCGCTCTCCCCGTACGGACGGAGGGACCGTCATAGCAGAGGAAGGGCTCCTCTTTTGGACGCGGAACGAAGATGAGAGGGTGAACGTGCAGAGGATCCTGCAGGGACTCGGAAGGAACAGCAAATATCCATTCCGCGAATACCTGGCCCTTATGGACGATCTCCCTGATAGGAGCGCCGCGAAGGAAGTGTACGCAGTTCTGGGCCCGGCGGTCTCGCTCGGGATCATGTTCTTTCGCCCGGCTGCGGGGATCCTGTGCCTTTTAGGAAGCTTTGTCCTGAACATATTCACCTATTTCAGGGTCAAGAGAGAGATCGATCCCTATCTCTATACACTGCGTTACGTAATGCGGCTCCTTTCCTGCGGCCGGGCACTGGCCAAAGAGCCTTTCCCAGCCTATGAAGAAGAGAAAGAGACCATGCGGTCCGTGGACCGCGCCATGGCGTCTTTTAAAGCCGGGAGCGGGATCCTTCTCAGGGAGAACGGCGGGATCTCTTCCGTAAATCCCCTGGACATTTTTCTGGATTATATCTGCATGCTCTTTCATCTGGATCTAATGAAGTTCGCTTCCATGCAGGGTACGGTCCGGGGAAAGAGAAAGGAGATCGACGATCTGTTTTGTGCCGTTGGGACGATAGACGCGCAGATCAGTATCGCGTCCTGGCGCGCGTCCCTGCCTTTTTACTCGGTACCCGACCTTTCGGGAAGCAGGTTTGATGTCACGGATCTTTTCCATCCGCTCCTTAAAGCCCCTGTCCCCAACAGTATTACGGTCTCCTCGCCGGTGCTGATCACAGGGTCTAACGCGTCGGGCAAATCGACCTTTCTCAAGGCGTCTGCCCTCGCGGCGCTCCTGTCGCAGTCGGTGCATACCGCGCCGGCAGCGGCTTACTCCGGACGCTGCTACAGGGTCTATACATCGATGGCTTTAAAGGATGATCTTGAGAGCGGGGAGAGCTATTTCATCGTCGAGATCAGGTCTCTGAAACGCGTCCTCGACGCCGCTTCGGAAGAGGGAAAAGCTCCCGTCTTCTTATGTGTCGACGAAGTGCTTCGGGGCACGAATACGACAGAAAGGATCAGCGCCTCTGCGGAGATCCTTCTCGCGCTCTCGAAGCTTCCCATGCAGATCTTTGCCGCGACGCACGATCTGGAACTGACGGAGCTCCTGAGCGGGATCTATACCAATTATCACTTTTCGGAGACGGTGGAGGGCGATGACGTGAAGTTCTCCTATCTGCTCACGGAGGGACCTGCGGACAGCAGGAACGCGATCCGGCTCCTTCGGCTGATGGGTTATGACCCTTCGATCACAGATCGCGCGCAGGAGCGCGCCGATCGTTATGAGAGGACGGGCCGCTGGGAGCTGTAGAGCTGTAAGTTTGAAAGGACAGCGATCTATGCAGAAAAAAGTCACTATTTTCTCAGACGGCGCGGCCAGGGGAAATCCGGACGGGCCGGGCGGATACGGCGCGATCCTTCAGTACACGGACTCTTCCGGGACCCTGCACGAGAAAGAACTGTCCGAAGGGTTTAAAAAGACGACCAACAACCGGATGGAACTCATGGGCGTGATCGCCGCGCTGGAATGCCTCCGCTTCCCGTGTGAAGTGGATGTGTATTCGGATTCCAAATACGTCGTGAGCGCGTTCAATGAGAACTGGATCGATAACTGGAAGAAGAACGGCTGGGTGACAGCCTCGAAACAGCCGGTCAAGAACAGGGAACTGTGGGAACGGCTGCTGTCTGCAGCAGAGCCGCATAAGATCCGGTTCCACTGGGTAAAGGGACATGCCGGCCACCCCGAGAACGAGCGGTGCGACAGGCTCGCGACTTCCGCCGCGGATGCCGCCGGAAAGGAGTAAGGCTATGGAACGGTCCGTTAAGGTCAGATTCAGAAGGGTGAGCGCTCTCGCCCGCGTCCCCACGAGGGGAAGCGAAAAAGCCGCCGGTTATGACCTTTATGCGGCACTTGAGGATCCGGTCCGGATCGGGCCGCACGAAACGGTCAGGATCGACACGGGACTTCAGTTCGAGATACCGGACGGATATTTCGCAGCGATCTACGCAAGGAGCGGTCTTGCGGCGAAAGAGGGCCTAAGGCCCGCCAACTGCACGGGAGTCTGCGACTCCGACTACCGTGGGAACTACATTGTGGCGCTCCACAATGACAGCGAAGAGGCCCGTATCGTCGAGCCGGGAGAAAGGATCGCGCAGATGGTGGTAATGCCCTATCTTGACGTCTCCTTTGAGGAGAGCGGCGGTCTTACCGGCACCGAAAGAGGCGCCGGAGGCTTCGGAAGTACAGGAAAGATGTAACAATATCAACAGGAGGTCAACATGAAAATCAGAACCAGGTATGCTCCAAGTCCCACAGGCCGCATGCATGTGGGAAATCTAAGGACAGCGCTTTACGCCTATCTCATCGCCAAGCATGAGGACGGCGATTATATCCTCAGGATAGAGGATACAGACCAGACGCGTTTCGTGGAAGGCGCCGTCGAGATCATCAAGAGGACCATGGCCGACACAGGACTGATCGAGGACGAAGGCCCTGACAAGGACGGCGGATGCGGACCCTATGTCCAGAGCGAGCGCATGCGCGCAGGGATCTACAAGGAATATGCGGAGAAGCTCATCGAAAAAGGAGAAGCTTACCGCTGCTTCTGCACTCCTGAGCGGCTCTCCACGCTCACTCAGGTCGTAGAGGGGAAAGAGATCACTGTTTACGACAAGCACTGCCTCCACCTGTCACAGGAGGAGATCGATCAGAACCTCAGGGAAGGCAAGCCCTATGTCATCCGGCAGAACAACCCGACAGAAGGGTCGACGACCTTCCATGACGAGCTCTACGGAGACGTCACGGTCGAGAACAAAGAGCTTGAAGACATGATCCTCCTCAAGTCCGACGGGTATCCCACCTATAATTTCGCGAACGTCGTTGACGACCATCTCATGGGGATCACGCACGTCGTGCGCGGCAACGAGTACATCTCGTCCTCGCCCAAGTACAACCGCCTCTATGACGCGTTCGGATGGGAGGTGCCCAAGTATATCCACTGTCCGCTGATCACGGACGAGGATCATCACAAGCTCTCCAAGAGGAGCGGCCACTCTTCCTACGAGGACCTGATCGAGCAGGGATTCATTCCCGAAGCGGTCGTCAATTTCATCGCCCTTCTGGGATGGTCGCCCGACAGCGATAAGGAGATCTTCAGCCTCGAGGAGCTCATCAAGGTCTTCGACTACCACAGGATCGGCAAAGCGCCTTCCGTGTTCGATTTCCAGAAGCTCCGCTGGATGAACGGCGAATACATGAAAGCTATGGATCCCGATGTCTTTTATCAGAAGGCGGAACCTTATCTCAAGGCTGCGCTGACAAAGGACCTGGATCTTAAGAAGATCGCCGAAATGGTCCGCACCAGGATCGAGGTCTTCCCCGACATCGCGGGAATGGTGGATTTCTTCGAGGCGCTGCCCGATTACGATGTATCCCTGTTCACGCACAAGAAGATGAAGACCAGCGCCGCTTCCTCTCTCGAAGTCCTGAAAGACCTTCTGCCGATCCTCGAAGACCAGGGCGACTTTTCCAATGAAGCGCTCTACGCTGCGCTCAAAGCCTATGTCGAAGAAAAGGGCGTAAAGAACGGCTATGTGCTCTGGCCTGTGCGCATTGCGGTGTCAGGGAAACAGACGACTCCCGCAGGCGCGACGGAGATCATGGAGATCCTCGGCAAGGAGGAATCCCTTAAGAGGATCCGCACTGCGATCGCCAAACTCGAAGCCTGAGCTGTTCTATGCTGTCAGATCTGAGTCCCTCCCAAAGGGAGGCTGTATGCTGCGGTCCGGGCCCATGCGAAGTCATCGCTGGGCCCGGAAGCGGCAAGACACTTGTTCTCACAGAACGGATCTTATATCTTCTCGAGCACTTCGGGATCGCCCCTTCCCGGATCCTCGTCCTTACCTTCAGCCGCTCCGCCGCAGTCGAAATGAGAGATCGCTTTATGAAAAGGACCGGCGGCAGCAGAAAAGGCGTGCTGTTCGGCACTTTTCACTCTGTATTTTTCTATATTCTGAAAGAGAGCACGCACAGAGAGTACAGGCTGATCGGCGACGCTGAGAGAGACCGCCTGCTGAACCGGCTGATCTGCCGGTATTACCCGGATCCCTTCGACCGGCCTTCCCTGGAAGAAGCGGAGAAGATGCTCCGGACCGGGGCCGCGTCCGGTCTTACGCAGGACAGCGGCATTCTGCAGGATTACCGGACTTTTCTCAAGGAGAACGGCCTTGTCGATTTCGACGAAATGATAAGCGGATGCCGGAAACTGCTGGAAGAGGACGAAAAGGTCAGGGATCACTGGAGCAGCCGTTTCGCGGCGATCCTTGTGGACGAGTTTCAGGACGTTAACAGGGAACAGTATGAGATACTCCGGCTCCTTTCTTCGGGAAGGGGTCTTTTTGTTGTGGGAGATGATGACCAGAGCATTTACGGTTTCAGGGGAAGCACGCCGTCAGTTATGACGCGGTTCATCACAGACTATCCGGATGCCAGGCGGATCTTTCTGAGCAGGAATTACCGCTGCAGCGGATGCATCTGCCGTACGGCGTCGCTGCTCATAAGCGGGAACAGGATGAGGATCCCCAAAGAAATGACTGCCGCAGGTCCTCCCGGGGACAAGACCGTGCTCAGGGCTTTTACCGATGACAGTCTCGAGTTCTCCTATCTGCTGGGCGAAATGAGGAAGCTTACCGGGGAGGAACTTGATAATACCGCTATCATCGTCCGCACGAACACACACGCGGCCAAAATAGAGAAATACCTGTCGGGCAACGGGATCCCCTGCAGCGGACAGGTCAATATGTCCCGGAACATCCTCAGCACAGCAGCGAGGGATCTCGAGGCCTATATCATCCTTGCGGAAGGAATGAAGAGGGACATGCTCCCCAGAAATTCTTTCTACAGGGTCATGAACCGCCCGCAGAGATTTCTGTTAAGGTCCGTGGCGCCATCGGAATTCATAAGACCGTCAGAGCTCTGTGCCCGGTCTAAGGATACGGGAGAGTACGGCGCCGCGATCAGGGAGTTCATGCGGGATCTGAGGACGCTGGGGACACTGGACCCCGCGGGATTCGTCCGATTTCTGTACAACAGCGTCGGCTATGCTGAATGGGCCGCTGAGAATATCGGCGGCAGGGAACAGGTATCTTTTGTGCTGGACAGGATCCTTGCGCTTTCTTCATCCTGCAAAGACCTGCGGGAGATACCGCGCGTGATATTAAATTCCGGAAGCATGAAAGGGAG
>CAMOXN010000001.1 GCA_946629175.1 uncultured Lachnospiraceae bacterium | reverse complement strand
CCGAAGTGTACGCCTGCTTCCAGCAGCTGTTTCATTGATACAACACTCATTTTGTTTCCTCCGTGTTTGTTTTACTTCCGCATTTCCGTCTGCAGTCTTAGAGGTTCGCTACCACCCTGCCGGGTCAGAGCCCGGGTAGAGCACCGGTATCTGCCGAAAATGCGTGCTTACTATAACGCAACATTAGAATATTACCACAAACAAAAAGCCCGCACAAGAGTTTCTTTTAAGAATTCCTGCGCGGACCTGCTGTATTTTGACTTGCGGATCACTGGTAATCGGGTTCCACCTGCTTCTTCATGCCCTTGAGCTCACCGTAGATCGCGTCGTTGAGGACCTTGATGTAAGTTCCCTTCATGCCGGAAGAGCGGGATTCGATGACGCCCGCGGACTCGAACTTCCTGAGGGCATTGACGACGACGCTCCTCGTGATCCCCGCCTTATCGGCGATCTTGCTGGCCACCAGAATGCCTTCGACGCCTCCCAGCTCCTCGAATATGTGGATGATCGCGTGCATCTCGGTATAGCTGAGCGTATTGATCGCCGATTTGACCACGTTGATCTTGCGGCTCTCCTCCGCAGTCTCCTCGCTCACGGCGCGGAGCATCTCAAGCCCAACTACCGTCGTGCCGTATTCGCACAGAATGATGTCGTCGATCTCATAGACCGGTTTGTCCCTGTAAATAAATACTGTCCCGAGCCTCTCGCCGGCGATCTCGATCGGGGCGATGATCCCCGTGTTCCCGCAGTCCTCCTCACTCAGAAATCCGAGTGTCCCGAGGCTTACGTTCTCATTGGTGGAGAGGACGCTCAGGAACCTCTCGTTGAGGGCGGGATCGATAAAAGTTCCGACCTGGTCCGTGATCAGGTCGCTGAGGATCGGAATGCTGTCGTATTCCCCGAAGCCCAGCACCTTGCCCTTCTTACTGATCACGAGGATATTGGATTCGAGCACGTCGCTCATTACCCTGCAGATATCGTTGAAGACGACTTTCCCCGTATCATTGTTGTGGAGCAGTTTCTCTATTTTCCTTGTATTGTCCAGCAGCTTAACATTTCCGATCGTATGGGATCTGTTCAATTTGCCACCTTCCCTTTCTAAGCAAACTAATAAACCCTGATGATCCGGTGATCTCAGAAAGCCGGATCAGCTTCGCAGGCTCACTCTTCCGGCTTGTTCTCTACATGTCCGCAGTCCCTGTTCTCACAGACCAGCCTGTTCCCCTTTTCCAGCATCATCCCGCCGCATTCCGGGCATTTCCTGGCGGACGGTTTCTGCCAGCTCATAAAATCGCACTCGGGATTTCCGAGGCATCCGTAGTATTTACGGCCTTTTTTGGTCTTCTTGACGACGATCTCCTTGCCGCATTTGGGACACAGGACACCTATCTTCTCATAATAGGGTTTGGTGTTGTGGCAATCCGGAAAACCGGGACACGCAAGGAATTTGCCGTGGGGCCCGTACTTGATGACCATTTTTCTTCCGCAGTTCTCACAGACCTCATCCGTCTCTTCGTCGGCGATCTTCACCTTTTCAAGATCTATCTCAGCCTGCTTCACCGCTTCATCCAGGTCGGGATAGAAATTCTCGATGACCGTCTTCCACTTGACCGTTCCCTCGGCTACGCCGTCCAGAAGTCCTTCCATCTGCGCAGTGAACGCGGGGTCCACGATGGAGGGGAACGCCCGCATCATCATCGAATTGACCACTTCCCCCATTTCCGTCATATAGAGGTTCTTGTCCTCCTTGACGATATAGTGCCTTGCCAGGATCGTCGTGATCGTCGGCGCGTAAGTGCTCGGTCTTCCGATCCCCTGTTCCTCGAGCGCCTTCACGAGCGAAGCCTCCGTATAGTGCGGCGGCGGCTGCGTAAAGTGCTGTTTGGGATCGAATTCCACAAAATTGAGCACGCTGTCCCTGTCAAGTTTTACAGAGAGCTTTTCTCCCTTTTCTTCGTTCTCGCACTGGGTGTAGACACATTGGAAGCCGTCGAAGAGCTGCCTTGACTGGGAAGCATTGAAAAGGTATTTGTCCGCGGCGACTTTCACCTGAAGCACCTCATATCTCGCCGCGCTCATGCGGCTCGCGATGAAGCGGTTCCAGATCAGCCGGTACAGCCTGTACTGGTCGCGGGAGAGCGAGTCTTTGATCGATGCCGGTTCATTCGTCAGGTCCGTGGGGCGGATCGCTTCGTGGGCATCCTGGATCTTTCCTTCGCTTTTGCCGTTCTTCTCCTGTGTCAGAAGATATTCGCTTCCGTAATTCTTAAGAATATAGTCCGATGCCGCCGCCTGCGCTTCCGCGGAGATGCGGGTGCTGTCCGTCCTGAGGTAAGTGATCAGCGCGACCGTGCCGCTCCCCTTGATCTCGACGCCTTCATAGAGCTGCTGGGCGATCCGCATTGTCTTCTGCGTGGAAAAGCCCAGGGCTTTGCTGGCTTCCTGCTGCAGTGTGGATGTCGTGAACGGAAGCGGTGATTTCCTCGTCCTCTCCGATTTTCTGACATCGTACACATAAAAGCGCGCGCCGTCGATCGCCTCGATGATCCCTGTTACATGCTCTTTATTCTCAAGTTCCTCCTTGACCGGCTTGCCGTCTTCTCCGATCCTTCCGCAGTAATGCACCGTAAAAGGCTTAGACTGCCCCTTTGCGGTTAGGACCGCGTCGAGCGTCCAGTATTCCTGCGGGATAAAAGCGCTGATCTCGTCTTCCCTGTCGCCGATCATCCTGAGGGCGACTGACTGTACTCTTCCCGCGGACAATCCGCGCTTTACCTTGGCCCACAGGAGCGGGGAGATCCTGTAGCCCACGACCCTGTCGAGGATCCTGCGTGTCTGCTGGGCATCCACAAGATTGGTATCGATATCCCTGGCGTTCTTTAAAGACTCCGTGACCGCTCTCTTTGTGATCTCGTTAAAAGTGATGCGGGATATCTTCTTGTCCTTCATCTCATCGAGCTTGAGTGCCGCGATCAGGTGCCAGGAGATCGCCTCTCCTTCCCGGTCAGGGTCCGTCGCGAGATAGATGCAGTCAGCCTTCTTCACTTTTTTCCTCAGGTCCGCCAGCAGTTCCCCTTTTCCGCGGATCGTGATGTATTTGGGTTCATAGTCATTGTCCACGTCGATCCCCATCCTGCTCTTGGGAAGGTCCCTGACGTGCCCGTAACTTGCCGCCACATCATAATTGTTCCCCAGGAACTTCTTGATCGTCTTCACCTTGGCGGGCGACTCGACGATGACCAGATTCTGTTTACGTTTTCGTGCTGCTGCCATTTTCACCTCTTGACAAATATCTGCGCATATATCCGGACGCCCGGACGTGAGTAGTCTCACAACTGTGCGCAAATACGTAAATTTGCAAATTGATCAGCCAAATATGGCCAAACCTCGGGTAATATAACATACCTTCTATACATATTGCAAGATAATTTTAACGGCCGAACAGCTTCTTCTTCCTTTCGATCATCTCATCTATGTGATCTATATAGACCGCCACTTCCTTGGCATTGTCACGACGCTCGATGCGGCCGCCGGGGAAAACCCCCTTTGAGATGCTCCCGGCGCCGAGCGCGAGGATGGACTGCTTTTCTTCCATGATCAGGATGTTATAGATCCCGGCCCTGCCTTCCCTGGCATATCCGACGTTCTCGAAGTTCCCGGACATATTCTTCTGCCTGTACAGGTAATAGGGGGACATGCCCATCTCAGCGGCTCCCCGCGCCGCTATTTCCATGCACTCGTCCGTGTTGCTGATCGACGAAAAACCGTTCTTCTCGATCCACTTCAAGAGACCCGAGGCCCTCTTGACGGCCAGTGAATGCACAGTCAGGTCGTCCGGACCGAGTTCCCTGATCTTCTCCATCGTATATCTCACGTCCTCGGGCGTCTCTCCCGGAAGCCCCAGGATGATATCCATATTGATGTTGTCGAACCCCGAGTCTCTCGCGAGGCGGAACGCTTCCTCCGTCTGCGCGGCGGTATGCTGCCTTCCGATCAGTTTCAGCGTCCTGTCCCGCATGGTCTGCGGATTGACGCTGATCCTTGAGACGCCGCATTCCCTCAGGACCGCCAGCTTTTCTGCCGTTATGCTGTCGGGTCTCCCCGCCTCGACCGTGAACTCCTGCAGAGCGCCCGTGTCAAAATACTGCCTGATCATACCGATCAGTCTCTCTGACTCGGAAGGTTCCAACGTTGTCGGCGTCCCGCCGCCGATATAGAGCGTATCGAGGATCCGCCCCTCGAACATGGGCGCACTCGCCTCCATCTCCCTCTCAAGCGCGTCAAGATACTCACCGACACGAGGCTTCCACGAAGCCAGCGGATAAGAAGTAAACGAGCAGTAGAGGCATGTGGTCGGACAGAAAGGTATCCCCACATACAGGCTGAAGCCGTTCTCGTAATGGATCCCCGAGAGGATCTTTCTCTCCCTCTCCGCGATCTGGGCGGCAAGCGCTGCTTTCTCCGGGCTTACCAGATGCTCGGTTTCCATATATCGGGCCGCCTCTTCGACGGAGTCTCCCTCCCTGAGCCTTGCCATCGCGATCTTCGTCGGGCGGATCCCGATCAGTTCTCCCCATGGCAGGGACGTCTTCGTATAGTCGCAGAGCATTTCGTATAAGAGGTGCTTGGCGGCAGTCTTGCAGGCGGTGCTCTTCTGGTCAAAAGCTGCCCCCTCGGGCGCTCTCACCGTCCTCGTGAACGGCATTTCTGCCGCTTCCTCCGGAAAGACCGTCATCTCAATGCGGTCAGGCTCAAATTCAACACGCAAAAAAGCCGGTCCAGGATACTTCCTGACATCCGGCTCCCCTACGAACACTTTCACTGTCTCCTGCGGATAGAACGCTTTCAGGAGAGAGTGGATCTCATATCTGTATAGTTCAATATTTTCAACTGCTATCATCATTAATTTCTTAGTTCAGAGCTCCGTCTCACATGCACGGCATATTTATATGCCGCGCAGTCCCGCGCGCAGTTCATTTCGGCGCGAGGATCCACGCGCCTTTTACGGGCGCACAAAATAATTATACTTCTTCTCGTGTTCGATCGTCGTAGTTCCGCCGTGCCCCGAATAGACCTGCGTGTTGTCAGGCAGGACATAGAGTTTATTGCGGATCGACTCCGCGAGCGTATGCATGCTGCCTGTCGGAAGGTCCGTTCTTCCAATGGACTCCTCGAACAGCGTATCGCCGCTAAGAAGGATCGGATCTCCGCCGCTCTCTTCAGCAGTGATGTAGTAGCAGCATCCCCCTTCCGTATGTCCGGGCGTGAACAGCGTCTTCATTGTGATGCCGGCCTCGGTGACCATTTCTCCGTCGATGAGATAATGATCCGCCGTGATCCTGCAGGACCTTCCGATATCCCTGGAACTGTTTAGATCCGGGTCCAAAAGAAGTTCCTTTTCCATGGCGCAGGCATACACGGGCGCTCCGCACGCCTTTTTGAGCGCTTCCACGCCAAGTATATGGTCAAAATGTCCGTGGGTCAGAAAGATCGCCTTGATCTCAAGCCCCTGCCTTGTCAGCTCGTCGTAGATCTCCCTGCCGTAATCCGCGGGATCCACAACGATCGTTGCGCTGCTTCCTTCCCTGTGAAGATAATAGAAATTGGTCTGAACCATTCCCACCACATAACATCCGATCAGTATTTTGCCCATATACTCTCTCCTTACTGATTCCATGCCGCAAAAGGCGCTTCCGTTCCGTTCCGGATGCCCTCAGCCGCTCGTCCTCTTGACAGCCTGCACGCCGCGTATGTTCTGGAGCTTTCCGCAGATCTCCTGCAGCTCCTCGATGCTCTTCACTTCAAAGCTGATCGTAAGCGTCGCGATCCCGTGCTTGCTCGTCGTGGTATTGACCTTGAGGATATTGATCTCCCTCTCGGAGAAATTCCTCGTCACGTCGTTGAGGAGCCCCGCGCGGTCATTCGCGTAGATATTGATCTCCGCGACAAATCCTCCCGCATCTCCGTTGTCCTTCGCGGCAGCCGACCAGGAGGCTTCGATGATGCGGTCCTTGTTCTCCTCGTCTACGTTGACCACGTTGACGCAGTCCGCCCTGTGGATCGAAACGCCTCTGCCCCTCGTCACAAATCCGACGATCTGGTCTCCGGGCACCGGATTACAGCACTTGGAGAAGCGCACAGCCAGGTCCTGGATCCCCTTTACGACGATCGCGTTATTGTTCTTGCTGTGAATATGGGGCCTGTGCTCCGAGATCTCGCGGAGGACTTCTTCGTCGCTGAGCTGTTTCTTGTGTTCTTCTTCGTAGAGCTCAATGAGCTTATTAACGATCTGTCCTTCCTTAAGTCCGCCGTGGCCGATCGCAGCGACGACCGCGTCCCATTCCCGGAAGCCGTATTTTCTTAAAATATATTCCTTATACTCGGGTTTTAAGAGAGAGGAGAGCTGATACCCTTTCGACTTGCTGCAGGATGCCATCAGTTCCCTGCCGTTGGCGATGTTCTCCTCTTTCATCTCCCTTCGGAACCACTGGTTGATCTTATTGCGGGCGGACGGGCTCTTGACAATACTGAGCCAGTCCGGGCTGGGGCCCTTGGAGCTCTGCGATGTCAGGATCTCGATCCGGTCACCGTTCCTTATCCTGTACTCAATAGGGACGATCTTCCCGTTTACCCGGGCGCCGACCATGCGGTTACCCACAGCGGAGTGGATCGAATACGCGAAATCGATCGGAGTAGAACCGGCCGGCAGGTTCTTGACTTCTCCTCTCGGCGTAAAGCAATAAACACTGTCGGAGAAAAGATCCAGGTCGCTCTTTAAAAAGTCCATGAACTCCCGGTTGTCCGACATATCCCGCTGCCATTCCAGGATCTGCCTGAGCCAGGACAGTTTCTCCTCTTCCCTGTCCTCAGGATTCTTGCCGTCCGACTGTTCCTTGTATTTCCAGTGCGCGGCGATACCGTATTCAGCCGCCCTGTGCATCTCAAAAGTACGGATCTGGATCTCAAAGGGCTGTCCCGTCGGCCCGATCAACGTCGTGTGGAGCGACTGGTACATATTGGGCTTGGGCATGGCGATATAATCCTTGAACCTGCCGGGGATCGGCTTGTACATCTCGTGGATCACGCCCAGACATGCATAGCAGTCCTTGACGCTGTTCACGATAATGCGGACCGCAAAGAGATCATATATCTGGTCCAGGGACTTTCCCTGGTTCACCATCTTCTTGTAAATGCTGAAAAAGTGCTTAACGCGTCCGGTCACCTTGCCCTCGATGCCGGCTTCCGCAATATTCTGCGCGACGTCCCGGGCGATCTCGCGAACATATTTCTCCCTCTCGGATTTGCGTTGCGCGACCTTTTCTACCAGGTCATAATAGACATCGGGTTTGAGATATTTGAGGGAAAGGTCATCCAGTTCGACTTTGATCATGGAAATGCCAAGCCTGGAAGCGATGGGAGAATAGATATCGAGAGTCTCCTGCGCGATCCGGTCCTGTTTCTCCGGAGGCATATGTCCCAGAGTACGCATATTGTGAAGGCGGTCCGCAAGTTTGATCAGGATGACGCGTATGTCCTTGGCCATAGCCAGGAACATCTTCCTGAGATTTCTGGCCTGCATATCCTGCTGTGCCAGTGATTTTTCCCTGTAATCCCCGGAAAGTTTGAGTTTTTCCAGTTTCGTGACGCCGTCGACAAGGAGCGCCACATCCGACCCGAACTGCTCGGTGATCTCCTCCTTGGTCATGATCGTATCTTCTACCACGTCGTGAAGGAGTCCCGCAGTAATGGTCTCTTTGTCCAGTTCGAGGTCCGCAAGGATCAGTCCCACATAGAGAGGATGTATGATATAAGGCTCGCCCGATTTCCGCTTCTGCCCCTCGTGCGCCTTGCTGGCCACCGCGTAAGCCTTCTCGATCAGGGAAATGTCGTCGGAAGGATGGTACCTGCGGACACGCTCAATCAGATCCGAATACAGCTCTTCCGGACTTATATATTCACCGATATCCTCTATAGTGCCCCTGTCGAATTCCTGTAAGGCTTTATCTGCACTGGTGCCGGTCATAATCGCCATCTGGTCCTTTCAGTTATTTATAAACTTTCTATAAAGTATCTTTATTATTAGAATAATTAGAATATTTGTCAAGTTTATGGCATAAAAAAGGTTTGCCGCGACTTGTCCGAACCGCAAAAAAACAGGGCCTGCCCGGTGAGCTAAGCTCTCCGGGCAGGTCCTGTTTATTTTCCGGTGTTCTGTATTTATATCACATCATTCCTGCTCCGCCCGCGGGCATCGGAGGAAGCGGCTCCTTGATGGTCGCTACAGCAGCCTCGGTGGTGAGGAAGCTGGAAGCAACGGAAGTCGCGTTCTGAAGAGCGCTTCTGGAGACCTTAGCGGGATCCAGAATGCCGTCTTCGATCATGTTCACATATTTCTCTGTGTAGGCGTCGAAGCCGATGCCTTCCTCGGACTCCTTGACCTTGTTCACGATAACAGCGCCGTTAAGGCCTGCATTCTCCGCGATCTGGAACAGAGGGGACTCGAGCGCTTTCAGAACGATCTGCGCGCCGGTCTTCTCGTCGCCTTCGAGGTCCGCTACTGCCTTCTCGACAGTCTTGCATGCGTGGATGTAAGCGCTTCCGCCGCCGGGGATGATACCCTCTTCCACTGCCGCGCGGGTCGCGTTCAGAGCGTCCTCCATGCGGTATTTTGCCTCTTTCATCTCAGTCTCGGTAGCAGCGCCGACACGGATGACCGCTACGCCGCCCGCGAGCTTCGCAAGGCGCTCCTGGAGCTTTTCCCTGTCGAAGTCGGACTTGGTCTCTTCGATCTGCTTCTTGATCTGGGAGACGCGTGCCGCCAGGGCGTTCTTGTCGCCGAGGCCGTCGACGATGACGGTGTTCTCTTTCTCGACCTTGACGCTCTTGGCGCGTCCGAGCTGGTCGAGAGTGGCATCCTTGAGCTCAAGGCCGAGGTCGGAACTGATCACAGTGCCGCCTGTAAGGATCGCGATATCCTCGAGCATAGCTTTCCTTCTGTCGCCGTAGCCGGGAGCCTTGACAGCGACAACGCTGAAAGTGCCGCGCAGCTTGTTGACGATAAGAGTCGTGAGAGCCTCGCCCTCGACGTCTTCCGCGATGATCAGGAGCTTCGCGCCCATCTTGACGATCTGCTCGAGAAGGGGAAGGATCTCCTGGATCGTGGAGATCTTCTTGTCTGTGATCAGGATGTAGGGGTCATCCAGAACTGCTTCCATCTTGTCCATATCGGTCGCCATGTAAGCGCTGATATAGCCTCTGTCGAACTGCATGCCTTCGACCAGGTCAAGCTCAGTGAGCATGGTCTTGGACTCTTCGATCGTGATGACGCCGTCCTTGGAAACTTTCTCCATAGCGTCAGCGACCATCTTGCCGACTTCTTCGTCACCGGAAGAGATCGTGGCGACGTTCTGGATATGAGCCTTGCCGTTAACGGGTGTGCTCATTTTCTTAATAGCCTCAACAGCTGCTTCGGTAGCCTTTCTCATACCCTTTCTGAGAACGATCGGGTTCGCGCCTGCTGCCAGGTTCTTCATGCCTTCGTTGATCATGGACTGAGCGAGGACAGTCGCTGTTGTCGTGCCGTCACCGGCTACGTCATTGGTCTTGGTCGCGACTTCCTTGACGAGCTGTGCGCCCATGTTCTCGAAATTATCTTCCAGTTCGATCTCCTTGGCGATCGTGACACCGTCATTGGTGATCGTGGGTGCGCCGTAGGACTTGTCCAGGACGACGTTCCTGCCCTTAGGTCCCAGGGTGATCTTTACTGTATCCGCGAGTTTGTTGATTCCGGCTGCCATCGCTACTCTTGCGTCTGTGCCGTGCTTGAGATCTTTTGCCATATTGTATTACCTCTTTTCCGGGTTAATTTTGCTGTATGCTTAGTGTTATAAGACCAGACGTCCTTCGGTCACTCGATCACCGCAAGGATATCGCTCTGCTTAACGATGATGAACTTCTCGTCGTCGAGCTTGACTTCCGTGCCTGCGTATTTGGAATAAATGACCTTGTCTCCGGTCTTGACTTCCATCTTGATCTCCTTGCCGTCTACGACGCCGCCGGGACCTACCGCGATCACTTCCGCCTGCTGGGGCTTTTCCTTCTCCTGGCCGGGAAGGACGATGCCGGACTTCGTAGTCTGCTCCGCTTCAAGCTGTTTGAGAACGACTCTGTCTGCTAAAGGTACTAACTTCATGTTTTACGCCTCCTTATGCGTGAATGATCAAATCATTTCATTGGTGTACATGATTTGTTTGGGTTGTTAGCACTCTTTTATATTGAGTGCTAACTCTAGTTGGTATAATAGTTTCATCCTACTTTGAATGCAACCGTCTAAAGTGTCACAATTACTCGCTATTTCTCTCAATATCTTATTATTTCTCACTATATCTTTAAATTACTCATCTGGGGTGCTTTTTTCACGTTTAATAATTTTTTTATACTTTAATGCCGTATGAGATCTGTACGCGTATGATCAACCCTTGCGCATAACAGGGTTCAGTGTTATAGTATATGTAGTTTTAAAAACTACTTATGGAGTTTTTTTAAATTACGGAGGCATGTTATGACAGTAAAAGAACTGAAAGTATTCTTCAAAGAGCACCTGGTCCCTTCTCATCTCTATAACCTTAAAGGCGGTTCCCGTTCGAACCGGATCTGCCTCGGAAAGTCTAAAGAGAATATGTGGGAAGTATATTTCAGTGAGAAAAAGAACAAGATCGGCCTTATGCAGTTCGCCACGGAGAACGAGGCCTGCCAGCACATGATGGACGAGATCCGCAAGGTGATGGAACAGATCTACGGGATCACCTGGAAGGGACTTGCCTGAACATCA
The DNA here is from genome assembly GCA_946629175.1 of uncultured Lachnospiraceae bacterium. GTDB lineage: Bacteria > Bacillota > Clostridia > Lachnospirales > Lachnospiraceae > CAG-791. Next base: position 55,745 of record CAMOXN010000001.1, on the reverse strand, counting down.
GTATGATTGATAAATGATCTTTTATTTATAATGAGCAGAACAATTTCATGACTTTTCATGCTTAAGGGGCGATCGGGTTATCTCGTTCGCCTCTTTTCCAGTGAGAGCTCCTCTTAAGACTCCGCTAAGAACCGTTTTTTGAGATCTCACGGAGATTTCATGGAGAAACTCCGCGAATTCAATACCTTCTCACCGGGCCCATCCATCCCTTTCCAAAAAAGGGCGCCGCCCTAAGAATCATTTCTTAGAGCGGCAGCCCCTTAATCACTTATTCTACAATATGCTCTGTGAGAACACTCCAAAAGCCTTACTTCACATCGCCGTTCGTGATCGCCGCCTGCGCTGCAGCCAGTCTCGCGATCGGTACGCGGAAAGGTGAGCAGGAAACATAGGTCAGGCCGACCTTGTTGCAGAACTCTACGGAAGCGGGATCGCCGCCGTGCTCGCCGCAGATGCCCAGCTTGATGTCAGGGCGTACCTTGCGGCCCTTCTCAACAGCCATCGCGATCAGCTGGCCTACGCCGTTCTGGTCGAGGTGAGCGAAAGGATCGGACTCATAGATCTTGCTCTTGTAGTAGTCGGTCAGGAACTTGCCTGCGTCGTCACGGGAGAAGCCGAAGGTCATCTGAGTGAGGTCGTTCGTTCCGAAGCTGAAGAACTCGGCTTCTTCTGCGATCTCGTCAGCCATAAGGGCAGCTCTCGGGATCTCGATCATGGTACCGATGTGGTACTGGATGTCGGAGCCTTTCTCCGCCTTGACCTGCTCAGCAGTCTCAACGATGGTCTTCTTGACGAACGCGAGCTCTTTCTTGTCGCCTACGAGAGGGACCATGATCTCAGGGATCATGTCGTAGCCTTCTTCCTCATTCACTTCGATAGCGGCTTCCATGACAGCCCTGGTCTGCATCTTCGCGATCTCAGGGAATGTGACGGCCAGACGGCAACCGCGGTGGCCCATCATCGGGTTGAACTCATGCAGAGCGTCGCAGCGCGCCTTGACATCTGCAACAGCGAGGCCCATCTCCTTAGCCAGCTCAGCGATATCTTCCTCAGTTGTAGGAACGAACTCATGCAGAGGCGGATCCAGGAAGCGGATCGTGACCGGTCTGCCTTCCATAGCCTTGTAGATGCCCTTGAAGTCACCCTTCTGGAAAGGAATCAGCTCGTTGAGGGCCGCTTCTCTCTCTTCCACGGTGTCGGAAAGGATCATCTTGCGGATCTTCGGAATTCTGTCGGGGTTGAAGAACATGTGCTCGGTCCTTGTAAGGCCGATGCCCTCTGCGCCCATGCGGACCGCGTTCGCTGCGTCCTCGGGTGTATCCGCATTGGTCCTGACCTTCAGTCTCCTGAACTCGTCAGCCCAGTTCATGATCCTCTCGAAGTTGCCGGAAATGGAAGCTTCCACTGTCGGGATGTCGCCGAGGTAGATCTTACCGGTGGAGCCGTCAAGGGAGATATAGTCGCCTTCCTTGATCGTATAGCCGCCCAGCTCGATGTACTTCTCATCCTCATGGACCTTGAGGTCGCCGCATCCGGAGACACAGCAGGTTCCCATGCCGCGGGCAACGACCGCTGCGTGGGAGGTCATGCCGCCGCGCATCGTCAGAACGCCTTCTGCCGCGTGCATGCCTTCGATATCCTCAGGGGAGGTCTCCTGACGGACCAGGATGACTCTGCTGCCCGCAGCGTGCGCCGCTACAGCGTCGTCAGCGTTGAAATAGATACGGCCCGCAGCTGCACCGGGAGATGCCGGAAGCGCTTCGCCGATCTGGTTGCCGCCCTTGAGCGCCGCAGCGTCAAAAGCAGGGTGAAGCAGCTGGTCAAGGCTCTTGGCCTCAATACGAAGAACCGCTTCCTGAGGAGTGATCATGCCTTCGTCGACCAGATCGCATGCGACCTGGATCGCGGCCTGAGCGGTCCTCTTGCCGTTTCTTGTCTGCAGGAAGTAAAGCTTGCCGTCCTCGATGGTGAACTCCATATCCTGCATGTCGCGATAGTGCTTCTCGAGCGTGTCAGCGATCTCGATGAACTGCTTGTAGCAGTCGGGAAGATCCTTCTCGAGCTGAGTGATCGGCTGGGGAGTACGGATACCCGCAACAACATCTTCGCCCTGCGCGTTGATCAGGTACTCACCGAAGATACCCTTGGCGCCGGTAGCGGGGTTACGGGTGAACGCAACGCCGGTGCCGGAGGTATTGCCCATGTTTCCGAATACCATGGACTGAACATTGACAGCGGTACCCCACTCGTAAGGGATATCGTTCATCATTCTGTAGTAGTTGGCTCTCGGGTTGTCCCAGGAACGGAAAACAGCCTTGATGGCTTCCATCAGCTGGACCTTGGGATCCTGAGGGAACTCTTCTCCCATCTTCTCCGCATAGATCGCTTTGTACTTCGCGATGACTGCCTGCAGATCCTCAGCCTTGAGCTCTGTGTCATACACATAGCCGTGAGCTTTCTTCTCAGCTTCGAGAATGCTGTCGAAATAGGTCTTGCTCATGCCCATTACGACATCGGAGAACATCTGGATGAATCTTCTGTAGGAATCGTAAGCGAATCTCGGATTGCCGGTCTTGGCCGCAAAGCCCTTGACAGAGACATCATTGAGACCGAGGTTCAGGATCGTATCCATCATACCGGGCATGGATGCTCTTGCGCCGGAACGGACGGAAACAAGAAGCGGATTCTCAGTGTCGCCGAACTTCTTGCCCTGAACGCCTTCGAGCCACTCGAGAGCTTCAAAGATCTGCTTCGTTGTGTCCTCGTTGATGGTCTTGCCGTCATTGTAATAGTCTGTGCATGCCTCAGTGGAAATGGTGAAACCGTTCGGGATCGGAAGACCGATGTTGGTCATCTCCGCCAGGTTCGCGCCCTTGCCGCCGAGAAGATTGCGCATGTCGGCATTCCCCTCTTTAAATAGATATACCCTTTTGCTCATTCATATACCTCCTTAATTATTAACTCTTTTCAGAGCCGTTACCATAGAATGAAACAGTACGAAACGCCCCTTTGCCGTCACTTCATTTGCTTAAGATCCGGCAGGAAGCTGTCAAATATGAAGACATCAAAATACGGGGCGGCCCGGTCCAGTTCTTCTCTGCTCCTGATCGTCCAGGCAGCGGATTTCGTCTTAAAAAGGTCCCTGCAGATCCGCCTCGAAAGATTGCCTTCATATATACAATTGTAAGCGATGAAATCGGGTTTTGACAAGAAGTTTGCGAGCAGAAACTGAAGCGGGAACACCGTCGGCAGCTTCAGTAATGTCTGGTACTTTTTGTCGTGGATAAAACCGTCGGACAGCTGTCCCCTCATCACTTCGGGATGGTTCTTTCTATACCAGTACAGCACCAGCGGATTGAAGGATTCTATGCAGTAGATCCCCTTGTACGCTTTGAGCATGGGGGCAATTCTCCTGCAGACGCTCATGTCCGTATCCTCTGACTTGTATTCCACGATCAGGGGGACTCTTCCGTCGACCATCTTGAGAAAATCCTTCAGTGAAGGGATCCTCTCGCCGCTCCCGAAGAGCCGGAACTTTTGAAGTTCCGCGAAAGTATAGTCCTTCACGAGCCCCGGAGCGTTACATGCCCTTTCCAGTGAAAAATCATGAAAGATCACCGGGACCCTGTCCTTCGTAAGCTGAACATCCAGTTCTATTCCATATCCCGCTTCCACGGCTTTCTTAAACGCCGCCATCGAGTTCTCCGGCACACCTTTAAGGTTGTCGTGCAGTCCGCGGTGCGCGAACAGTCTGGTCCTGAACGGAGCCGGATCAGGCCTGCCCGTGATCCTCGGCATCAGCGCCAAAAGATAGAGGCCCGAAAGTACCGCCGGGGCCGCCAGTATCCTGCCAGCTTTTCTATTCATCCGTTATCCTCTGCTGCATGATATAAACTGATAATATTTTATCACTCTTTCACATAAACCTCTATGATATTTATCGGTTTTATAGTTTTTTTATGAAAACATCCGCCGGCACCGGTCTTTTTCGTCCTGTTTTTTCATCTTACACGGTTGCCTGTACGCAATTCCTTGGTTATTATTATTAAAGTGTATTTCAAGTGCTTACAAATAGTGCATATCAATAGTGCTTATAAATAAGGAGGCTCAATGATCGCTGCAAATAATGTAACTTTAAGGCTCGGAAAGAAAGCTCTTTTCGAAGATGTCAATATTAAATTCACCGAAGGGAACTGTTACGGCATTATCGGCGCGAACGGCGCCGGCAAGTCCACCTTTCTGCGGATCCTCAGCGGACAGCTTGAGACAACGAGCGGATATGTCTCGATCTCCCAGGGACAGAGACTCTCTTTCCTCGAGCAGAACCAGAACAAGTACGACAACCAGGTCGTCCTGGACACTGTCATCCAGGGAAACCCGCGTCTTTTCGAGATCATGAAGGAGAAGGACGCGCTCTATGCCAAGGAAGATTTTTCCGACGAGGACGGCATCAAGGCCAGCGAACTGGAGACGGAGTTCGCTGAACTGAACGGCTGGGAGGCCGAAGCCGATGCGGAATCCCTTCTGAACGGACTCGGGATCGAGACCGAGCTCCACAGCTACCTGATGCGGGAACTTACCGGCGCGCAGAAGGTCAAGGTACTGCTGGCCAGAGCGCTTTTCGGAAATCCCGACATCCTGCTGCTCGACGAGCCCACGAACCATCTGGATCTGGACGCCATCGCCTGGCTCGAGGAGTTCCTCATCAACTTCGAGAACACAGTGATCGTGGTATCCCACGACCGCTACTTCCTCAACAAGGTCTGCACCTATATCGCCGACATCGACTACGGCAAGATCACTCTTTTCGCCGGGAACTACGATTTCTGGTATGAATCCTCCCGCCTCCTGATCCGCCAGATGAAGGAAGCCAATAAGAAGAAGGAAGAAAAGATCAAGGAGCTCAAGGAGTTCATCTCCCGCTTCTCCGCCAATGCCTCCAAGTCCAAACAGGCGACGAGCAGAAAGCGTGCTCTTGAGAAAATACAGCTCGAGGAGATCAAGCCCTCCAGCCGCAAGTATCCCTACATCGACTTCAGGCCCGACAGGGAGATCGGGAACGAAGTGCTCACCGTCAGCGGCATCTCCAAGACCATCAACGGCGTCAAGGTGCTCGACAACGTCTCCTTCGTAATGGGACATGACGACAAGATCGCTTTCGTCGGCAGCCAGGAGCTCGCCAAGACGACCCTGTTCGAGATCCTTATGGGCAGGATGGAGCCGGACGAGGGCACCTACAAATGGGGCGTTACGACTTCCCAGGCTTATTTCGAGAAGGATAACACCAAGGAGTTCAAGAGCGAGTACACGATCACCGAATGGCTCACAGGCTACTCACCCGTCAAGGATGTCACCTATGTCCGCGGTTTCCTGGGAAGAATGCTCTTTGCCGGAGACGACGGCATTAAGAAACTGAATGTCCTTTCAGGAGGCGAGCGCGTGCGCTGCCAGCTCTCCAGAATGATGATCAGCGGCGCCAACTGCCTGATCTTCGACGAGCCCACGAACCATCTGGATATGGAGTCCATTTCCGCGCTCAACGACGGAATGATCAAGTTCCCCGGCGTCGAGCTGATCGCCTGCCGCGACCACCAGGTCGTACAGACTACAGCGAACCGCATCATCGAGATCCTGCCCGACGGCAGCATCATCGATAAAGTCACCACGTATGACGATTATCTCGCCAACAATGCGGAAGCGAGAAAGAGAACGATCTACGAGGCGGCGCGCGAGGAGGACAGCAACTGATCTCCCGCCTTACGCTCAGTTCCAGCCGGCCGTTTTATGAAAGCGGCCGGCTGTCCTTATACATATGAAAACAACCCGGAAATCACTGACTTGGATCACTGATGGATAGGAGTCCGCTATGCGCCCTGTTGATCTGCACACCCACTCTGCCGGCTCAGACGGGACCTGCACACCGAAGGAACTGGTCCGCTATGCTTTCCGCAAGGGCCTTGCGGCTGTCGCGCTGACGGACCATGACACCGTTGTCGGGATCGCGGAAGCCATGGCCGCCGCCCGGGAAATGAATGAAGAAAACGCCCCCGAAGTCATTCCGGGCGTCGAGCTCTCAACCGAATACATGGGAAAAGACATTCACATCATCGGCCTTTATATCGACTGGAAAGACCCGGCTTTTGCGGATAAACTGCAGGAATTCGCTGACGCGAGGATCTTCCGGAACAGGAAGATGTGCCGGCTCCTTACGGAGGCAGGATACGAAGTGACATACGAGGCCCTTGAGGCCGCTTTTCCGGATACGGTGATCACAAGGGCGCATTTCGCGCAGTATCTCTGTGAGCACGGGATGGTCTCCTCCGTCGAAGAGGTCTTTTCGAAACTGATCGGCGACGACTGCCCTTACTTCGTACCGAGGGAGAATCTGACACCGGCCGACGCGGTGCGCCTCGTGCTGCAGTACGGCGGCGTCCCGATCCTGGCGCACCCTTTGCAGTACAAGCTGACCGATGCCGGGCTGCGGGAACTGGTCTCCTCCCTGGAAGCGGAAGGCCTTCTGGGGATCGAAGTCTATTACTCCGGCTACAAGCCTGCCGATACTGCATACCTCTGCCGCATCGCGGATGAGTACGGCCTTCTTGTGAGCGGGGGGAGCGACTACCACGGGGCCCGCAAGAAGAACCTCGATCTGGGGACCGGTTACGGGCACCTGTATGTGCCGGACAGTGTCCTGCCGCCGATCAGGGAGGCTCATATTAAACTGACTCATTTAAAGCAGGCGCATATTGAACAGGCGAATTTAGAACAGGCGTATTCGGAACCGGCTCATAAAAACAGATCTTGAAAGCGATGGACCTATTATGAAGAGAGAAAAAAAGAGACTGATCATAGTTCTTGCCTTTCTGGCAGTTCTCATGATATCCGCATTCATCCTCCAGAATGTCGAAGAAGGGATCAGTTCCCCTCAGGAAGCGCTCTGGTATCTGGTCGTCACACTGACCACGGTCGGGTACGGAGACCTTGTGCCCCAGTCGCTGCCCGGCAGGCTGATCGGCGCGTTCTTCCTGATCGGGAGCGTCGGTCTTTTGTCCTGGATCATCGGCCTTGCAGTGTCTTTTATCAACGGGAATTTCCTGCCGGGCCTCCGCCTTCGTATCCTCCGCAGGAAACGATGGTATCTCTTCTCGGATGACGGTCCCCGCAGCAGTCTTTTGGCGGACAGACTGTCCGAAGAGGATTCCGACGCAGTAATCATCCTGTGCGGATCCGATGCCTCCATAGATCAGCAGTTCAGTCAAAAAGGAAAGCATCAGATCCTGTATGTCCCTATGGATTATAAAGAATGCCTTTCAGAGAGGCCCGGTCACAGAGACGGGATCTGCCTTTTCCTTCTTGGTGAGGACGGCTGGGACAATTATCTGAGCGCGAAGAGCGCCGCGGCTTCAGGCTGTAAAGTCTATGCAAGGAGCGGCGCCCGCCCGGACGAGCGGCCGGAAGGTGTCACGCTCTTCTCAGACAGCGATGCCGCCGGCAGGATGTTCTGGCTGGACCACCCGCTGGAGCCGCAGGAAAAAGAGTTGGTCATCATCGGCGGAAAGCGTTACGGGGAGCCGCTCCTGGAGAAAGGGCTCCTCAACAATGTTTTCTCGCCGGACCAGAGCATCTCCTATCACGTGTTCGGTGACTTTGCGCATTTCAAGGGCCTCCACAGCCGCCTGAAAGAGATCATGAGTGTCGACGGCGAAGGGGCCGCCGGAGATTCGCTGCGGTTCCATCAGGAGCCGTGGGAGAACTGCCCGGACCTGCTCGAAGGGGCTGACCGCATTATTCTCTGCACTGATTCAGACGACGAAGACCTGGAATTATACTGGGCTCTCAGGACCTATTATCCCCTCCGCGGGAAAGTCTTCGTCCGCCTCTCCCGGATGGTGGAGGAGCCGGGAATGATCGTCTTCGGCAGCGACGAAGAGCTCTACGAACCGGAAACGGTCATGAGCAACACACTCGTCTCCCTGGGCATCAGGGTCAATGAGCTTTACCGCTCCAGATACGGCGGTAAAAAATGGGAGGAGCTCTCCGAGTTCCACCGCCAGTCAAGCATCGCGTCCGCGGACCATCTGTCGGTCAAAGCGTCGATCCTCCTTGGCCGGGCCATCCGCGGGAGACTGACGCAGGAGGACAGCCGCAGGGCCTTCGAAGTATATAAGGAGACCGCGGCGAAAAAACATGACCTTTACCGCGCCATTGAACATATGCGCTGGATGCGCTTTCACACCATCTATAACTGGCGGTACAGCGAAGTGCGGGACAACCCGCTCCGCAGGCACAATCTTCTTCTTCCCTATGAGGAACTTGCTCTCAGTGAGCAGGAAAAAGATGACGACGCATGGCTGCTGCTGGGCGAATACGGCAGCGGGAACATGTGAGCAGAAATTCACGACATCTGAAAGGCAGGATATATACCCGGCCGCATCGGCGTATTTACTGCAGAAAGGCAATGCACATGAATTCCAAATACGTACAGAAAACGTTCTTTATCGCGCAGGCCGGTGTCATTGCGGCGATCTACACCGTGCTTACGATGATCGCTGCCGGGTTCGATCTTGCGAGTGGCGCGATCCAGGTGCGCTTTTCCGAAGCGCTCACGATCCTTCCCTTCTTTACTCCCGCGGCAGTCCCGGGCCTCACTTTGGGATGCCTGATCAGCAATCTTGTGACCGGATGCGCGCTGCCGGACATCATTTTCGGATCCCTGGCGACCTTGATCGGCGCGTTCGGATCCTATCATCTGCGCAGGAACCGGTTCCTGGTCTCCCTTCCTCCCATTGTCTCCAACATGCTGATCATTCCTTTCATACTGACCTATGCGTATCATATTCCCGGCGGCATCCCCTATTTTATGGCTACTGTCGGTATAGGGGAAGTGCTCTCCTGCCTGGTGCTCGGGCAGATCCTGCTGTCAGCCCTTCTCCCTTTCAAGGGCATCTTCCCCATGCATATGGGGGAGTGAACCGGCGGGTCCGCTCCCGGGTCCTGAAGGGCCGTCTTCCCGGGTTCACTCCAATATGCTCTCCTCGAACTGTCTTGTGTACAGGGAATAATAATATCCTCTCTTCCTCATCAGTTCCGGGTGCTTTCCCATCTCTATGATCTTTCCATCCTGCACTGCAAGGATCATATCCGCGCCGGCGATCGTCGAGAGCCGGTGCGCGATCACGAAGGAGGTCCTGCCTTTCGTTACGACCGAAATGGCATCCTGGATCTCCTTTTCCGTGAGCGAATCGATCGAAGAGGTCGCCTCGTCCAGGACCAGGAGCCTGGGGTCTGCCAGCAATGCCCTGGCAAAAGACAGAAGCTGTTTCTCTCCTGTCGACAGATGGCTGCCCCCTTCTCCCACTTCGCTGTCAAGCCCTCCCATTTTTTCAACGATCCCGCGCGCGGAGACCATCTCCAGCGCTTCCATGATCTCCTCATCCGTCGCGTCGGGTCTCCCGTATCGCAGGTTCTCCCTCACGGAGCCGGAGAACAGGTGCGGCGTCTGCAGCACATATCCGATATGGCTGTGCAGCCACAGCTGGGATCTCTCCCTCGCGTCCCGTCCGTCGATGAGGAGCTGCCCTTCCGTTGGCTCATAGAAGCGGCACAGCAGGTTGACCAGTGTGGACTTGCCGGCGCCGGTCTCGCCGACGATGGCAATATTTTGGCCCTGCGGGACTTTGAGGCTGAAATGCTCCAGGACGTTCTCCTCTCCGTCCGGGTAGCGGAAGGTCACATCCCTGAACTCGATGTCGCCGCGAAGTTCCTCCCAGTTCTCACGTCTGGGATGGAAGCTGTCCCCGTAGCGGGCGGTCACTTCCGACGTGTCCGATACATCCGGCGGCTCCGCGAGAAGGCCGGTCAGCCGTTCGATGTTGACCTGGATGCTGATAAAGGACGAGATGTTCTGGATGATGAACTGGAGCGGTTCCACCATGCCTACCGCATAGGAGACAAAGACCGAGAGCGTTCCGATCTTCATGATGCCTTCCCGCGTAAGGCTCCCTCCCTGCCACAGAACGACAGCCAGCGCGGCAGATGACATCAGGGTCACCGTGGACAGCAGCATTGCGGAATACCGCACTGCGTGTACGGATTCGCGGCGGTAGGACTCCGTGTCTTCCTCGAACTCCTCAAGCATCTTCTGCTCAATGCCCAGGAGCTTGATCGACTGCGCGCCGGTGATCCCCTCGTTGAAATCCCCGGTGATCTTCGAGTTCATCTCGCGGATCAGCCGGTTCACGGCGACGAGCTTTCTCTGGAAGACAGAGATCAGGAGCCCGGCAGCCATGAGAAGAGCGATCATCCACAGTGCCAGCCGCACATCCGTCATGAACATCACGACGATCGCGAAGAGGATGTAAGAGCCGTTCCAGATACAGTCCATCATTCTCCAGGAGACAGCCTCTCCGATCTTTCCCGTGTCGCTCATCACCCTCGCGTGGATATAGCCCACGCTGTTCTGGTTGAAATAGGAAAAAGACAGCGTCTGCAGGTGGCCGAAGGCCCTGTTGCGCAGATCCCTGTCGACGCTCATCTCCACCGTTCCCGAGTCGACCATCGTCCGGTCGTTGATGACGGATTGGAAAGCCAGCACAGCCAGATACAGCGCGATGAACCCAGGCAGGCCCTGCAGGGTCCCTTCCGCAATGTAGTGGTCCAGCACGTAGCGGCCGAAAAGCGGATATGAGACATCCACAACGCTGCAGACGAGCGCCAGAAGGATCATCCGCGTCATTCTTTTTCTGTATGGTCTCAGATATGGGATCAGTCTCGGAATGCCGAACAGGGGCAGGGATACCGATTCCGTATTGCTATTCATAACTGTTGCCTTTCGTCTGTGTCACATCCCGCCATCTGCAGGTCATAGATCCTCCGGTAGATCCCTCCGGCAGCGAGGAGCTCTTCGTGCGTCCCCTTCTCCCGCACTCTTCCCTTCTCCATGACGATGATCTGATCCGCGTGCATGAGCGTCGTGATCCGGTGCGCGATCAGGATGACCGTAGCGCCTTCCGTGTCCTTCCTCAGCGACGCCCTGATCCTTGCGTCAGTTTCCGCGTCCACAGCGGACAGGGAGTCGTCGAAGATCATAACGGGACACCTGCGGATCAGTGTCTGCGCGATGGCCGTCCTCTGTTTCTGCCCGCCGGAGAGCGTGACGCCTCGTTCCCCCACAAATGTCTCGAACCCCGACGGGAATCTGTCGATCGTGTCGATGAGATCCGCCGTCCCTGAAGCCCTTCGGACTTCCTCCCTGCTGAAACTCTTTGAAGAGATCGCGATATTCTCCTCAATTGTGCGCGAGAACAGATAGGGCTCCTGAAGGACCATTCCGATCTGCGAACGCACGTAGGAATTGCTGATCTTCGACAGGTCCGTATCCCCGATCAGGATCCGGCCCTGCCCCTCGCCGAGCGGATACAGTTTCTCCAGTAGGTACATGAGCGTCGACTTGCCCGAGCCGGTCCCGCCCAGAATACCAACTGTCGAGCCCGCCGGTATCGTGAAGGAGACGTCATTGAGCGCGCCTCCGTCCGTATTCCGAAATGCGGCATCCTCTGCTCTGCCTGAAGCGCGGTCATTCGCGTCGTCGTTAGGTCCTCCCTGCGCAGCGTCATAGCTGAAGGAAACATGTTCGAACCGGATGTCCCTGTCCATGGGCGGCGTCAGCGCGCCTTCCGGCTCTCTCTCCTCCTCCGCGTTCATGATATAGCGGAGCCTGTCGAGCGAGATCCCCGCCTTACTCATCTCCGAGATGACGCGTCCCAGCATTCGGACCGGCCAGATCAGCAGGCTGTTATAGGAAACGAAAGCGATGAACTGCCCCGCCGTGATCCTGCCGTTCACGCAAAATACTGCTCCCATGACATTCACCAGCAGGTACTGGAGGCCTGTCATCACGTCGCCTGTGACCCAGTTGAGGGACAGGATCCGCATCAGCCGGATCCAGAAACCGGTGTAATATTCGTTCTGCTTCTCAAATCTCTTCCTCTCATACTGCTCTCTGCCGAAAGCGCGCACGACCCGGACGCCTGTCAGGTTCTCCTGCGCGATGGCGGAGAGCCGCCCCTCTTCCGAATCCGCCTTCTCAAAAGCGTCTCCGATCTTCGCGTAGAAGAACAGGGAATAACCTATGACGACAGGTATGAAAAGCGAAGCTGCCGCCGTCATCGTTCCGTCGATCCCCGCCATAAAGCGCACTGCAAGAGCGATCAGCACGATGACCCTGACCAGGGATGTAAGCTGTTCCGATACGAACACCTTGATCGTCTCTACGTCCGAGGTGCATCTCTGGATGATGTCTCCTGTGCTGTTCGCTCCGTGCCAGGCGTAGGGGAGACGCTGTATTTTGCCGTAGAGATTGTCACGCATGCGCTTAACGAAGCGCTGGGCCGCCATTTCGTTGAGGCACCGGAACAGGAAACGGCAGACTGCCGCTGCCAGCGCCACGGCGATCACGATCACGGCGATCAGCACCGGCGCCTCGCGCAGGCGCGGAACACCTCCGATCCTTTCAAGGCACGCCAAAACTGACGCCGGAAGATCCGGCGCCTTGTCAGCGATCACACTGTCTACTGTAAAACTGATGATCCTCGGCAGGACCATGTCCAGAAAAGAGACTGCCGAGGCAAAGACCATGCTGAGCAGAAAAAGCCCTGCGCTTCCCCGGAGAAAGTAAATGATCAGGAAAGCGGGGCTGTCAAATCTCCGCATTTTTGTGTCAGATCGATCCATAAAAATCCCTTTATGCCTGAATAAACCGTGAGTCTCCGCGGACGGAGTCCTGTGACCTGTCTCAGGCTATTCTGCTTACCGCTCACGAAGTCTTAGTATATCCGAGAACAGCTTCTCATTGTGATACACAAGAACGCAAAGCTTCTCCCTCGTCCTGGAAATGCCTTCGTAGAGAAGGTTTAATGCCTCCCCGGAAGCCGGTCCGTCAGCCCTCAGATGCATATCTTCGTCATAATAGAATCTGTCGTCAACGATAACCAGGACGCAGTCGAACTCAAGCCCGACGATCTCGTCCGCGCCCAGCCCTTCGCCGATCTCGCCTCCGCCTCCGGGAAGCGTGATCTTCCGGTATCCTTTGTTCATGTAATACAACAGGATCGCCTGCACTTCTTCACGCATCCTGCCGTAAAGCACGTCGATGCAGCTGTAATCCACCGCGGACGGAAGGTTCTTCTGATGAAAAAGCGCTTTCAAAAATGAGAAGACCGGCCGGTTGATCCTGATATTTCCCGTGAACTCCAGCGTCTGTGTGCTCAGGTCCGTGATCCTCTCTTCCGCCTGCATCATTGTCGTCTCCCGCCCTGCCAGAAGGTGCGGGTCATAGGTCATGATGCACGGAACATTGTGGCCCCGCACATAGGAAACGACGCGGTCCATGATATCCGCAGGGATCCTGTTGGCCTCGTCCGCGAGAAGGCAGGTGTAATCTGCCGTATCGTCAAAACAGTCCGCCTCTCTCAGGTCAACATTGCGCAGCCGCTCGTCAATGATCCTGTGCCCGCTCTGGAGCCTGCCCCCGTGAAGAAGGAGCACCCTCTTTCTTTTCGAGAGCGCCATGGCAAGATCAAAGAGAAGAAGGGTCTTGCCCGTTCCCGCGGCGCCTATGACAACGATGAAAGGAGCCGGGCTGTCGGGCGTATCTTCTTTGAGCGTCTCCAGGATCTTTCTCTTGAACTCCTCCTGCTGGTTGGTCAGAAAATAGCCTCCCTGCAGGAATTTTTCAGGCTCCGCCGCAGGGGAGATCAGGTAATCGGCCGCCCTGAAATAGAGATCGAGATCTTTTTCGACATACTCGGCAAATACCGGCTTGCACAGTACCTCCGCCAGTTCCGCCATGGAAGAGACCCTCATATGGCCCTTGTCATTCAGGACATAGAGCGTGCCGGTCTCCATCACATAAGTGTACGAATAGATCGTCTTGGAGATATGGGAGAGATAGTACCGGTTCTGCGCCAGCTGTTTACTGATCCTCTCTTCTTCTATGGATTCACTCTTGAGCTCAATGTTCAGGACGCAGTCACCGTCGCCGGTGATCTTGAGCAGGTCGAATTCCTTGCTTATGTGCGCGATGGTATAGGAGAAATAGAATCCGTCCAGAAATGAGGCCCAGCTGCCGCCATCCCTGCATCTGTCCATCAGATGCGGGGTCAGCCCGTCCGTCAGCGCGCGGAGAGACTCCGCTTCGTGCCTGCTGTATTCCTTGTAATGTATTTCCCCCGTCAGTTCTCTGACAAGAAGCGAGAAATCAGAGCTGCCCGCAGCTCTCGAGACGAGGTACAGGTTCATAGCTTTCATAGCGCGTTACTCCGCGTATCTGTATCCAAGCGGTTCCTTCCCGTCGCGGAAAGTGATCATCATCTCGTTGGTAAGGCTGAGGTCATGGGGCTGTCCCATGATCTCCTTTCTCTCCATCCATACCGCTTCCTTGAGCTCGGTCCTGTCCATTTTGATCTCGGTGCTGCCGTCCACATCGCAGTAATAACCGGTAAGGATATCGTCGACGATCCCCCACGGTTGGGATTTATAGTAGCGGATGTTCTTGACCTTAAGCCCTACTTCCTCCATGACTTCACGCTTTACGGTCTCCTCCAGGCTCTCTCCGATCTCATTGAAACCCGCGACCAAGGCATAAAAAGGCAGCGACCTTCCGGCATATTTGGTCATGATCATGCGGTCTTTGTCCGTCACTGCGATGATGACCGCAGGCAGGATCCTCGGGTAGATGATCCTGCCGCAGTTCGGGCAGACGAGCGCCCTCTCCGTTTGTGAGGGGACAGTCATGTGCGCGCAGGTCCCGCAGTAGCGGTTGTCCCTGTACCATCCCGCGAGCTGGCCGGCTGTATAAGCGGCAAAGATCAGGTGCCTGTTCTCTTCGCCGCGGTAATATTCGGACCTGAGCTCCCTGATCCCAAGCTTCGTGAGCCCCTCCGGATACTGAAACGTCTCCGGGTCGTCCGGGGTACCCATAAAATACTTGTCGTCGTCGATGGAGAAGAGATACGTGTAGCTGATCCCATCCGGCAGTTCCCCGAACACTGGATAGCGCATGCGTCCCTCTGACACATGCGCCATAAAAAACTTCATCTTGTCATCCGCAAACAAAAAGACAGGGCTGTCAGCGTCCGGGACCATGCCCGGCCTGAACTGGTTGTACATCTTGCGGGGAGCAATATCCTGTATCATCTTTCGTTTCGTCCTTCCTGTTACGTATATTTGAGACCAGCGGCATGATACCGCGCTTCCTTTCATTCTGTATTTTGCCTGTTCCGAAGTCTTCAGCCGGTGCGTCCCGGCAGAACCCTCCCCCAAGAACAGCCGGGCCGCTCAGAGATTCATGACGACCGCGATGATGAACCCGAGGATCGCCCCGGCCGCGACCTGCAGCGGCGTGTGCCCTACAAATTCCTTGAGCGTCTGTTCCGGTGTGAGCGTGCCTGCTCCCATCTGTTCAAAAAAGGCGAGCATGTCATTGATGACGACGGCCTGTTTGCCGGTCTCCCTGCGCACTCCCCTCGCATCGTGCATAACGATAATGGCGAGGAACACCGCGACCGCGAAGACCGCAGAATCCCATCCGGCCGTGAATCCCGTCGCGATCGCAACGGATGTGACTGTTGCGGAATGGCTGCTGGGCATGCCTCCGTCTCCGACAAGGCGCTCCCATACGATCTTCTTGTTGACGATCAGGTGAAGGATCGTCTTTATCACCTGCGAAGTGACCCAGGCCACAGCGCCCGTCTGTATGATCCTGTTTCCGATGATCTGTGCTGCGATCTCGCCCATATCGTCCTCCTTTCCGTATGTCTATAAGAATAGTAACATATTCGGCCACGATTCATAACCCTTGTTGGAAAATTGGGAAAACAAATTAGCGCATGACAGAGTCTGATCACTCCCTGATAGCTGCCGGCGCATTGATGAACGGATAAGAATGTGATAAAGTTACTTGTAATCATCAGCACGAACATCTCCGGTCATTGCTGCCGGCCAATGTTTCTAAGGGCACTTATAAGTGCCTGATCTACGACAGATAGTTGTGATATGAATCGAAAAACCCTGTTAAGAACAGCCGGTTTCCTAGTCATCCTTGTGATCCTGCTTCAGGTGTTCAGCATTGTATTTGACGGCGGATACTGGTTCCGGAAAAAACTGATCTATGACCGCAACGCGAGAATTGCCGCGCTGGATCTTGAGCCTGAAGGACAGATCGATGTCATTAACATCGGCGACAGCCTCAGCACCAGCGCCCTTTCCCCCGTTGATCTGTATAGGGATTACGGTATCACGTCCTACAATCTCGGGCAGGATATGCAGACGCCGGTCGAGGGATATTTTGCCATACTGACCGCCCTGAAAAAGCAGCCGGTCCGGGTCGTCCTCCTTGAGAACCATACCTTCTTCTATCGTCTCAAGGATTATAATTATATCTCCGAACTCGTGTCCGAACCCCTGAAGACCGGATTCCCGTTCCTGAGATTCCATTATCTGTGGCGGAACTATTGGAAGAAGCGCAGCATCCGCACTTACTACAAGGGGTTTCTCGTCAACGACGATCACGATGCCTATACCGGCGGCGAATACTACGATTGGAACAACGAAGGCAGGGCCTATATTTACTGGCTGCACGAGCTGATGCTGCGGCGCATCGCCGCGCTCTGCCGCAGAAAGGGGATCGCACTGGTCCTCTACAGCGCGCCTTCCCCGGTCAATCACAGAATGACGATACACAACAAGACTTCTGACTTAGCTGAAGAACTCGGCATTTATTATATCGACGCCAATTATGACCGCGATCTGATTTCGATCGACTGGGAACAGGACACGAATGACTTCGGTGATCATCTGAACCTGACGGGCTCCAAAAAAATGACCCGGTATATCGGAGACTTCCTTGCGGAGAACTTCAACCTGCCCGACCACCGGGAGGATCCCTCCTACAGATCCTGGTCCGATCTGATTGCCTCTTACGAGGAGACCTGCCGGGAAATGAAGGGTACCTGCTACAGTCTTATGGAAGAAGCACTGGGTTTTGACGATTAGCCTGCCTGTATCTGCGGGTCCATCTGTTCCTTTTTCGAATTCCGCATTTGTAAACCGGGCTGAAATGAAGTAAAGTAGTATAAGAATTATTTCAAGAGAGGTGCCATCTATGACTTTTCAATATCCCGCTGTTTTTCAAAAGACAGATGACGGCAAATTCACTGCCTACTTCCCGGATCTGGAAATGTGCTTCGCAAAGGGCGACACGATCGACGAGTGCATAAACGACGCGATCGCGGAGTGCCGCGCCTGGATCCAGACAGAGCTGGAAGAGACACTGGAACTGCCTCCGGTCTCCGGCTTTGACGACATAGTGCTCAAGGCCAATGAGCATATCCGCACGATCGGTGTCACCGTAAGGCTCTTCGACGGGTGGGATGAATGAGAACAGCGCGCTCCCTGAAGGGGTGCGCTTTGTTATTATTACAGCAGCCGAACCAGCCTCAAATCCCAACCATTTACCCACCGGTATCAACTAAAAAAGCTGTGATCCGGGATTTCCCCGGCTCACAGCTCAATCTTCTCATTATCTCAGATCCTGCATCACCCTCTGACCTGTCCGTCTCCCGTGACAAGATATTTATAGGATGTGATCTCCCTAAGTCCCATCGGCCCTCTGGCCTGGAGCTTCTGCGTACTGATGCCGATCTCGGCACCGAAGCCGAACTCGAATCCGTCCGTGAACCTCGTTGACACGTTCACATAGACGCACGCGGAATCAATCTCTTTCAGGAACTTCTCCGCCGCCTCTTTGTTCTCAGTGACAATGCAGTCGGAATGGCCGGTGTGATAACGGTTGATGTGTTCGATCGCTTCTTCCACGGAACCGACTGTCTTGACAGAGAGGATAAGATCCAGATATTCCCTGCCGAAATCATCTTCTGTAGCCGCCTCGGAAAGCGGAAGGAATTTCCTTGAAGACTCGTCTGCTCTCAGAAGTACCTTGTATTCCTGCATCTTCGCAGAAAGCATAGGAAGGAACTTGTCCATAACATCCTTGTGTACAACGAGAGATTCCGCAGCGTTGCAGACACCGATCCTCTGCGTCTTGGCATTGATCAGGATCTTCATAGCCATCTCGAGGTCCGCGTCCTTGTCGACGTAGATATGGCAGTTACCGGTCCCGGTCTCAATGACCGGAATCCTGCTGTTCTCGACCACCGCACGGATGAGGCCGGCGCCTCCTCTGGGGATCAGAAGATCCACATACTGGCGCATCATCATGAGTTCCCTGGTCGCCGCCCTGTCCGTCGTCGCAACGAGCTGTACTGCGTCGGGATTGATGCCGCAGTCCGCGAGGGAATCCCTGAGTGCGTCCGTGATCGCGATATTGGAATGGATCGCGTCGCTGCCGCCCTTTAAGATCACCGCACTTCCCGCTTTAAAGCAAAGTGCGAAAGCATCTGCAGTGACATTGGGCCTGGACTCGTAGATCACACCGATGACGCCCATAGGCACACGCACCTTGCGGATCTTCATGCCGTTGGGGCGTACGAATTCGTCCATCACTTCCCCGACCGGATCGGGCAGCTCAGCGACCTGGCGCAGCCCTTCCGCGATCTGTTCGATCCTGCTCCCGGTCAGCGTCAGTCTGTCGATCAGCGCTTCAGACATGCCGGAAGCTCTGCCCGCCGCAATATCTTCGCGGTTGGCTGCAAGGATCTCTTCCTGTCTCTCGACCAGCTTTTTCGCCGCTGTAAGAAGCGCCTCATTCTTTTTCTCCGTGCTCAGTTTCTGCACGTCGAACCTGATCTCGTCCGCAGTCCTGCAAAGTTTCTCCACAATACTCACGTTTGGTACCTCATTCCTTTTTATATAGTGACATTTCCGCCTGCTTACAGGCGCATTACATGCGTTGCTCTGCGTTTACTTAGGCACAAATACTTCTGCCTATGGTAAGTACCGGTAAATTATCTCTACAATACCCTATTTGGCCGTGAATCGCAATCGCTTATTGATCAGCCGTGATCACTCTCTGCGGCTTCACATCAAGAGGATCCATCGGGACATGCCCCCGGATCTGGGCACCAAAAGCCACTGCGCAGGTATGCATGCCCGGTCTTTCGGCCAGGAACCTGTCGTAATAGCCGCCGCCGTAACCGAGCCGTCCCCCGGCTTTGTCAAAAGACAGACCAGGCATCACGACAAGGCACTTTTCCGGGATCTCCTTCTCGAAGACGAATTCTTTCTCCGGATCTTCCGTGGGTTCAGGGATCCCGAACCTGCTCACAGCCAGTTTCTCCGGTTCATAGAGGTAGAAGCGCATTTCTTCCTTGGAGAGGACTCTGGGAATGTAGACACGCTTTCCGTCACGCACCGCACTGTCCAGGAACGGATGTGTATCCGCCTCGCTTCCGATGCTGTAGTAACAGAGGATCGCATCTGAATTATGATACTCTTCGAGCTCTGTAACTCTCCTGAAGATCTTCTCACTCTGCGCTGCGCGTTCCTGTTCGGGAATGCTGTCGCGTATTGCAGCGGCTTCCTTTCGAAGCCACTTCTTCACCTGCTTCAGTTCGGGTTCGGCAAAACGCTTTCGGACTGCCTCCGCCACCCTGATCCCGTCCATCGCGGCAGACATGATGCCGCCGGCATAGCCGGCTCCTTCCCCGCAGGGATACAGTCCCCTGACCGCAGATTGCAGATCATCGCCGCGCGGAATGCGCACCGGAGAGGACGTGCGTGACTCCAGACCCGCTACGAACGCTTCAGGGCCCGCAAAGCCGGGGATCTTGCGCTCGAACTGCTCCATTCCGTCTATAAAGTCTGTTGTGACCGCTTCCGGCAGCAGGCCGCTCAGGTCCGCCTCTCTCCATCGCCCGCGGATGCACAGGTCACCGGTCAGGTCCTTCATGCACGGAGCAGCTGCGTTACCTGCGCGCGCATCTAAATTTCCTGGATCCGCTTCCCGTTCGTGCTCTGTCTGCACAGCAGCAGCATACGCGTCAGCCGCCGACGTCTTCCCGTTCTGATTATCCGCAGCACACCCTGTCCGCCTCTCGAACTGCTCTCTCAAACCGATATATGTCTGCACAGGCACGGAACCTGCACCCAGTCTGTACGCTTCTTCTTCCAGCTCCCTCTGCAGGAACATTCCCTGCAGGGGATGGTCCCCGCCGAATTCCTCCGGCGCGATCGTGCAGACGATAGCGCTGTTCGCCCTGCCGCTGTTCCTCGCGTGCTCGCTCATGCCGTTCACGGCGATCCTGCCGGGCTCTGAGGAAGCGTCCACGATGTAGCCACCGGGACACATGCAGAAGGAATAGACGCCTCTTCCGGAAGCGGCCCTGGCCGTCAGCTTATAATTCGCCGCAGTCAGGCCCAGCTTTTCCATCTCCTCTTTTTCCCACACACCGTACTGCGCACGGTCGATCAGCCTCTGGGGATGGGAGACGCGGAGGCCGATCGCGAAAGCTTTCTGTTCAACGGGAATTCCCTTCTCATAAAGGGCCGTCATCGTATCCCTCGCACTGTGTCCGGGCGCAAGGATGACGGTGTCCGTCTCTATTTTGCCGCCGCCATCAAGGAGTACCGCCTTTACTTCCCCCTGAGCGATCTCCAGGTCTGTAACGGTCGTTTGAAAGCGGACTTCTCCCCCCGCGGCAAGGATCCTCGCCCTGATCGCGGGAATTACTACCTTGAGCCTGTCTGTCCCTATGTGTGGCCTGCTCTCGTAAAGGATGTCTAAAGGCGCTCCGGCCTCTGTAAAAATACGGAGCACCTCCCCGCTCCTGCCTGTCTTGTCGTTGATCTGCGTGTTGAGTTTGCCGTCGGAGAAAGTCCCGGCACCGCCCTCTCCGAACTGGACATTGGACGTTGGATCGAGCTTGCCGGTCTCCCAGTAGCGTTCGATGTCCTCCGCCCTCTCTTCCACGCATTTGCCACGCTCAAGCAGGATCGGCATATAGCCGTGCTCCGCCAGCATAAGGGCGCAGAAAAGGCCGGCAGGACCCGCGCCGATCACGACAGGCCGCTTTGTCAGAGGCTCCTTTCCTGCTTCCGGGAAACAGTATCTTTCGGGGACAACTGCGGAGATATCTTTGCTGCGGAGCTTTGCGGCCAGTTTCTTTTCCGCTTTCTGTCCCGTCTGCAAGTCCGCGTCGATCGTGTAGATGTCGAACAGCTGAGGCTTCTTTCTGGCATCAACGGAGTGCCTTTTGATCTCATAGGTAAGAGGCTGATCCTCTCTCAGCCTTAGCACCTTGCGTATTCTTTTTTCAAGATCTGCCCTGCTGTGGCCGCAGGGGAGCTTTAGCTGCGCTATCCTGATCATTTCCGCCTCTTCTTTCTGATCTGATCCTGCCCGCTTCCTTTTTCTCTCGCTTCTCCGTATGCCCCGCTATTTGGCGATTTACACGCTTTCGCCGCCCCTTCTCCCGCGATCCGGCCGCTCGTCGCGGCCCACTGCAGGTTGTATCCTCCGCACAGGCCGTCCACGTCGAGGAGCTCTCCGGCCAGATAGAGGCCCGCTGCCGTCTTCGACTGCAGATCGGCATCCGTCTCGGAGAGCGGGATCCCTCCCGAAGTGACCTGCGCCTGCGCGAAAGTGCCCGTTCCGTTGATCTTCACCCGAAACGCGCGCATGTCCCTCATAATAGCGGTCAGATCTTCACCGGTCAGTCCCGAGGCCTTCTTCTCCGCCTGCAGACCGCGCCTTCTGAAGATCAGATCGAGGATCTTCCTGTTCACAAGGCCGAGGAAAAAGACACTGAGCATGCAGTTCCTGTCTTCCCTGAGCCTTCGTACCATCTCCTGCTCCCAGTCTTTATCACTAAGTTCCGGCAGGAAATCGAGCTCAGCAAGAACACCTTCTCCGTCTTCCAAAGCTCTTGCCGCTAAAGCGCTGAGCTGGAACACCGGGATCCCTGAGATCCCTTTCTCCGTCATCTGCAGCTCTCCGCTGTCAGAACACACCGGCTCTCCGCCGATATAGAGCGTGATCATCGCGCTGCACCGCACACCGGAAGAGGCCTTGAGAGATTTATCGTCAGAGAGGAGCTGTACCAGTGCAGGAAGCGGCTTTCTCACGGTATGGCCGAACCGCGGCGCGACAAGAGCATACATATCGCCGCTGCAGCCGTATTGCGGGCCTGCCATGCCCCCGCCTGCCAGAATGACTTTTCTTGCGTAATACGCAGCACCGGTATGGGTCTCTATTTTGAAAAGATCACTGGCATGCCCGATGCGGTCCTTCCGCCCGCGCGCCCGCTCAAGACCGGTGACTCTTTCATTCAGGACGATCCTGACTTTCAGCCTGCGCAGGATCTTCTCATAGGCCTCAGCGATCGTAGAAGCCTGGTCGGTCCTTGGGTAGACATATCCCTGCCGGTCGTGCAGGCGGATCCCGTTCGACTCCCAGAACGCGATATGGTCCGCAGCGGAAAAGCGCGAAAAAAAGGCGGTGAGGTCCTCTCCCCCGCCCACATGGTAAAGATCCCCGAGTACGGGATCCTGTGACAGCCGCAGGTTGGTCAGGTTGCACCGGCCGTTGCCGGTCGCGTAGATCTTCCTGCAGATCCTGTCATTGGCATCGATCAGGAGCACTTCCGCGCCTTCCATCGCCGCGCTGACCGCAGCCATGCATCCCGAAGCACCCGCTCCGATCACTGCCACGTCCGGTATTCCAGCCCCGGTCGTCGCTGTTCTGACCGCGGCAGCGGCATTTCTCCCCGGCGCTTCCGCCGGTCCGGCCGAGTTCATTCTCATACGTGTCACTTCTCTCTCGTTATGCCGAGCGACTGCAGCGCTCTCTCCTGCCTGTCCTCCATCTCTTCCGCCTCTTCAGGCGTCTCATGGTCATAGCCGCACAGATGGAGCATACTGTGCGCCACGAGGAAGGAGAATTCACGAAGTTCGCTGTGTCCGTATTCCTCCGCCTGTTCCTTCACCTTCCGCGCGTTGATCACGATATCGCCGAGCATCACGCATCCGTTGTCCGGGTCGATGCAGCTGTCGTCGACCGCGCCGTCGAAATCCGCCGGCACCTCAAACTCCAGGGCAGGAAAAGAGAGGACATCCGTTGTCCTGTCGATCCCCCTGTACTCGAGATTCAGCCTGTGCACTTCCTCCTCGTCCGTGATCAGAAGGGAGATCTCAGCGTCGTCCTCGAACCACTCCTGCCTCAGGACCTCCTCGCAGACTCTGAGCGCTGCCGCCTCGATCAGGGCTTCAGCTCCAGACAGATCGGATTCAGCGAAGTCAAATCTTTCTTTTGTTTGGATATCTGTGTTCAAAACGACCATGGTTCTCGTAATCCTCGTAAGCTTTGACGATCTTCTGTACCAGCGGGTGCCTTACGACATCCCTTGCGGTAAGGTTAATGAAACTGATGCCGTCCACGTTCTTCAGGACCTTCATAGCGACGTCCAGACCCGATCTAGTGTTCGGCGCCAGGTCTTTCTGGGACGCGTCGCCCGTAATAATGGCGTGGGAGCCGAAGCCGAATCTCGTCAGGAACATCTTCATCTGCTCCGGCGTCGTGTTCTGCGCCTCGTCCAGAATGATATAGGCGTTGTCCAGCGTCCGTCCGCGCATATAGGCGAGCGGCGCCACCTCGATGAGGCCGTTCTCCATATTTCGCTTGAAGTTCTCCGCGCCCATGATCTGGTAGAGAGCGTCGTACAGCGGCCTCAGGTAAGGGTCGACTTTGCTCTGCAGGTCGCCCGGCAGGAAGCCGAGTTTCTCGCCCGCCTCTATGGCCGGCCTCGTCATGATGATCCGCTCCACTTCCTTGTTCTGGAATGCGGTGATCGCCATGGCCATCGCGAGGAATGTCTTGCCGGTCCCGGCAGGTCCGTTGGCGAAGACGATGAGGTTGCCGCGGATCGCGTCGATATATTTCTTCTGCCCCAATGTCTTGGGTTTTACGGGCTTCCCGCCCACAGTATGGCAGATGATATCTTTGTCAAAATCCGCCAGCATCCCGGGCTTCGCCTCGTCCTTCATCTCGATGGCGTAGTCCACGCTCTGGTCCTCGATCTCCCCGCCGGTCCTCGAAAGGGCCGCCAGATTCTCCAGAATGCCTACCGCTTTCCTGACTGCCAGGTCTTCGCCGGTCACTTTGATCACGCCGTCCCTGGCGATCACGCTCACGTTCAGGTCCTTTTCGATCTTCCTGACGTGGTGGTCCTTGCTTCCGAAGATATCTCTCTGCACATCTGCGTCAAAATTCAGAATTTCTGTCATATGTTCCTCTTATGTGACCGGGGAACTGTTCCTCTGTCACGATTTTCGCGATATGACAGGGAAACTGCCCCCTGTCACATCTGTCACAAAAGAGCGCGCCCCGCGTCTCAGCGCGGTGCACGCTCTCAGAATTACCGAAACTGATTCACAAATACAATTTACTTGCCTTGGATGTATTCGTCAATACCCTTTGCGCCTGCTTTGCCGGCTCCCATGGCAAGGATCACGGTCGCGGCGCCTGTCACGGCATCTCCGCCCGCGAACACGCCTTCCTTGGAAGTCTGTCCCTTCTCCTCGTCCGCGACGATGCAGCCCCTGCGGTCCGCGTCAAGCCCTTCCGTCGTCGAAGAAATCAGCGGGTTGGGGGAAGTTCCCAGCGACATGATCACGGCGTCGCACTCGATGTAGAATTCGGAGCCGGGGACTTCCACAGGTCTGCGCCTTCCGGACGCGTCCGGTTCTCCGAGTTCCATTCTCAGGCAGGTGATGCCCTTGACCCAGCCGTTCTCATCCGCGTGGATCTCAACGGGGTTGGTCAAAAGATTGAAGACGATGCCCTCTTCCTTGGCGTGAAGGACTTCCTCGCGCCTTGCGGGCAGTTCTTCCTCGCTCCTTCTGTAAACGATATGCGTTTCAGCGCCAAGACGCAGCGCTGTTCTCGCGGCATCCATCGCGACATTGCCGCCTCCGACGATGACTGCTTTCTTCGCTTTCATGATCGGTGTCCTGGAATCATCGCTGAACGCCTTCATGAGGTTGCTGCGCGTCAGGTACTCGTTGGCGGAGAAAACACCCATGGCCTGCTCGCCGGGGATTCCCATGAACTTGGGAAGGCCCGCGCCGGTGCCGATAAATACAGCTTCATAGCCCTCGTTCTTCATGAGGTCATCGATCGCTGCGGATTTGCCGACCACGCAGTCTGTCTCTATTTTGACGCCGAGGGATCTGACGTTCTCGATCTCCTTCTCTACGACAGCGTCCTTGGGAAGACGGAATTCGGGGATACCGTATACAAGCACGCCGCCCGCCTTGTGGAGCGCCTCGAAGATCGTCACGTCGTAGCCCATCTTGGCAAGATCGCCGGCGCAGGTAAGGCCTGCGGGGCCGGAGCCGATCACTGCGACCTTATGGCCGTTCTTCTTTTCCGCGCTCTGGGGCTTGATGCCCATTTCACGCGCTGTATCCGCCACGTATCTCTCGAGCTTGCCGATGGAGACCGGTTCTCCCTTGATGCCCCTGACACATCTGCCCTCGCACTGTGTCTCCTGCGGGCAGACACGGCCGCAGATCGCGGGAAGAGAGGAGGAGAGACCGATCACGTCGTACGCGCCCTTCACGTCTCCCTCTTTCACCTTCGTGATAAATCCGGGAATATCGATGTTGACCGGACATCCCTGTACACATTTGGGATTCTTGCAGTTCAGGCAGCGCTGCGCTTCCGCTTCCGCCTCTTGTTTATTATATCCAAGGCACACCTCTTTGAAGTTCGTGGCCCTGACCAGCGGATCCTGTTCCCTTACCGGGACTTTCTTCATCATATCCATTATCGTATGTCCTTTCTATGCACTCGTCTATGTACTCGTCAGGCGATCGGACAGGCAGGTGGTCACCCGCCCGCGCAGGATCTTCTGTCCCTGCGCCGGGATCCGTCAGTTGCAGTTCCCGCATCCGCCGTGGTGCGTGTCGCCTTCCTTGGCTTTGAGGTACAGGCGTCCCTCTTCCGACGCGTACAGTTTCATCCTCTGCATCGCCTGCGCGAAATCAACTTCGTGTCCGTCGAACTCGGGTCCGTCGACACAGGCAAATTTAACTTTTCCGCCGACCATAAGACGGCATGCGCCGCACATTCCGGTGCCGTCCACCATAATGGGGTTCATCGAAATAATGGTCTCAACGCCGAGCTCTTTGGTGAGCTGACATACGAATTTCATCATGATCATGGGGCCGATCGCGATCACTCTGTCAAAGCGCTTTCCTTCGTCCCAGAGCTTCTGGAGTGCCACGCAGACATTGCCGTGAATGCCGTAAGTGCCGTCATCCGTGCAGATATGGAGATTCGAGACTTCGCTCATCTCTTTTTCAAGGATAATGATATCCTTTGTTCTGGCGCCCTGGATGCAGTCCACTTCGACGCCCTGCTTCTTGAGCCACTTGAGCTGGCAGTAAACGGGAGCTGTTCCGACGCCGCCCGCGATGAAGCAGATCTTTTTGTTCTTCAGTTCTTCGATCGAAAGCTCTGTCAGATCAGACGGCCTGCCGAGAGGTCCGACCATGTCGGCAAAACTGTCCCCAACTTCCAGGGATGCCATTCTGAAAGTCTCTCCTCCGATGACCTGGAATACGATCTGCACGATTCCTTCTTCGCTGTCGTAATCGCAGATCGTAAGAGGGATCCTCTCTCCTTCCTCGTCTACGCGGACGATCAGGAACTGTCCGGGAAGCGCATACCTGGCAATTCTGGGAGCTTCCACATCCATCAGATAGATGTTGGGGGCCAGATTCTCCTTTTTAAAGATCTTGAACATAGCTACCTCCATTTGTGTCTTTAACAGACTGTATTACTTGTTCAGTTTTACTGATTCAGGTCTTTTATATACTAGCACTCATATCTATGCAATGACAATTGCATTTTTGGGATAAAAAAGTCCCAAATATCATTTAGTATCATGCATACCTTGCATAGCAGCCGCTTATTCTTCCAGGATCTGGTACGTACCCGTCACGATATTGCTCCTTAGGCCGTAGCGGTTCACGAACATCGCTTTCACGGTATAGATGCCGGGCCTCAGCAGGATCCCGCCTGTATAGAGATTGCTCTTTTCCGTGGGATCCGATCCGTCGAGCGTATAGAATACGCTGCCCACGCCCTGGCTCTCGATGACCAGAATGAGCTGGCGCTCGTAAGAGCCGGGAAGATCCCTGAAGACCGGGTCGTAGACCAGGTAATTGTAATACCTGCTCTTGACGGATTCGATCCCGCTTCCCTCCAGGATGGACGCGAGCTTGTCATACTCCTCTTCCTCGGAACAGATGGAGACGATCCTCGCCCAGCCGTCGTCGAACTCCTGCTGTCCTTCCTCTGTGTCCTTGATCACGCGCATCGCGATGCTCATCGCCTGTTCCGTATCCCCTGATTTCTGCAGAAATCCTGCTTTTCTCAGTAACAGGGCATAGTCGCTGAACTTCCCGTCCTGCGGCGCCTTGAGCGCTTTGTCGATCGTGCGCGCAGCGTCAGCGTAGGAGCCTTCCGCAGCCAGTTCAACGGACCTGGCCACCAGCGCCTGCCTTGTATTTGTCATTCTGTACTGATAAAAACAGAATCCCACGACCAGGGCGGCCGCGACCCCCATCAGGAGCACAGCTCTGCGCATCCGCCTGCTCATCTTACGAGGCCCTGGATGCGGGCGCTCTCAAGGCAGTTCTTCATCAGCATAGCCACCGTCATGGGACCTACACCGCCCGGTACCGGGGTGATCGCTGACGCTACCGGGAACACATCCTCATAGTCGACGTCGCCGCAGAGCTTTCCGTTCTCGTCCCTGTTCATCCCGCAGTCAATGACTGCGGCTCCGGGCTTTACATAGTCCCTGCCGAACATCTTGGCCTTGCCGACGGCCGTGATCAGGATATCCGCCCTTCTGCAGACTCCGGGAAGATCTGCGGTCCTGGAATGGGCAACAGTTACCGTTGCATTCTCCCTGATCATCATCATGGCCATAGGTTTGCCCACTATATTGCTCCTTCCTACGATCACGCACTCTTTGCCCTCTGTCTCGATACCGGTCCTCCTGATGAGCTCAATGATCCCCGCGGGCGTACAGGACTTAAAGCCGGGCAGTCCTATGCTGAGCGCGCCTACGCTCTGGGGATGGAAGCCGTCCACGTCCTTAAGGGGAGAGATCGCGCGGATCACTTCGTCCGCGTTGAGCCCCTTCGGCAGCGGAAGCTGAACCAGGATTCCGTTGACGCCGGGGTCCGCGTTCAGTTCCTTGATCCTGGACAGAAGCTCTTCCTGTGTCGTTTCCTCGGGCATCGCTATTTTGACCGATACAATGCCGGTGTACTCACAGGCCTTCTGCTTATTGCGCACATATACCGTACTGGCGGGATCTTCCCCGACCTGTACGACGGCCAGCGTCAGTGTGATCCCCTGAGCCGCGAGCGCGGCTGTCCCTTCCCTGACCTCATCTTTGATCTGTGCGGATATTTTCTTTCCGTCTATGATAATCGCCATTTTGTTCTCCCTGATCTCAAGTATGCTGTTCTGCTGCCTCTACATTTCTTCCAGGTACTGTTCGAAAGCAGGCATATCCATCAGCACCTGCCTGGCTTTTGTCCCGTTCTCCTCGCTGACAACGCCGGCTTCCGCGAGCTGGTCCATGATCCTTGCCGCCCTGTTAAAGCCGATCTTGAAGACTCTCTGCAGCATGCCGATCGAAGCCTTGTTCTTCTCGATGATGAACCTTCCCGCATCCGCGAAATACTCGTCGAAACCGGAGCCGCCCTTGATCTCCGTATCCGGATCGCTTCCTCCGTTCGCTGCTATATTGTCGATCACGCTGTCGATATCCTCTGCGCTGTCTTTATAAGAGGCATTGTTCTGTTTGATGTAGCTTACGACCTTCATCACGTCTTCGTCAGAGATGAAAGCGCCCTGTATCCTTGCAGGCTTCTGATAATTCTGCGGGTAAAAGAGCATGTCTCCTTTACCGATCAGCTTCTCGGCGCCCGCCATATCGAGGATCGTCCTGGAATCCACCTGGCTCGTGACCGCGAACGCGATCCTGCTGGGCATATTGGCCTTGATGAGCCCGGTGATGACATCGACCGAAGGCCTCTGCGTGGCGATGATCAGGTGGATCCCGGCCGCCCTGGCAAGCTGGGCCAGACGGCAGATCGCGGATTCCACGTCAGCCTTCGCCACCATCATGAGGTCAGCCAGCTCGTCGACGATCACGACGATCCTGGGCAGGACCTTTTCGTTCTCTCCGGCGTCTCTGCCCTTGGAGCGCACCAGGGAGTTGTAGCCGTTCAGGTCTCTCATGCCTGCCGTCGCGAACAGCTTGTAGCGGCGTTCCATCTCCGCTACCGCCCAGTTCAGCGCCGCGGACGCCTTCCTGACGTCCGTGACAACGGGGATCATCAGATGCGGGATCCCGTTGTAAACATTCAGCTCGACGACCTTGGGATCGATCATGATCAGCTGCACTTCGTCAGGTGACGCCTTATACAGTATGCTCATGATGATCGTATTGATACAGACCGATTTGCCCGAACCGGTCGCGCCGGCGATGAGCAGGTGCGGCATCCTGGAGATGTCTGTCACGACCGTCTGGCCGCCCAGATCCTTGCCGACCGCAAATGCCAGTTTGCTCCTGGCTCCCCTGAACTCCTGCGTCTCAAGGATATCCCTTAGGGCGACGACCGTCGGATGCGTGTTGGGCACTTCGATACCGATCGCGGGCTTGCCCGGGATCGGCGCCTCGATCCTGATGTCGACGGCCGCAAGGCTGAGTTTGATGTCATTGGCAAGGCTGACGATCTTGCTCACCTTCACGCCCTGTTCGGGCACGAGCTCATATCTTGTGACGGAAGGTCCCTGGCTTATATCCGATATCTTCACATTGACGCCGAATGTCCGCAGCGTCTCCTGGAGCCGGAAAGCCGTCTCTTTGAGTTCCCTGTCCGTCTCGGCCGAGTTGACCCTCGCGCCTTTCTCCATCAGGTTATAGGGAGGGAAACTGTACTTCCTGTTCTCTTTGCTCCTGCTCTGCCCGCTTGCCGCGGTCCTGCCGGCTGTCCTGCCCTTCTCATCGCCGCGGTCCCTGTGGACTTCGATGTCCCTGAGCTGCTCTTCCGGTACGGAAGGCTCCTCTTTTGCGGCAGGCCTTTCTTCCTCTCTGACCCGCTGCGCGTTCATCGCGTTGAAAGCAGACAATCCGCCCGCGTCCGCGGGATCTGTCGCGGCCGGTTCCGGATCCGTTCCCGGAATATCCCCGCCCGCGTAGACTCTGCGCATTCTCCTCGTGCTCTGCTCCTCTTCGAACGGAAAGCGAAGTTCCTTGTCTGTTCTGCCCGCTTCCCTGCTCCTTGTGAAGACAGTCACAGTCGCCGGTCCCGGGTCCTTCGGGATCTGTTCCATGGAAAACTGCTGCTTAGGCACGGGTTCCCCCGCAGCCTGCCGCAGTTCCTCCTCAGTCTGCCGCCGGCGCTGCCTGTCCGGACGGGACTGCGGTACCGCTCTCACGCGGATCTCTTCCGCTTCTCCGGCACTGCTTCTTCCCCGGTCAATGACACGGATCCCGTGCGCGGAGTCGTTCCCGGTCTCCTCCACGATCGGACTGATCTCCGGAACGCTCGCCGCGGCAGTCTGTCTTTT
Organism: uncultured Lachnospiraceae bacterium; assembly: GCA_946629175.1. Lineage (GTDB taxonomy): Bacteria > Bacillota > Clostridia > Lachnospirales > Lachnospiraceae > CAG-791. The sequence goes on along the minus strand of CAMOXN010000001.1, from coordinate 25,129 downwards.
CTCCCTCTTAGCCTTTCTATCGTTCTTCCTGAACAGATAGGAGCCCTCATCGAGACCGAAATCCTCTTCTTCCTCTTCCTCGGCCGGCCTGATCACCGTGTTGAATAAGTCGGCCGCGCCCTTAGGATCCTCAGGCTTCGCGTCTGCCTTCTCCACAGCTTTCCGCCTGCGCTCCTCTCTGTTGAGCTGCTCCTGCAGCAGGAGTTCCTCCCTCTCTCTCTTTTCCTGCTCCGCCGCTTCACGCCGCTCCTCGGACCTGGCCCGCGACTCCTCCGCCCTGAGCCTTCTCCTCTCCATAAAGGAGGGATCGCCCCTGCGGATCCTTTCAGCCTGTGCCTTCCTGTATCTCGCCACAGGAGAGAACTGTGTGAAGACCAAAATACAGACCAGCGCGACCATTACCATCATAAAGACAGAGCCAACGCTCTTAAAGACACGGTACAGCCAGTAAACGGCCGTCCCTCCGATCAGTCCGCCGCCTTCTTTGGAAGCGGCGCACCGCTGATAGATATCTGACGCATTATACTCCGCGGCCTTTACGACCTCTCCGCCCCAGAACTCGAAAGCGGCGCACGCGTCGACAAGCAGCATAATAAGGGACACTGTCCTTGCGGCCAGCGTCCTTCTGCCGAGATTTGATATGATAAAGAGCACCATGGCGAACATAAAGACCGGAACGATATACGCAGGCGTGCCGAAAACGCCGAACATAAAAGCAGAGACTGCTTTGCCGGCGGCTCCCCCGTATCCCAGTTCCGCGATCATCACAAAGGCCATCACGCCGAAGAAAAGGAGCAGGCGGATGTCCCGCCTCACTTCCATGGCCCTCAGTTCTTCCTGCGAGATCCTCAAGCGGTCACTCTTCGCCCGCCCGGATGCGCTTGTTCTTTTTCCTGTTCTGTTCCCTGCCGTACTGCCGGTACCCGCCCTTCTCTTAGCGGTGGCTGTACCCTTCTTCCCCTTGGATGAAGCCATTTTTGTCTGTTGACCTTCCTTAATTGTTAAAGCGCCTGAATGTTCTCAGTTCCTGTTATTCAGATGTCAAAATCGTCCCCGCTGCCGGTCTCAAGATCGAACTCATCGTCTTCCGGAACCTCAATGTCGAATTCCATGCGTAAGTGCGGCCTTTTCTCCGGTACGGGCAGCGGATTATTCAAGGGAATGAACGGACGCGTCTCATCGTCAGGCCTGTCCTCCGGATCGTAACCTATCATTTTGCACTCCGTTCCGCCGCGCCGCGCGCAGACCTTATGTCAACGAGGCAGCTCTATGCCTTCACATAAAGCTGCCCTTTTCTAACAATCGTATCCGGCAATAGCGCTCAGTCCTCGTCCCAGTTGTGATAGACAGCCTGCACGTCGTCATCATCATCGAGGATGTCCAGGATCCTCCGGATCTGCTTCATAGTGGTCTCATCCGTCACTTTTACATAGTTCTGGGGGATCATCGTCACTTCCGCGGAAGCATAGGCGATGCCCTCGTCCTTGAGCGCCTTCTCAACAGCGTCAAAATCCTCCTCAGCCGTCAGGATCTCGAAGCTGTCCTCTTCTTCCTGGATGTCGTCAGCTCCGGCATCGAGAACGATCATCATCAGATCGTCAGCCGTAAGGTCGCACTCTTCCTTGTCAATGATGATCTGGCCCTTCTTGTCGAACATGAAAGATACGCAGCCCGGTGTGCCGATGCTCCCGTTTCCTTTCGTGAACGCCGATCTGACGTTCGCGGCTGTCCTGTTCTGATTGTCTGTCAGGGTGTCCACAATGATCGCAATGCCGCCGGGCCCGTAGCCTTCGTACGTAAGGTACTGGTAATTGACGTTTCCGATATCGCCTGCGGCCTTCTTGATCCCTCTCTCGATCGTCTCATTGGGCATGTTGTTGGCCTTGGCCTTCGCGATGACCTTGGAGAGCTTGAAATTATTAGCGGGGTCCGCGCCGCCTTCCTTGACGGCGACGGCGATCTCGCGTCCGATGATCGTGAAGATCTTGCCCTTAGCCGCATCGTTCTTCTCTTTCTTGTGCTTAATGTTCGCAAATTTGGAATGTCCTGACATTTTATACCTCCTGATTACGTATTTCCGATAAGTATTGTCCGCGCTGCATTTCAGCCCGGTACATAGAAATACAGATTACAATATACCATTATCCCGCAGAACCGTCAACTGAGAGAGCGACCCGTGAAGGCCGCCCTTTTACTGTCCTGTTCACGATCGAGTCAGCGATGCCGGCGCCGACAGACGAAAAGACCGTCTCCTGATATCCGGTGTTCCTCTCCTCTAGCAGCCGGCTCCGCAGATGATCCTCGGCACTCTCGCGTTGATATCGCAGGCGAGCTCATAGTTGAACCTTCCGGAAAGGTCTCCGAGCTCTTCCATCGTGATCGTCTCTTCTCCGTCCCTTCCGATCAGCGTGCACAGGCTTCCTTCGCGCGCTTCAGGTATATGTGTCACATCGATCATCATCTGGTCCATGCACACCCTGCCCAGGATCGGCGCTCTCCGGCCGCAGACAAGGACATATCCCTTTCCGGAAAGGCTTCTCGGATAGCCGTCCCCATATCCGGCAGGCACCGTCGCGATCCTTGTCTTCTCAGCTGTCGTAGTATATGTCCCTCCGTAGCTTACGCTTACACCGGGTCCTGCTTCCTTGATATATACGATCCGTGAATACAGCGTCATGACAGGCCTTAAGGGAACGATCGACCGGCTGACTTCATCGGAAGGCCAGAGCCCGTACAGTGTTATCCCGGCGCGCACGAGGTCCATGTTCGCCTCTTTGAACTCAATGATCCCCGCGCTGTTCGAGCAGTGGCACAGAGGTACCCTGTAGCCCAGTTCCGACCGGATCCTGTCCGCAAATCCGGTAAAAAGATCGATCTGCGTGTATGTCGGTCCGTGTTCCGCTTCATCCGCCTTCGCGAAATGCGTGAACATTCCCTCGACAGTCACTCCCGGCGTCGCGAGCGCTTTACGCACGAATCTCAGGCCCTCATCGTCAGGCCTTATTCCGATCCTTCCCATACCGGTATCGACCGCGATCTGGATGAGGACCGGCTTTTCCTCCGCCGCCGCTGCCGCAGAGAGCTGTTCGAGCATGTCCTCCCTGAAACAGGCGGGCCTGATCTCCAGTCTCACCAGTTCCCTGTAACAATAAGGAAAAACGTATCCCAAAAGAATGACCGGTTTCTTCGCGCCGTTCTCCCTCAGTTCCTTCGCCTCCTCAAAGGTCGCTGCCGCATATCCCCAGACATAGGGAAGCTTTTCCAGTTCCTTCATGATCGGGACCGCGCCGTGTCCGTATCCGTTCGTCTTGAGGACGGCGACCATCTTCGTCTCTTCTCTTATATTGGCGCGCATGCTCTCCATATTGAAGATCAGGGCGTCCATATCGATCTGCGCCCAGATCCTGTCGTGTCCGGTCGAATCCGCTGTTCTGCAGGACGACGCTCTGTTCATCTCGTTTTCCATTTCTGTCTCCGATCTCATTCCGCAGGCTCGTCACCTGTCCCGTCTTCCGGTACGATCACGCAGCCGCCGGTCTGCGTCCACACGGCCGTTGGTCCGTCCTTCGGCGCCGCATCGTCGTCCATTGGCGCTGTCTCAGGACTTTTCTTATTCCTGATCGTGTTGAAGATCCCGCCGAGCGCGCTGACCATATCTCCCGCCAGCATTGCCTGCTCGCCTTTTTCTTCCCTGCAGATGTCTCCGGCTGCCGCATGGATATATGCTGCAAGCTGCGCCGCGTTATGGCCGCGGCAGTCCGTATCAACTGTGCCGGACATGCCGGGAGCCGTGCCCGTCCCTTTATTTCCTCCACAGCCGTTATCTGCTGCCGCGAACAGCATCGCAGCGGTGATGCCGGTAAGGACATCTCCGCTTCCTGCAGTCGCCATTCCGCTGTTCCCGTTCGTGATCATGCAGATCTGCCTGATGCCGCAAGAGACGATCAGCGTCCTCGCGTCCTTACCCAGAACAGTGCATCCGTACCTTTCCGCTGCCTTTCTCATGAGCGCGATCCTGTCTCCCGCGGCTTCTTTCACAGGCACATGGACAAGATCCGCGAATTCAGCCAGATGCGGCGTCATGATGCAGACGACTTCTCTATTCCTTTTCTGAAGCATCATATCCATTTTTTCGTCAGCGGCAATAAGCCTGATCGCGTCCGCGTCAAGGATCAGCCCGCGGAGTCCGGTTCCGTCCGTTCCATGGGCTTGTCCATGTGGACCGGACACATCTGCAGGCGTTCCTTCCGACACTGCCGCGAGGATCGTCTTAAGAATGACCTTTGCTTCGGGCCCCCTTCCGATTCCAGGTCCGACAGCGACCGCATCCGCCCAGGCGAGATCTTTCATCAGGCTCTCCCGGATCCTGCGTACCGAATACGACTTTAACGCAATACTGTCAGGCACTGCTTCATAAACTGTAAGCATCGCTTCGGGGAGCCGCTCCTGAATGATCACGCGGTTCTCTTCCCTCGTAAAGATCTTCACCATTCCCGCGCCGCTCCTCATGCAGGCTTCCGCGCACAGAAGAGCTGCGCCGCACATTGAATGTCCGCCTGCGACGATCAGTATTTTGCCGAATGTCCCCTTGTTGCCACCCGGATCCCGGTCTGTGAGCAGGCGCTCCGCATCTTCCCGCTCAAGCATATACATTTCCGGAAGACCGCCTCCGTCGCAGGTAAAGCTCCTGTCGTGGATCCCGATCTGCCTGAGCACCGTATCCCCGCAGTAACTGCAGCCCGGATACAGGAAATGCCCTCTCTTGTAGTATGCGAAAGTGACTGTCAGGTCGCATCGGACCGCGCACCCCATCACACTTCCGTCCTCAGAAGAGATTCCCGACGGCAGGTCGACTGCTGCCACTTTGCATCCTGTCTCTTCGCGGTATGCGTTAACGGTCTCAGTGATCAGGGCGGCATCACCGCTGAGCGGCCTTCCCAGACCGGTCCCGAACAGCGCGTCGACTATGATCTCCGGTGAGAACGAATACAGCGCTTCTTTAGTAAAGACCTCCGGTTCCTCGCCGTATGCCTCAAGGATCTTTCTCTGGATCATCGCGGAGGAATCCTGCGGAGGTTCTTCCCCGGTCAGCAGCAGGAACTGAACGCTATATCCCCTGTCGATGAGAAGTCTCCCGACAGCAAGGCCGTCCGCGCCGTTGTTTCCCGGACCGGCAAGGATCGTTACCTTTGTGCGGCCGGGAAAGCGGCCTGCAACCTCCTGCGCGACAGAAAGGGCTGCCCTCTCCATCAGTACAATGGCCGGGATCCCGATGATCTCCCAGGTGCGCCTGTCCGCGCCGGCCATTTCATTACCGGTAAGAAGATATTTCATGATCGTTCACCTTTCTTTTAAAAATGTCTGTGGCGCTCTTACCCAAAAGCGCCTTTCCCGGACTTATCCGGAAAAGGCGCTGCTTAGTTCAGCCGTACATACCCTTTTCGTCAGTTCTTCTCCTCGTTGCAGCGAATGCTGTAAGACAGCTTCATCAGGCTGTCCTGCAGATGCACGCTCTCTACCTGGATCCTGTCCGGTACCGTGAGATCCACGTGAGCAAAATTCCAGATCGCCCGGATCGGCGTCTCGGAAAGTACCTGTGTGATCTCGATCGCCGCGGCCTTCGGCACTGTGAGCACTGCGATGTCAATGTTGTTCTCGCTGATGAAATCCCGCATCTGTTCCATCGGATAGATCCTGACACCGGCGATCTCTCTGTCATTGAGGGACGGATCGATATCGAACGCGCCTCTGAAAGAGAACCCTCTGTTCTTGAGATTCATATGGTTCATAAGCGCCTGGCCGAGTTTCCCTGCGCCGATCAGGATCATATCGTGCTGCTTGTCAAGTCCCAGGATCTTTCCGATCTCATCATAGAGATAGTTCGTGTTATATCCGTAACCCTGTTGTCCGAATCCTCCGAAATTGTTAAAATCCTGTCTGATCTGTGAAGCAGTGATATGCATGATCCTGCTCAGTTCCTGTGAAGATATTCTCTCCACGCCTTCACTTTTCAGATCGCCAAGATATCTGTAATAGCGGGGCAGCCGACTTATTACTGCTTGTGAGATCCCCCGTTCTTCCACTCGTTTTGTACATCCTTTCTGAGACAATACAATGTCCCATATGTGCCCGCGGGCAATAGACATCCTTCATCATGCAGTATAATCTATCAATTTAATTATATCGATTCCGCAAAAACACGTCAATTGAAAATGCGAGGCGCACCGGCGGGCCTGTCCCTTCCGGTGCCAAGGGCATAGTGTCGGTCGGATATATGCCCGCCGGATGCTCACGTTCCTAATGCTATCCGTCGGGCATATATCCTCCCTCCCGCTATGCCGGTGTACCGGAAAGGATACGTCACGCCGGTTTGACTTTATATATAATTTTCTTTATCATATTATCCGCAGGCAAAAGTATTACGAATAAGAATGAGAGTATCGATCCATGATCCTTGCATGTCATCATATAAGTAAAGAATACCCGGAGAACATTGTTCTCCGCGACATAACATTTCATCTGGAAAAAGGCGACAAAGCGGCCGTGATCGGCATCAATGGCGCGGGAAAGACCACCCTGCTGAGGATCATCATGGGCGAAGAGACCGCGGACGAAGGAACTGTCTCTTTTGAGAGGGACTGCAGCATCGGTTACCTTGCTCAGAACCAGGATCTTTCTTCCGACCGCACTGTATATGAAGAAGTCCTGTCTGTCAAACAGTACCTGATCGATATGGAGGCCCGTCTGGGCATGTATGAAAGGCAGATGGATGTTCTCAAAGGGGAAGCGCTGACCGAAACGATCGCCGCTTACACGGATCTCCTCCATGCCTTTGAGCGGGAGAACGGTTATGCCTACAGGGGAGAAGTGACCGGCGTCCTCAAGGGTCTCGGATTCACCCAGGCGGAATATGACCAGCCCGTGGCCACCCTCTCCGGCGGACAGCGGACCCGTGTCGCGCTCTCCAAGCTTCTTATCGGAAAGCCCGACCTCATCATGCTCGACGAGCCCACGAACCATCTTGACATGAACAGTATCCGCTGGCTCGAGACCTACCTGTCGAATTATAAGGGGACAGTCCTCATCGTCTCTCACGACCGGTATTTCCTCGATAAGACAGTTTCTAAGATCGTCGAACTTGAGAACGGCAGATGTATGCTCTTTAACGGGAATTACTCTGTCTACGCGGAGAGGAAAAAAGCGCTCCGGGAGCAGCAGTATCACGCCTACCTCAACAACCAGGCGCAGATCCGCCACCAGGAAGAGGTCATTGAGAAGCTGAGGCGTTTCAATCGTGAAAAGTCGATCAGGCGGGCGGAGAGCCGCGAGAAGCTCCTGCAAAAGACAGAAGTCCTGGAAAAGCCCGTCGACATCAGAGACGATATGCACCTTGTCTTCACCCCCTGTATCAAGAGCGGACGGGAGGTCCTCAGTGTAGAAGACCTCGCCAAATCCTACGGGGAGAAACAGCTCTTTTCCGGCATCTCCTTCAAGATCCGCCGCGGAGAGCATGTCGCTCTGATCGGTGACAACGGCACCGGCAAATCAACGATCCTCGGGATCCTCAACGAAGTGGTCGCGCCCGACAGGGGCATTATCCGTCTTGGCACGAACGTCCACATCGGATACTACGACCAGGAGCACCACGTGCTCCACAATGACAAGACGGTGTTCGAGGAGATCTCCGACGAGTATCCCGCCATGAACAACACGCAGATCCGCAGCCTTCTCGCGTCTTTCCTTTTTACCGGGGAAGAAGTCTTTAAAAGGGTCGGCGATCTGAGTGGCGGCGAGAAGGGCCGCGTTTCCCTCGCCAAACTGATGCTCTCCAAGGCCAATTTCCTGATCCTCGACGAGCCGACCAACCACTTGGACCTGGTATCCAAGGAGGTGCTTGAGAACGCGCTCAACAGCTATGAGGGGACCGTCCTCTATGTCTCCCACGACCGGTACTTCATCAACCGCACGGCGAGCCGGATCCTTTCCCTCACGCAGAAAGTCCTCCTGAATTATCCCGGGAACAACGCGGAGAAGGCGCCGGAACGCTTTATCGGGAATTACGACTTCTATCTTGAGAAGTCGGCGCAGGTCGAAGAAGCGCTCCTTGAGAACGCTTACCGGGACGGACAGGGAACGGCGGACCTCTCTCTTTTGACACCGGGGAACAGCTCTTCCGGCAAAACAGAGAAGGCCGCGGCTTCCGCGCCCGGAAAGAGAGTTCCATCCGGCGCTGAAGTAAGCGCGTCGGGCTCCCCTGAAAAGCAGAGCTGGGCGCAGCAGAAAGAGGAGCAGGCAAGGCTTCGGAAAGCAGCCAACGACCTTCGCAAGTGCGAAGATAAGATCGCCGCTTTTGAGGAAGAGATCGCTTCGATCGAAGAACAGATGGCGCTCCCTGAGAACTATTCGAACGCGGGAAAGCTCGCCGGATTGCACGACCGGAAAGAGCAGATCGAGGAGGAACTCGCAGGGCTCTACGAGCAGTGGGAAACGCTGAGCGAACAGGTCTGAATAACGGCAATTAAAAAGGGGGCTGACGCCCCCTTTTTCCATGCCGAATTGTCTCTGCGGTCAATTATTTCAGTTTCTGCTCCAGCACATCCTTTATCGCAAGGATGAACTCTTCTGTCCCAAGCTTCTGAACATTGGGAAGGGAAGTGATCAGCGCGAGATCGCCCGTCATCTTTCCGGATTCGATCGTCTCGATCGTCGCCTCGTCCAGAAGATCCGCGAATCTGACAAGGTCATCAAGGCCGTCCAGCTCTCCCCTCTTTCTGAGCGCGCCGCTCCAGGCAAAGATCGTCGCGACGGAGTTCGTGGAAGTCTTCTCCCCTTTCAGGTGCTTGTAATAGTGTCTCTGCACGGTCCCGTGCGCGGCTTCGTACTCGTAATATCCCGCGGGAGATACAAGAATGGAAGTCATCATCGCCAGAGAGCCGAAAGCGGTAGCTGTCATATCGCTCATCACGTCTCCGTCGTAGTTCTTGAGCGCCCAGACAAAGCCGCCTTCGGAGCGGATGACACGCGCGACCGCGTCGTCGATCAGGGTATAAAAATACTCCGTGCCGATGGCATCGAATTTTTCCTTGTACTCCGTATCAAAGATCCTCTGGAAGATCTCCTTGAAGTTCCCGTCATAGGTCTTGGAGATCGTATCTTTCGTCGAGAACCAGAGATCCTGCTTCACGCTCAGCGCGTATTCGAAGCAGCTGCGGGCAAATCCCTCGATGGAACTGTCGAGGTTATGGGTCCCCTGAAGGATGCCGGGACCCTTGAATTCCTGAATGGTCTTTCTTGTCACCGTTCCGTCGGCCGCCGTGAACACGAGCTCCGCCGTGCCTGCGCCTTCTACCTTGATCTCCACGTTCTTATAGACATCGCCGTAAGCGTGACGTGCCATCGTGATGGGCTTTTTCCAGGTGCGCACATAGGGATCGATCCCTTTCACCAGGATCGGCGCCCTGAAGACCGTGCCGTCAAGCGCTGCCCGGATCGTCGCGTTGGGACTCTTATACATCCTGTGGAGCTTGTACTCTTCCATTCTGGCCGCATTCGGCGTGATCGTAGCGCATTTGACGGCAACGCCGTATTTTTTGGTCGCTTCCGCCGCTTCGACCGTGATCCGGTCGTCCGTCTCGTCTCTTTTCACAAGCCCGAGATCGTAGTACTCGGTCCTGAGATCGATAAAGGGAAGAAGGAGATCGTCCTTGATCATCTTCCAGATGATCCTTGTCATCTCATCTCCATCCATCTCAACCAACGGGGTCTTCATCTGAATCTTCTGCATTTACAACCTCCAAACGTTTCTGTTAATTGTGTCCCGGTCTCCGGTCATTCCTCTGAGCTCTTATATATGTCATGCAGGCCGTTCCTGACCATGTTCTCATATGCTTTCTTCATATGTTCATTGGCCAGCCGCTCAGCCAGGTCAGCCTTGCCGGCGCGGATCGCCTCCATGATCGCCCTGTGCTCCTTGTTGGAAGCAGTGCTTCTCTCCGTCTTGGACAGCGTTTTCCTTCTGACCCGCATCACGTATGAGTGATAGTCCACCAGAAGGTGTTCCAGCATCTTCGATCCGCTTGCCTCGTACAGGATCAGGTGGAACTGGTTGTCAAGTTCCGCCATCTGTTCCATATGGCCTTTTCCCGCATGAAATTCCGCCAGATAGACGTTTTCTTCCATCGCTTCGAGCTGCTCCGGAGTGATCCTCTCTGTCGCCCATCTGGCGCACAGTCCCTCCAGCAGAGCCCTGATCGCGTAGATGTCGCAAACATCATTCTCCTGTATTCCCGTCACGAACGCTCCCCTGTTGGGAATGATCTGTACCAGGCCTTCCAGTTCCAGCTGCCTCAGCGCTTCCCTGACCGGTGTTCTCGAGACCCCAAGCTCTTTCCCGATCCGGATTTCCTTCAGTTCCTCATGTTCTTTGTATCGTCCGTTCAAAATATCGCTGCGGATCTTACTGAACACTCTTCCCCGCAAAGAATACTTATCGGAGACGTCCCTGTTAAAGTCATACTCGCTGTTCATTCCTTCTCCAATCCGCGGACCCCAACCCGCATTTCCATATACGATCATATAAGTTTTTTCCGCGCATGCCGGACACAAGTCCAAACCGGCAGTGCGCTATGCATAATTGTATACATTTAATACATTAATGTCAATCGCTACTTATTCCGATACCCGGCAGATAGCTTAGAGACATGAAAAAAGCCGGCTGTATGCCCGGCGGATAGCTTGAGAGGCATGGAGAAAGCCGGCTGTATGCCCGGCGGATAGCATTAGGAACGTGAGCATCCGACGGGCATACAGCCGGCTTAAAACCATGCATTATTTAACTACGATGTTGATGATCTTTCCGGGCACGAAGATCTCCTTGACGATCTTCTTTCCTTCAAGGAAGGAGGCCACTCTCTCATTGGCCTTGGCTGCAGCCATGGCTGTATCCTTGTCGCAGTCCGCGGGGATAGAGACCGCCGCGCGCACTTTGCCGTTGACCTGCACGCCGACCTCAACGGTCGCGTCAACAGTCTTGGCTTCGTCGTACTCCGGCCACTCGGAAACGGTCAGGAACCCTTCTCCGCCGAGGAACTCGTAGATCTCCTCCGTGATGTGAGGAGCAAAAGGAGAAAGGAGCTTTAAGAAGATCACGAGGTCTTCCCTGGAGATGCTGCCCTCTTTGTAGATCTCATTGAGAAGCGTCATGAGAGCCGCGATCGCCGTGTTGAACTTCATGGACTCTATGTCGTCCGTGACCTTCTTGATCGTCTTGTGGAGCAGCGTCTCATATGCGACCGCTTTCTTTTCGTCAGTGACGAGATCCGTGAGACCGGCTACGCGCTCAAGGAACCTGCGGCAGCCCTTGACGGAGCTGTCGTTCCAGGGAGCTGCGCTGCCGTAGTCGCCCATGAACAGCACATAGACCCTGAGCGTATCCGCGCCGTACTGATTGACGATGTCCAGCGGGTCAACAACATTGCCTCTGGATTTACTCATCTTCTCTCCGTCCGCGCCCAGGATCATGCCCTGCGCAGAGCGTTTGGAATAGGGCTCGGGAGTATTCACTTCTCCGATGTCATAGAGGAAGTGGTGCCAGAACCTGGAATAGATCAGGTGCCTGGTCACGTGCTCCATGCCGCCGTTATACCAGTCGACAGGCATCCAGTAGTTGATCTTGTCCCTGTCCGCGAAAGCCTTGTCATTGTGAGGGTCACAGTAACGGAGGAAGTACCAGGAGCTTCCCGCCCACTGGGGCATTGTGTCGGTCTCTCTCTCCGCGTCGCCTCCGCACTTGGGGCACTTGCATTTCACAAAGGACTCGATCCGCGCAAGAGGCGATTTGCCGTCCTCGCCGGGCTCAAAATCCTTGACTTCAGGGAGTCTCAGAGGAAGTTCTTCGTAAGGAACGCCCACGACGCCGCACTTAGGGCAGTGGATCAGCGGAATGGGCTCTCCCCAGTATCTCTGGCGGTTGAAGGCCCAGTCCTTCATCTTGAACTGGATGCCCGCATGGCCGATCCCCTTCTCCTCAAGGACTTCGATCATCCTGGCGATGGAATCCTTCTTGTTGGTAAATCCGTTGAGATAATCGGAGTTCACCATCATGCCGTCGCCCGTATACGCCTCTTTGGAGATATCACCGCCCTTAATGACCTCGATGACGTCGATGCCGAATTCGTGCGCGAAATCCCAGTCTCTCTGGTCGTGTGCAGGGACTGCCATGATCGCGCCGGTGCCGTATCCCATCATGACATAATCCGCGATGAAGATCGGGATCTTCTTGCCGTTCACGGGATTGACCGCTTCAAGGCCTTCGATCTTGAGACCGGTCTTGTCCTTTACGAGCTGGGTCCTCTCGAACTCGGTCTTTTTCGCGCACTCATCCCTGTAAGCACCTATCGCGTCCATATTGGAGATCCTGTCCGCATACTTGTCGATCATAGGATGCTCAGGCGCCATGACCATGAAGGTAACGCCGAACAGTGTATCGGGACGGGTCGTATAGATCTCAAGCTTCTCATCGATGCCGTCGATCGTGAAATCGACGAAAGCGCCGGTGGATTTGCCGATCCAGTTGACTTCCTGCTGCTTGATGGCCTCAGGGTAGTCGACATCGTCGAGCCCGCTCAGGAGCTTATCCGCGTAATCCGTGATCTTGAGGTACCAGACGTCCTTGGGGAGCTGGATCACGTCCGTATGGCAGATATCGCACTTACCGCCCTGGCTGTCCTCGTTGGAGAGAACGACCTTGCAGTGAGGGCAATAGTTGACGAGCGTCTTGTCCCTGAAGACAAGGCCGTGGTCAAAAAGCTTCAAAAAGATCCACTGCGTCCACCTGTAATAATCGTCCTTGGAAGTATCTATCGTTCTGGACCAGTCGAAGGAGAAACCGACGCTCCTGAGCTGTCCGGAGAACTTCTCGATGTTGACATCCGTGATCTCCCTGGGATGTGTATTGGTCTTGATGGCATAGTTCTCGGTAGGAAGACCGAAAGCGTCATAGCCGATCGGGAACAGGACATTGTATCCCTGCATCCTGCGCTTTCTGGACAGGACTTCCATGCTGCTGTAAGCCTTGATATGGCCGACATGCATGCCTGCGCCGCTGGGATAAGGAAATTCCACAAGCCCGTAGAACTTAGGCTTGTCGCTGTGATCCTTCGCCTCAAAGAGTCCGGCGTCCTCCCATCTCTTCTGCCACTTCGGTTCAATCTTCTTATACTCGTACTTCATGAGATACAGATTCCTTTCATTCTCCTGTTCGTTTGGCTAAGACAAACGTCCTGTACATTCTAATCCCCGCCATACGGCTTTGTCAAATAAAAGACCGGGACATATCGCTGCGATACGCCCCGGTCTGCCGTTCTCTATTCGTTTTCGTGAACCGCCTTCACTCTTTTGACTGCATATTTATTATGAATGTCAAAATAGTCCGTGCCGGAATCAGTCCTCAACACCTTCAGCGAGCATAGCTGCTCTCGCCTCGACTTCCTTGGCCTGGATGTCAGCAGGAGCCTGCTCATATCTCACGAACTCATACGCGTAATCGCCGCGTCCGCCGGTCATGGAACGAAGGACTGTGCAGTAGTCGAACAGCTCGGACTGAGGAACTTCCGCCTCAACGACCTGCTTGCCGCCGCCGATGGGGTTCATGCCCAGGACTCTGCCGCGCCTCTTGTTAAGATCGCCCATAACATCACCGGTATATGCATCCGGGATGGTGACCTTGAGGCTGACGATGGGCTCGAGCAGGACAGGGCCCGCTTCCATGAAGCCCTTCTTGAATGCCTGGACGGAAGCGGTCTTGAATGCCATTTCCGAGGAGTCTACCGGGTGGTAGGATCCGTCGTACAGGACGCAGTTGACACCGACAACAGGATAGCCCGCAAGCGGTCCCTTCTGGACGGAGTCGATGATTCCCTTCTCGACAGCGGGGAAGTAGTTCTTCGGAACGGTTCCGCCTACGACCTCATCGCTGAACTCATAAGCCTTGCTCTGGTCTTCCAGAGGGCTGTATTTCATCTTGACGTGTCCGTACTGGCCGTGTCCGCCGGACTGTTTCTTATACTTGTACTCGACGTTGGAATTCTTGCGGATGGTCTCCCTGTAAGCTACCTTCGGAGCCATGGTCTCGATCTCGACCTTGTACTCGTTCTTGAGCATGCTCTTGACAACTTCAAGCTGCATGTCGCCGATACCGTACATCAGTGTCTGCCTGTTGTCGGAGTCGTTGACCATCTTGAAAGTAGGATCCTCAGAGGAGATCTTGGTCATCGCCTGAGCGATCTTGTCGACGTCGTTCTTGTTCTTCGCCTTATACCTGATGTAGGTGTAAGGTGTGGAGATCTGCATTGCCTCGTACTGGATCGGGGTCGCCTTCGTAGACAGAGTATCTCCGGTCTTGGCATCGCCCAGCTTCGCGACAGCGCCGATATCGCCGGCCTGAAGTTCCGCGATCTCGGAAGTCTTGTTGCCGCACATAATATACAGCTTGCCCAGTCTGAGCTCTGTGTCGAGCCCGTTGTCATACACAGTGTCATCTGTCTTCATGACGCCGGAATTGACCTTGATCAGGGAATATCTTCCGATGAAAGGATCCACAATGGTCTTGAAGATGAACGCGCTCTTCGGTTTGGAAGCATCGTAATCAGCCTCAAAAGCTTCGCCTGTCTTCAGGTTGGTGCCGCTGATCTTGCGGTAACCTGCATCGGGAAGGTAATTCACGACATCGTCCAGCAGAACACTGACGCCCAGATTGGCTGCGCTAGCACCCATTTCTACGGGAACAACGGATCCGTCCTTGACACTTGCGCCGACAGCTTCGAGGATCTCTTCTTCAGTGAACTCGTCGCCTTCAAAATAGCGCTCCATGAACTCTTCACTGGTCTCCGCCACAGTCTCCATCAGAGTGTCGTGGTAGTGCTCCAGGTGGTCCTGGCAGTCCGCCGGAACATCGACTTCCTTCACGTTCTTGCCGGAGAACTCATAAGCTTTCTGTGTGATCACGTTGACGGATCCCGCAAACTTGCCGTTCGTGTAGTAAGGGAAGTTGAAAGGAACGATCTTCACGCCGTACAGGTCGGAAAGCTTCTCAGCCACGTCGTGGTAGTTGGCATTTTCGACATCCATATCGGAGATATAGAACATTCTCGGAATATTGTACTTCTCGCAGAGCTCCCATGCTCTCTCGGAACCTACCTCGACACCGGCCTTGCCGGAAACAACGATGATCGCCGCGTCAGCAACGCTGATCGCTTCCTCGACTTCTCCCACGAAGTCGAAGTATCCGGGAGTATCCAGAACGTTGATCTTGCAGTCCTTCCACTCAACGGGGATGATCGAAGTGCTGATGGAGAAACCTCTCTTCTGCTCTTCCTTCGTGAAGTCGCTGACGGTGTTCCCGTCTTCGACCTTACCCATTCTGGATGTCAGACCTGTCAGATTGCACATAGCCTCTGCCAGAGTTGTCTTCCCGGCGCCGCCGTGACCCAGAAGAACGACATTCCTGATCTTATCGGTAGTATAAACTTTCATTTCCAGACCTCCACTATACCAATATATTTAGAGCATTTGTTCTCTCTGTAAACTGAGCTAAACAAACAGTCCAGTATATTATAGCGATTCTTGTGGAGTATTACAAGAAGGAATATTCTGATTTCAGCTGTTTTTCAGCGTTTTGTACGAAAGACGGCGTCAGTATTGTTTTTCAAGCTCGCCGCTGCCGTCCGCGTAATACCGCTTGCCGTCAGCAGTGATCCATCTGTTCACCACAAGCACGCCGTTCCAGCCAAAATAATACTTTTTACCATTCAGTGTAAGGAGCCCCTTGTGCATCTTCCCGCTCTTTTCGAGATAAAACTTTCTTCCGTTCACGGTGATCCAGCTGTTTCTGAGCATGGTGCCGTCATTCGAGAAGTAATACTTTTCTCCGTTCAGCGTTGCGAATTGTTTTTTTACCACTACTCCCGTTTTCGTCAGAAAATAGCGTTTTCCGCCGACCGTAACGTGCCCTGAAAGGAGAATCCCTCTCTTCCAGTCCTTATATCCTGCAGCGCGTTTGTCCGTCAGATAATAGGATTTGCCATTGATCTTCCGAAATCCCGTTAAGAGAATACCTTTTTGTGACTCGTCATACTCCGAATAAAAGCTGTCCATGAAGTAATATTTCCTGCCGTCGATCGTCTTCCAGCCCGTGAGCATGATTCCTTTCTTGGAATCCGAATATGCCGGGTATCGGCTGTCCGCGAAATAATAAGTCCGGTTTCCTATGTTCGCCCAGCCGGTCATCATCTTTCCGCGGTCGGCTTCCCTGAAAGATCTATACCGTTCATCCCTGAAGTAATACTTCCTGCCGTCGATCATGTGCCAACCGGTAACAGCTTCACCTGACTCATCAGTATAGTATCTGTTATCGTCGACCGTGACCCATTGATCAGGCTTAATGATTCCGTCATCATCAAAGGGATAGATCCTGCCGTCTATCATCACCACTGCGTTCCTTACGAATTCTCCTTCAACGACATATCCGTACAGACCTGTAGGGACCTCTTCGTCATATGCTTTCCGGTCAACGATCCAAACGTCCTCATAGACATCCTCCATATGCGTCACCGCATCATGGTGGATGATCTCGATTTCATATTTTTCACGGTAGCTCGGATAGATCTCATCGCCATCTACGGGGTCATAGTAATGGTTCCCGTTTCCGGTCGGGTGCTCACGAAGGATATGGTCGTTGATCAAAGAACCGTCCTCGGTCTCGTCCCTGAACAGGCACACCGCGCATTCGTAATAGTAGTGCTTTATCTGCTCATCCCAGGCTTTTTTGTCAACGACCTCGGCCTCACCGGTCTTTTGGTTCTCATAGTGGCCTTCTTCGTCGTGGTGAATGGTCTCCATGACTTCCGTCCATCCTCCGTCTTCCGATGCGGCCGACGTGAGCACAGCGGGGAAAGCAAAGAGAGCCGCTGCCGAAACTGCGGCAATGAATTTACCTGTTGTTATAAAGGCCGCAGACAGCCCTGCGGCCAGCCTTAACTTAGTCATCATTTTCTGAACCGTTTTCTTCCGAAACAGACTGCGGCCGCAATTCCGATCACTGAAGCCATAGCAGCTGCCAGCCACACAGCCGGATCGCTGTTGTCACCGGTCGCGGGATTTCCCTGCGGTTTAGGGGTCGAGGGGCGCCTGACGGTCTGCGATGCATCTTTGAGGTCACAGTGGGAACCTACGATATTACCGTCTCCTGTCTGCGCGTTGATCTCATAGAGCGTCTCGAATACGACATAGTCACCTTCCTTGAGTTTCGAGGAATCGAATGT
The DNA here is from genome assembly GCA_946629175.1 of uncultured Lachnospiraceae bacterium. Lineage (GTDB taxonomy): Bacteria > Bacillota > Clostridia > Lachnospirales > Lachnospiraceae > CAG-791. The sequence continues at coordinate 7,811 of CAMOXN010000001.1, read as the reverse complement.
AAAGTTGACTTTAACTGTTCCGTTCTTCTGTTTCGCCGTGAATACTGCCTCGCCGGTGATCTCTTTGCCGCCCGCCCTGGCAGTTTCGCCGGTCGATCTGTTCATCAGTATGCCGCTCACGCGATACTTTGCGCCCGGCGTAAGATTCCGGTATTCCACGTTGTCTGACACCGTTACGTTCCCCTTACAGGCGATCTCATGGTCGCCGTCTTTTTTGTCCGTTGCCGTTGTACGGACCTCCGGGAAGTTCAGAGTCTGATCTTCATCATTTATATCTTCGTGAATGACAATGGCTGTCCTTATTCCAAACTCCTGATCAATGTATTCCAATGTTTCGAACATGACAATGCTTCTGCCTTCAAGGCCGGTCGCGTCAACTTCAAAACGGATCTTTTCACTCCCGTCCTTTGATCCGGGTGAGAAAACATGTTCGCCGATCGGATCACCTTCGGAGCTCACCATCTTCGCGGGAAGTTCTTTTGGCTCTTCGCCGTTCAGCGGTTTCAGCATGACCTTGCCTGTGATCACATAGTCCTTTCCCGGAAGCAGGTTCTCATAGACAAATTCGTCCATGACAATGACTTTTTGGCCCGCTTTCATCGTGCGGACTCCCGTATCGGGGTCAGAAGCAAATGTATGTCCGTTCGGGAAATGTATCGTCTGCGCTGTGTCGTCAATATTCTCATGCACGATCACTTCCGCGCCGTTATGGTACACGCGCTCAAACATCACGATGTCCTCGCCGGCGAGTCCGGAGGCATCAAGATCAAAGGTGAGGGCAAGAGCGCCTTCTTCCTGTTCGGGAGTGAACAAGGCAGCATTGTCCGCCACGGATATGGTTCCGGCGGAGCCCTCTGCAAATGCGGCTCCCGCAAGCACGGAGGCGATCTCACTGCCGGTATTCTTCCTCATCACGCGTCCCTTGACGGTATACTCTTTTCCGGGGATCAGATTCCTGTAGACCATCGTGTCGATAATGCGTACTTCTTCATCAGGCATGGAGATCTGTTCCTTCGTCTCTGAGTCAACAGCTGTCGTCTTTCCCTCCGGTATATAAACCGTCTGTGTCCCGTCCATGACTTCATGAACGATAACAGACTTGCCGCCAAGGGTCACCTTCTCAAATACGGTCACGTCCCTGCCCGCGAGCTCTGAGGCGTCGATCGAGAAGTACAGCTCAACGGTCCCGTCTTCTTTGTCCGGCACAAACTCCACGCATCCGTTCTCGACCGGAATTCCGTTTTCATCTGTCATCACAGAGTGGATCTCCTCTAAGAGATCTGTTCTTTCTTCTCCGGATCCGCCGCTTCCGGGATCATCTCCATCAGCTTCTGTCAGCGCGCCTGCCATGACCTTTCCGGTGAACCGGTAAGTCTCTCCCGGTATCAGGTTCTCATAGCGGAATGTATCCTTAAGGACTCTGTTGTCAGACGCAAGTGTGTTCTTGATGCCTGTCGAAGTATCGATCGCGACAGTCTGTCCGTCCGGGATCTTGTCCGACTGTCTTTCATCATTTATGTCGCGGTGTACGGCGATCTCCACGCCGTTCTGCCGCAAAGTCTCGCCCACGACGATCACCTCGCCCGCAAGATCCGAAGCATCCAGCTTAAATCCTATGGAGAGGATACCGCTGACGGTCTCCCCTTCATTGCCGGCGGGCACGAAGGTCACCTTGTCGGAATCGAAGGAAATACTGCCGTCCCCCTTTGCGGAAACGATCTCAGCGGGGACTGTATGCGCATCGTCAAAACTGATGCCCGCGTCTGTCGGCTTGACCTTGATCTCTCCGCTGATCTCATACGTCTTCCCGGGGACCAGGCCTGTAAATGCGACTTCGTCAACGATGGTCCTGTTCCCGGCGGCCAGTGTATTCTTCTTACCTGTCTCCTCGTCATATGCGTCGGTCCTGATGCCCGGGATCGTAACAGTCTGTCCGCTGTCGTCTATATCCTCATGCTTTGCGACGATCCTTCCCCCGCTTTCCAGCCTCTCAAAAGCAACAATACTCTTGCCTGATAAGCCCTCCGTATGGAAGCGGTAAGTGACTTCTACTGTGCCGTCTGACTCTTTTGCCGTGAAAGAGGCAGCAGACGTCACATCACTTCCTTTATACTGTACGGGTTTCCCGGTCGCCTTATCCATCAGTGTACCGATGACCACATAGTCCTCTCCCGGCATGAGGCTTTTATAACTGACTGTATCAATAAGTTCCACATCGGAATCCGCAGGGACGACCTGTTCTCCTGTCGCTTTATCCTTCAGATATGTACCGATCTCAGGGAACCGGATCGTCTGCTCCCGGTCCTCCGGGTCCCAGTGAACCGCGCCCGGTATTTTGTCAGCGTCCTCATTGGAGGCGTCCGCCCTGAGTTCCTCCTTTACGACCAGAACATGTCCCTTGATATGTTCTTCGCTGCAGGAAAACTCGAACACGACGTCGACCGTTCCGTTCATTTTGCCGCCGGTATTGAACTGCGCGGAGGCTTTGATCTCTTTGCCGGCTTCGTCCTTAAAAGGCTCCCCGGTCGATTTGTCCATGAGCGTGCCGTACATCGTATAGGAAGTATTCTTATTGAGGTCCTCATAGGTGACCGTGTCGATGATACGGATCGTGCCTTCTCCCGCGAAGGCAGTGTGGCTCCTCGACTGCGCGTCAAGCGCGGATGTCCTGATCGAGGGCGTATGCGGGGTCTCTTCTACCGTTATCGTGTTTTCCGCAGGCTCCGTTCCCAGAACAACGGTGAACTTAGCGTCACCGGCGCTGTTCAGGACCACGTTGCCGATCAGGATCTTTGATCCGCCGCCAAAGTCCGGATCATTTTTGTAGCCTTCAGGGGCCCTGGTCTCGCTGATCGTAACAGTTCCGAGAGGAAAGGCAGGCTTTCCTTTCATGTCTGTATAGAACTCATCTCCGCTTACAAATGTTCCGTTTTCCTTACAGTCATAGAGTCTCGCGACATAGTGCCCGCCGGTCTCTTTCGTCCTGACCGTCCAGCTCCTCACCGGCTTTTCCGGCAGTTCACTCTCAGACTTATAATATCCGTCGTAGTAGCTGAACGTGAACTCAGCGCCCTCAAGGCTGTTTCCCTTCACGTCTCCTTTTGCGCGCTTTTCGATCGTGATCTGCGCGGGGTCAAGAGCCGGCTCTTCAGAGACGATAAGTTCCTGTGTGCCGGATGCGATCTCCTGACTCGTGACAGGGAAGATCTCCTCATTGATCCTGTATCCGTAAGGCGCTTCCAGCTCCCTGATCCAGTAATTTCCAACGGTCAGCGAGCTGCCCGACTCCGCAAAGCCGTCTTCATCAGTCACGATCGTCTCAACAAGATCCCGGCATGTCGCATCTCTGTAAATACCGAATTTCGCGCCGGCCAGAGAAGGATAGCAGGAATTGTCATCAGTAATATCCGTGCTGCCGGATTCCTTGATGATCGTGATGCCTGCACGTGTCAGGGGTTCCGATACAGTCCTGTCGATCAGCGCGTACCGCACCGGGTCCTTAAGGGCGGAAGACGTCTCGATCGTCAAACGGCTGTCAACTTTCCTGTATCCCGCGGGAGCTTTGATCTCCTTGGCGTAATAGTTCTGGATGAGCAGTTTATGGCCTTTCGTGTCCACTTTCAGCTGCTCTGTATAACCCCTTTCATCCGTTGTGACTGTGCCCACAAGGGAGCCGCTCTCACATTTGGCATCACTGTAGATATTAAATACGGCACCGGCCAATGATGGAGGGGTCACACCTTCCGGAACGTTCCTCGGCTCTTTCTTAATGCGCAGATACACGAACTTGTAAGTATCGGAAACACTTACGGCCGCGTCTTCGTCTGATCTGAGCCTGACGGGTGTGATCGATTCGCTCAGCAGATAGCCGCCCTTCACAGGCGCTTTTATTTCTTTAATGTAGTAGCTGCCCGGTTCGACATGGAAAGGATCTGAAATCCCCTTTACGCCTTTACCGTCGACATCTGCCATTCCGGTAATGGTTATAGTGGTCTTCTTCGTCACCGTATCAGCGACCCGGTTCCTGTCTGCCCTGGCATCTTCTTCGGATCTGTAGACGCAGTATACCGCTCCGGTCAGGTCATAGTTGCTGTTGCCTGTGATCATATCTCTGACAGTCCTGCTGTCATCGTCAGGTGCCTTCCGGATCGTGAACGAGGCATCATGGTCAACGAGTTCATAGCTGCCGAAGCCGAAGTCCTGTTTCCTGCTGTCGCTGCTCACGGCGACATACAGGTAATAGTCGCCCGGCGGGTCCGCCTTGTCCTCGATTGCCTTGACGAACCTCTTGACATGATCCCTGAGCGTGTTGGAAGTCTCAAGGAACCCGTCCCCTGCACTTGATTTGGATGTATACCCCAGGCGGGCATAGATCTCGGAGATCGAGACATGCGTCACGATATTGTTGGTTCCTTCATCATCTGTTCCCGTAATGGAAGAGATGATGCTGCCGGGGCCGTACTGGCCGTACCAGGCCGCCTTGCGGAGCATAGGCGCCGTGACTTCGTACGTCTTGTCTGATCGCGAAAAATCCCGTCCGTCCAGACGGGGATCCAGGCAGAAGGATCGTCCGACATATTTGCTGTCGACATACATGTTGTATGTCATTGTGAGCCAGTCACCAAGTCCCCTTGTGTCGTACCTGTAGAATTGCTGTTCTTTCAGTGTGAATGTGACTTTACCGGTAACATCGGTGAGCGTCCCGGCGCCGCCCTTTGTCCAGTTCGGTTCATCAGCCGCCGCCAGGAGCACGACCGGGGAAAAGCTGTCCATCTTAAATGTTACCGTGTCTTCTTTTTCCTCGGACCTGACTTCTTCCATCTTTGAGGCATCACCTTCGGGCGCATGGTAGACGGACATGGTGGAGTTTTCTTCCACCGCGTTCGCGAATGTCACTTCGACCATGCCGTTCGGCTGGATCTCCCTGCCCTCAGAGTCTGTGAAAGTAATGTCGATGACTGCGACTGCAATGCCTGCGTCCGCCATCTGCTCCGCTTTCTCAGCGTAAGGTTCCGCCTCCGCTTCTTTCATCTCCGTGACAGAGACCTTTGTCGACTTGGGAAGCACTCCTTCCTCTGCGTGGATCTTTACTACGTACTTGCCTGCTTTCTTCTCAGCGTTGAACGCAGGGCTTTCGACGAAGGGGACGATGTCAGCCTTGCGCCCGCCGCCGGTATCGGCCTGCTGTTCCAGCTCTGCCGGAGAAGCTGTCTCACTTGCCGCGGCATCAGCCTCCGCTTCTTCAGGCTCTGACGGAGCAGCTTCTGTGCTCTCCTCGCCGCTCCGTTCTCCGGGGACGATTGTCTCCCCACCTTCATTATCCTCCGGAGCCTCTCCTTCCGGTCCTTCCTTCTCCGCTTCCTGTTCACCTTCCGGATCTCCGGAAAGCTCGTCGGCTTCATGAGTTTCCTCCTCAGCGGCATCCTCTGCCGCTTTGGCTTCGGAGCCTTCCGCCGTGACCTCTTCTTCCGACGCAGCCGCTTCTTCCTCTTCCGTTTCCCTGACGGGCTCGACCTCTGCCGCTGCAGTGAATGCTTCGGCGGACGTATTTGCCTCGGCCGGCTCCGCGGCGAAAGCGATCCCCGGGATCACGCAGGTAACGACCATCACAGCGGCAAGCGCCCATGATAATAATCTGCCTTTGTATTTTTTCATCTTCTACTCCTTCTTCTGATTGATATGCTGCTATATATATAACGGCCCTGCCGAAAAGCCTCGAAGCGAGGCTTTCGGCATAAACACCGGTTGTTTTAGTTAAAAAGCATTACCACGGATAGCTGCGCAGAATCAGCGCACAAGAAGCGGACCGCAGACTTTTTTAGCCGCGTGAGCGAATAAAAACAGTTCACAGATCTGATAAAGCCGGTCCGCCATCGCCCCCACGCCGGAACTGGGACCGCCGACCGGGAGCCGATGAGAAAAGTATAAGATCGCTGTTTTGTAAGCTACAACAGGTTTATCGGAATTGCGGCGCACAAAAAAAGCACACCGCGCGGTGTGCTTTTTAATTTCGTTATTTTCGTTTGATTTCTTAAAATATCTCGGTGCAAATTCCACCGAAGGCTGTTACCGGTGCATTCGCTGCAGGCGGATCTGCGGCATTTCCGATAAAGCTTTATCACCTTCCGAACAGCGTATTGAGGATTCCTCTGCCCAGGCTCGCGCCCAGATTTCCGCCGAGCGTCTTGCCGAACTTGCCGCCGATCGTTCCGCCGACAGTCTTGCCGACTTCGCGTCCGACCGTACCTGCCACCGTGCTTCCGACCTGCTTGGCGGCGCGTTTCTTCTGGGCGGCTTCTCTGGCCGCCTCTCTGGCTGCCTCGCGCTCCGCCTTCTCCTGCTCTCTCTGCGCGGCTTTCTCCGCTGCCACAGCTTCCTTTTCCCTGAGTTTGGCCGCTGCGGCTTCCGCTTTCGCGATCTCCGCCTGTTCCTTGGCCTTAGCCAGCTCCGCCTCTCTCTCGAGGCCGAGCCTCTCCAGGATCTCGTAAGCGGAATCCGGATCTTCGGCCTCCCAGTACTTGCCGTAGAGCACGCTCTCTCTGATGCACTGTTCTCTCTCGGCATCCGTAACAGCGCCCATTCGGCTCTGCGGAGGGAGCACCTTGGTCTTCTGCGCAATACTGGGCGTTCCGTCCTCTTCAAGGAAGGAAATGACCGCCTCGCCGGTCCCCAGTCCCATGATCGTGTCAAATGTGTTGAATGCAGGGTTCTCGCGGAAAGAATCCGCTGCTGCGCGGACTGCCTTCTGGTCAGCGGGCGTATAAGCGCGGAGCGCATGCTGGATCCTGTTGCTGAGCTGGGCCAGGACACCGTCCGGTATATCCCTGGGATTCTGCGTGCAGAAATAGACGCCGACTCCCTTGGAACGGACGAGCTTGACCACCTGCTCTATTTTCTCAAGCAGGGATTTAGGCGCGTCGTTGAACAGAAGGTGCGCTTCATCAAAGAAGAACACCATCTTCGGCTTGGCGGGATCGCCCACTTCGGGCAGCTTCTCGAACAGCTCGGAGAGCATCCACAGAAGGAAAGTGGAATAGAGCCTTCCGTTATTGATCAGGCTCTGGCTGTCCAGGATATTGATCATGCCCTTGCCGCCTTCCGTCGACAGCCAGTCACGGATATTGAGGCCGGGCTCGCCGAAGAACACGTCGCCGCCGTCGATCTCAAGCGCAACGACAGCGCGGAGGATCGCCGCGATCGAAGCCGGGCTCATCTTTCCGTACTCAGCTTCGAACTCGCTGCGGTTCCCGTTCACATAATTGAGCATGGACTTAAGATCCTTCGTATCGATCAGGAGCAGTCCGTTGTCGTCAGCGATCTTGAACACGATGGAAAGGATATTGGTCTGCAGCTCGTTGAGCTTCATGATGCGGGCCAGGAGCATGGGACCCATTTCCGAGATCGTCGTCCGCAGCTGTATGCCGTTCTGCCCGTAGATATCCCAGAAGGTAACGGGATATCCCTGATAAGCGAAGCCGTTCTGCGCGAGTCCGAAACGCTCGATCCTCGCCTGCATGTCTTCGCTGTCGATGCCCGGCGCCATCATGCCGGCGATGTCGCCCTTGACGTCAGCCAGGAACACCGGAACGCCCATGTCGCTGAATGCTTCAGCCATGACCCTTAAAGTCACCGTCTTACCTGTTCCGGTAGCGCCGGCGATCAGCCCATGCCTGTTCGCCTTTCCCGGAAGAAGAAAGATATCTTCGCCGTCTTCATTCACTGCCAGCCATACTTTGCCATCCTTATACATTTTGTTACCCCCGTTTGAAACTGCCCTTTAACAGTACCCCTTGTGCCTCAGTTTCCGTTTT